>JBBINO010000050.1:0-19173 GCA_037443845.1 Acidobacteriota bacterium
AGGCGGCAAACCCGCCAGCCGAACCGGCTCCCGTGAAAAAGACGCCGAAGCAGCCTCCGGCCCCCAAGCAACCCAAAGAGACACCGCCTCCGGCCGAGACTCAGCCGCCTTCTTCCACCGAGACGGCCCAAGCTCCCGTGGCGACAGAGCCGCCAGCCGAAGCGCCGAAGCCGGCCATCCCAGAGGCGGTCAATCTGGAAAACGCTTTCGGCAAGCCGTGCGGCAACAACGAGCAGTTCGTCACCGGCCTCTACCAGAGCGTCCTGGAAAGACAACCGGACCAGGGCGGCATGGCGATGTGGCTTGGGAAAATGGGTTCCAACACGACGAGAGAAGACATCTACAGGCAGTTTTTCTCCTCGCAGGAATACGTTGCAAGGAACAAGAGCGACCGGCAGTTCGTCCGTGACGCCTACCAGGCCGTGCTCGGAAGGGAGCCGGACGAGGCCGGCATGCAGCTCATGCTCGCGAAACTGCAAGAGAAGAAAACCAAGCGCGTTGACGTCATCAACGGGCTGCTCTCTTCGGCAGAGTACCAGGGCATCATGGCTCACTGCAAATAGCGGGTGATCGCAAACAAAGCCGCGGGCCGGAGAGCCAAGGACTCTCCGGCTCTTCTGTTCGTGGTGATTATTCTCGTACCAGCGCCACGGCTTCTATCTCGACGAGGACGTCCTTGGGAAGCCTCGCCACCTCGACGGTGGAGCGCGCCGGAGGATCGCCGGTGAAAAACTCGCCATAGACGGCGTTCATGGCGGCGAAATCACCCATGTCCTTAAGGTAAACGGTCGTCTTGACCACCAGGTTCATTGAACTCCCGGCCGCGCCGAGGACGGCCTTCAGGTTATTCAGCACCCTTCGCGTCTGTGCCTCGACGTCCTGGCCCGCCACCGCTCCGGTTTCCGGGTCCAGCGCTATCTGTCCGGAGGTGAAGACGAGCCCTCCGGCCCTCACCGCTTGAGAGTACGGGCCGATGGCCTTTGGCGCCCCCGAGGTGGTGATGATTTCTCTTGTCATCTTGGCCTCCTACTCCACGGTGACCTGGCTGGCCTGGCCGGTGAGCGACGGTTTGGCGCCTTTTCCGTAATCGAGCAAGACGACGCTCTCCTCGCCACTTACGAGCTTCACCAGCCCGAACGGAACTATCTCTTCGTTTATCCAAGCCTCGGCACTTTGGCCTCCGGCGCCAACAACTTTGATGTGCTGGCACTTGAGCGAATGGCCGCCGACCTGAAGCGTCTCGTCCGGAAGAGCCTGAATCTTGCCGACCGTGGGACCGATCGGGAGCGCCGGCTTGCCAAATGCCTGCTGGCCCCGCGCCTTGAGCTTCTCCAACGTGGCGCGGCTTATTTCTAGAAGGGGGCCGTCCGGCTCTCGCACCCTGATCGCGACCACGTTTGCGTCGTCGGTGGGATCGCCGCTGACAAGGTAGGCCACCGTTCCGGAGCCTCCCTCGCCGGTGCTCGTCACCTCCAGCCAGGTATCGGCCCCTTCCGAACCCACCACCGCGAAGGTGAGCGTGGCCTTCTCTTTTCTGCTGTCCGTCATGTCGTACTTGGACCAGTGGCCGGCCTTGGGGTTGTAGAGGTGGTAGAACTCCGGAAAATAGGAGGAGGCGGCCAGCAGCGAAAGCGAGAGGCCGGAAACGAAGACAAGAGCCGGGAAAAGTCTCTTTTTCATTTGCGCACCTAGTTCCTCAAGGAGGTGACCGGAGCGGGGATCAGGCCGCCTCGCCTGACGAATTCCCCACAGGAGAGCGTACGCAACTCCTGAATCGGCGCGTCGCCCAGAAGTCCTCCGAACGATACCTTCTCTCCGGCCTTCTTGCCGTAGGCGGGAATGACCCTGACCGCCGTCGTCTTATGGTTGATTACGCCTATCATGAGCTCGTCGGCTATGAACCCGGCCAGCGTTTCAGCCGGCGTGTCGCCGGGAACGGCCACCATGTCGAGGCCCACGGAGCATACGCTCGTCATCGCTTCGAGCTTTTCGAGTGACAGCACGCCCTCTTCGACGGCTGCTATCATGGCCGCGTCCTCGCTCACCGGTATGAACGCGCCCGACAGGCCGCCGACGGCGCTCGTAGCCATGGCGCCACCTTTCTTCACGGCGTCGGTCAGAAGCGCTAGAGCGGCGGTCGAACCGCACGCGCCCGTTCGCTGCAGGCCCATTGCTTCGAGGACTTCTCCCACGGAATCGCCCAGTTCCGGAGTTGGCGCCAGGGAGAGGTCAACGATACCAAAAGGCAGATCGAGCCTTGAGGCGACGCTCCGGCCTATCAGCTCGCCGACCCTCGTTATCTTGAACGCCGCCCTCTTGACGACATCGGCAAGCTCTCTAAGATCGCACGGCCCGGCCCGTTTGATGGCCTGGCAGACGACGCCCGGGCCCGAGACGCCCACGTGGATAACGATTTCGGGAAGCCCCGTCCCGTGAAAAGCCCCGGCCATGAACGGGTTGTCCTCGACGGCGTTGGCGAAAACCACGAACTTGGCGCAGCCGATGCTCCCTTCGCTCCGCGTGAGGTAGGCGGTCTCCTTCAAGCCGGAGGCGATCTTGAGGACCGCGTCCATGTTGAGCCCCGTCCTGCTGCTGCCGGCGTTGACCGACGAACAGAGCCTCTTGGTTTCGCTGAGCGCTTGAGGTATCGAGGCGATCAGCGCCTCTTCAGCCTTGGTGAAGCCGGCGTGGACGAGCGCCGAGTAGCCGCCGACAAAATCGAATCCCATCTCGGAGGCCGCGCGGTCTATCTCCCTGGCGATGATTACGTACGACTCGGGCTCCGGCTTGGTCGCGATAAGCGAAACCGGCGAGACGGAAATGCGCCGGTTGGCGACCCTGATCCCAAGCTCATCCGCGATCTGCGTCACGGTCTGCGGAAGCTCGCGTGCGTGGCGCGTCAGCTTCTCGTAGACCCTCCGCCCGGCTTCGCGCGGATCGTCGTGCGCGCAATCGAGCAGGTTGATTCCCATCGTCACCGTTCGGACGTCGAAGTGTTCAAGCTCCGCCATCCTTAGCGTTTCGAGGATTTCTCGCTGCGTGTAGGCCGTCGTCATTGCTCTACACCCGATTCACGGCGCGCAGCATGTCTTCGTACTGGAGAAAAACACCCACGCCCAAGGGTTCGGCCCGTTTTTTGAGAACCGCCTTAAGCCCCGCCAGGTCAACGTCGCAACCGGAAGGATCAATGACCATCATCATCGCGAAGTTGCCGTGGACTATCGTCTGGTTGATGTCCGCTATGTCGGCGCCGTGCTCCGCGAGCACCTCTGAAAAAGCGTGGACTATCCCCTTCTGGTTGTGCCCCAGGACGGTAAGAACGGCGAGCCTGTGCTCGCCCGCACCAGGGGCCGCCTCTTGCTTCTCGACCAGGAGCACCATGTCCGCGACCACCGCTTCCAGCACACGCTGAGACGGCTCGGGGCCGAGATGGCGAGCCAGGATTTCCGCTACCCCATAGGCCAACGCTTCGCGATCCATCTTTCTTCTCCGTCCGAGGCGCCATCTAAGGCGCGCCACAAGCATACCCGAACCGAAGCCGCGAAACAATGGCCAAACCCGAGAAACCCCTATCCCGCGACTGAAGAGGTGCGGTGACCACAAATGCAGGAGAGCAGGTCGTTTAGCCCAAAGTGGTCTTCCACCTGGCAAGGCATGGGGCCTTCGAGCCAAAGACACATCATTTCAATCGGGAAATTCCAGTCTATGGTGAACCGGAGGGCGAAAGGACACGACCTGCCTGGACAACGGCCGGTTTTTCTGGTAGTATGTTGGCTTCTTCCTTCCTCCGCCCACGGGGGGCGGGGGCATAGGCCATGAGGAGGAGCGATGCGTCACTACGAAACCACTGTCATCCTGCCGCCAAACCTGGGCGAGGCAGCTCTTGAAGAGGCCGTCACCGGCGTCGAGAAGGAGCTCGTCGAGAGGTTTGGGGCACAGCAGCTTGCCACCAACCGCTGGGGCAAGCAAAACCTGGCGTACCCCATCCGCAAATTCAAGGAGGGGTATTACGTCCACTACGAGTTCGACTCCGAGCGGGAGGACACCATCTCCGGGCTCGAGGCGAGGCTCAGGATCAACGAATCGGTTATCCGGTTCTTGACGGTGCGCCGCGACGAGGAGATGCGCACGGCCGAGCGGATGAAGATACGCTGCGCCAAGCGGAAAAAGAACGACAACCTTGACTCTGGCGAGCTTGGCAGCTACGACGAAGATCTGGATCTCGAATGAGGCGGCCTATGAGCGACGACAGGGGCAGAGGCAAGGACGGGAAGAAGACCTTCTACAAGAAGGACTATCTTTTCAAGCGGAAGAAATACTGCAAGTTCTGCGACTCGGGAGTGGCCTTCATTGACTACAAGGAAACCAGGCTCCTGCAGGGCTACATCAGAGAGCGGGCAAAGATAGTTCCGCGCCGCATATCGGGGACTTGCGCCATACACCAGAGGCAGCTCACCACTGCCATCAAGCGCGCGCGGCACCTAGCTTTGCTGCCGTTCGTGCAGGATTGACGGAGGACGCCCATGAAAGTAATTCTCAAGGAAGACGTTGACAATCTGGGCGCCCGCGGCAAGGTGGTGAACGTCAAGGACGGATACGCCCGCAACTACCTGCTTCCGAGAGGCCTCGCCATGAAACATTCCGCCGGCGCGGAAAAGCTGCTCGCCCAGGAGCGCCGGATGTACGAGGTGAAGCAGGTCAAGGCGAAGGAGGAGGCCGAGCAACTCTCCGCGCGGCTGTCCGCCGTCGAGCTGACGGTAGCCAAGCGCGCCGGCGACCAGGACGTCCTCTATGGCTCCGTGACGCCCACCGACATCGCCGACCTTCTCGAAGCCCAGGGTTTCATAGTCGACAAGCGCAAGATCGTCCTGCGCGACGCCGTGAAGAAGCTTGGCGACTACGAGGTGCACCTCAAGCTTCATAGGGATGTCGTCCCGGCCATAAAGCTTCACGTCACCAAAGAAGAGTAGCATGGCTCTACAGGCCGTTCCTCGCTTCAGGGCATACGGCGCCGCGCTCGCAACGCTCGTGGCGCCGGGCCTCGGCCATTGGCTTCTTGGGCGCAAGGGGCGCGGGGCGGCGCTTTTCGCCATCGTCACCGCCACCTTCTTCCTCGGCCTCTTCTTCGACGGCGCGCTCTTTCCTCTGCGCGCGGAAAACTGGCTCTTCAGGCTCGGCGGCATAGCCGAGGCGGGAAGCGGGCTGTTATATCTTGTCGGCAGGCTCGCCGGCCTCGGGATCATCGAGCAAGCGCGCGTCACCGGCATCATGTTCGGTTATGGCAACACCTTTTTGGTGACCGCGGGCCTGATGAACATGCTTTTGATGATGGACGTCTTCGACATAGCCGTAGGACGGAAAAGCTGATGATACCGGACCACCTCATCTCGATGGTCGTTTTCTCGGTGCTGGTGGCGCTCTTCTTCGCCACGCTCAACCACCGCGACCGCGCCGGCTTCTTGAAGTCGGCCGCCAAGACCCTCGGTTGGATGGTGCTGGGCTCGATCGCGTTCGCCTGGCTGATGTACTGGACCGCCTGATAGCCCGGGTAAGAAGCTCTTCGCGGCTTTGCGAGCATCAATTGCGCCGGAGCGGCAAATGACATGGAGGCGGTTCCTCGTATACTGGCTCCCGCCCATTCTCTACCTGGGCCTCATTTTCGGCCTGTCCTCGATGAGCGCCCCGCCGGTCCCAAAGGGCATCAACCAGGACATGCTCCACTACCCCGAATACGCGGTGCTCGGTTTTCTGCTGGCGAGGGCTCTTCAGTACGGGAAGCCCGGCAGGCCTTCCTTTCTGATTCTGGCTTCGGCGGTCGCCTTCTGTACCGCGTGGGGGGCCTCCGACGAACTGCATCAGGCCTTCGTTCCCGGACGCGTTCCTGACATAAATGATTGGTTGCACGACATCATCGGAGCTTTCGCCGGCGCAGCCGCCTACGGAGTTTGGAAGTCATGGAGGGGCTGAATCTCGCCTGGCTGGCCGCCTCGGCCGCCGCCGGCTTGGTTGCCGGCTTGGGCCTGTGTGCCGTATGGATGGCGGCCAGGAAACGCTCGAATCGTGACTTCAGCGCCATTACGCCGGAAGGACCGCCGGGGGAAGGCGAAGGCCATCGCCCGCCAAGCGCGACATCAATGGCGGCGCAACTCCTCTCCTTGGCCAAAAGCGCCACGTCGGCTCGCGGCGCGGTGCTGCTTCGCCAGACGCATGGCGGGTGGACGGTGGCGGCCGCGGACGCGGCCACGCGGGCGCGGCGCGGCCGGGAATTCGCTCTCAAAGAAGGGCTTTTGGGACTGGCCATGGAGTCGAGGAAGGAGCTGGCTGCCGATCCGGTCCAGCCGGGCGCGCTTCCTTTTCTGGAAGATATCTCCGGCCCGTGCGCCGTCCTTTTCGTTCCGGCCGGCCTGAGAAACGAGACGCTCGGCATGTTGGTCCTTTTCCGCCAGAGCGGCGCGCCCTTCGAGGCGAAGGAGCAGGCCACGGCTTCAAAGGCGGCCTTCTATCTGGCCGGCCTTGAATCTCTCTTCGCCCACGCCGAACGGCTCGATGGCGCTCAGGCGCGGCAGGAGAGGGTCGCGGCCGGCCTCGAAAGGATGCTCCGCCAGGCCGATCCGGTCGAAATCGCCGGCTCCGCCCTTGACGCCCTCTTCGACCTCCTGCCCGCGCGCACGGGGTTCGCGGTCATCCACGCGACTCGCGCGCAGTACCACGCCCTCGTCACGAAGGGGTTCGCGGCCCCTCAAGGCTTCGACCGGCTCGAGAGAGAGACTTGGGCCTACTGGGTTTTGACGAAGGGCGGAGAGCCGCTCTATCTCGACGGCGCCGCCGGGCGGGAAACGGCCATGCCCCTATTGTGCTCCGGCGAGGAATTCCCCCAGGACAAGCGCGTGGCGCTCGTCATGCCGCTGAAAGGAACGGCCGAGGCCATCGGCGTCATCGGAGCCGTTGGCACTTCCGACTGCCCGTTCGGCGAGCAGGACCGGGCGGTTGCGGCCTTCTTCGCCAGCCAGACCGGCGCGCTGATGGAATTGGCGCTGCTGAACCGCATGAACGCGGAAATGGCCCTGAAGGACTCGCTGACGGGTCTCTTCAACAGGCGCCATTTCGACGAACAGATACGCATGGAGCTGCGGCGAGCGCAGCGCGAGGGAACTTTCGTCTCCCTCGTCATCGCCGACATTGACCACTTCAAGCAGGTCAACGACCTCTACGGCCACCCGGCGGGCGATTCGGTCCTACGGGAGGTAGCGTCGAGGCTCAGGTCCGCGGTCCGCGACGTTGACGCCGTCTGCCGCTACGGTGGCGAGGAATTCGCCGTAATTCTTCCGGCGTGCCCAATTGACGAGGCGGTAAGAGTCGCCGAGCGGGTCAGGCACCGGGTCGGCTCCGCGCCGCACCCCGTTGACTCTTCAACCAGGTTGGATGTGACGGTCAGCCTGGGAGTCTCGGCTTTCCCCAAGCCGGTGGACAACGGCCTCCAACTCGTAAGAGCCGCGGATGAGGCCCTCTACAAGGCCAAGAACTCCGGGCGCAACCGGGTCTGCGCGGGATAGGGCCGGCCTTTTGCGCGAAATCGCCCATCAACAATTGAAATTGGCCCAAGGCAGTTGACCGGGTTGCCTTTTCGGCCTTATGATGAAATACCGCGGCGGAGGCTTTGAGCCAGTCCTAAAAGTTAGGACGAGGCCGCGCCAATTTTGAGGAAAAGCGTTACATGCGCATTTTGCTCATCGGAGGAGGCGGAAGAGAACACGCGCTCGCGTGGAAGCTTTCGCAGTCGCCTCTCTTAAGCCGCCTCGACTGGGCGCCCGGAAACGGCGCCGTGGTCCCGCTCTGCGCCTCCGTCCCCATTGCCCCGGAGGACGTGGAGGGGCTCGTCGCCTACGCCGCAAAGACCAAGCCCGACCTAGTGGTCGTCGGGCCGGAAGTGCCCCTGGCACTGGGGATCAGCGACCTCCTGGCCAAACACGGCATCGGCGTATTCGGCCCTTCGCGGAAGGCGGCGAGGCTCGAATCATCAAAGCTGTTCGCGAAAGAGTTCTGCAAGCGGCATGACATCCCGGCATCCGGCTACTGGGCTTTTAACGATGCCGCCGCCGCCGTCTCCTGGCTCTCCTCTTACAATGGGCCCTTCCCCGTCGTCCTTAAGGCCGACGGGCTCGCCGCCGGAAAAGGCGTTCTCATCTGCAAAGACGCCGCCGAAGCCCGCGCCGGCATCGTCTCCGTCATGGAGAAGAAGGAATTCGGCCCCGCCGGAGAGACCCTCGTCGTGGAGGAGTTCCTCCGGGGCGAAGAGGTTTCGGTTCTGGCCTTTTGCGACGGCAAGAAGGCGCTTCTCATGCCGCCGGCTCGAGACTACAAGCGCGCCCTAGACCGCGACGAGGGGCTTAACACCGGCGGCATGGGCGCCTACTGCCCCAGCGCCAGAGTGAGCAAGAGCCTTCAGGCGGAGGTCGTGAAGGAAATAATGGAGCCGGTCCTTCGAGGCATGGCCGAGGAGGGTGCCGATTACCGTGGCGTGCTATACGCCGGGCTGATGCTGACCGATTCGGGCCCCAAGGTTCTGGAATTCAACTGCCGATTCGGAGACCCCGAGACGCAGGCGGTCCTTCCCAGGATTTCGAGCGACCTTCTGCCGGTCCTGATGGCGTGCGCCAGAGGCGACCTGTCGGAAGCGGAGCTTTCGTTGTCATCAGAATCCTCCGTGGTGGTGGCGCTATGCTCCGAGGGTTATCCCGGCCACTACCCGAAAGGCAGAGAAATAACGGGTCTCGCCGAGGCCGAGAAGAGCATGGGGGTCCTCGTCTTTCACGCCGGCACCAAGCGCGAGGGCGGGAGGCTGCTGAGCGCGGGCGGTAGGGTGATCAACGTGGTCGCCCTCGCCTCGGACGTCTCGACGGCTAGGCGCAGGGCCTACGAAGCCGCCGAGAGAATCCGTTTTGAAGGAATGCATTACCGCAAGGACATAGCCGAAAATATCTGAACTCACGCTCCCGGGCCCAAAAGAGCCTTTGACTTGGAGGAGGATTACATGTCTGACTTTCCAACCATGCCCAGCATAGTGACCGAACTGCCCGGCCCCAAGGCCAAGAAGCTCATCGAGAGGGATGCCAAGCACGTCTCCCCCTCCTACACGAGGGGTTATCCGCTCGTCGCCCAGGAAGCACGCGGCGCAATCGTGAAAGACCCGGACGGCAACACCTTCTTGGATTTCGCCGCGGGGATCGCGGTCGTCTCCACGGGACACTGCCACCCTGAAGTGGTCGCGGCCATTAAGGAGCAGGCCGACCACCTGCTGCACATCAGCGGCACGGACTTTTATTACACCGCTCAGGTGGAGGCGGCGGAGAGCGTGGCGGCGCTGGTGCCTGGCAAAGGCACGAAGCGGGTCTTCTTCGGGAACTCCGGGGCCGAGGCGATCGAGTGCGCCATAAAGCTCGCGAAGTACGCCACCGGCCGCAAGCGGTTCATGGCCTTCTACGGCGCCTTCCACGGCCGAACGACGGGCGCGCTGGCGCTGACCGCTTCCAAGGCGGGCCAGAAGGAGCGTTTCTTTCCGATGATGGACGGGGTGACGCACGTCCCATACGCCTACTGCTACCGCTGTGCTTACGGGCAGACCTATGGAAAGTGCAAGATGGAATGCCTCTCCTTCATCAACGAGACGGTCTTCAAGACGCTGGTGCCGCCCTCCGAAGTCGCTGCCTTTTTCGTCGAGCCGATTCAGGGAGAGGGAGGCTACGTCCCGGCGCCGCCGGAGTTCTTACAGGGACTCAGGAAAATCTGCGACAAGCACGGGATTCTGATGGTAGCCGACGAGGTGCAGTCCGGCGTCGGGCGAACGGGGAAATTCCTGGCCCTGGAGCATTCCGGCGTCACCGCCGACATCGTCTGCCTGGCGAAAGGTATCGCCTCTGGCCTGCCGCTTTCGGCTTGCGTGGCCTCAGACGAGATCATGAACTGGAAGCCGGGAAGCCACGCTTCCACCTTCGGCGGCAACCCGCTCTCCACCGCAGCCGCCAGAACGACCTTGCGCCTCGTCAAGGAGCAGCTCATGGCCAATGCCGAGAGCCAGGGCGAGTTCATAATGGGCGAGCTCAAGGGAATGATGCCGAAGTACGACGTCATCGGCGACGTCCGCGGCAAGGGACTGATGATAGGCGTGGAGCTGGTGAAAGACCGGACGGGGAAGGAACGTTTCCCGGAGCTGAGGGACGCCATCGAGTTCCACTGTTTCGAGAACGGCGTGCTGACGCTGGGAGCGGGGCCGAACACGCTCCGCATCTGTCCTCCCCTCGTCATTGACAGGGCACAGGCGAAACATTTTCTCGATGTTTTCGAGAAGGCTCTTCAGGCGTCGCTCAAGAAGCTTGGCTACAAGGGATTCCCCTTCTGATAGCGGGATAGAGGAGCGGCGCGAGCCCTACTTCGGCTCTTCCAGGGACAAGCCCGGAAACGGCGATTCCTCCACCGCGTCCTTTGTTCTTTTGGCGCGGTAGAGCGAGGCATCCACGCTGCGGATGACGTCATCAACCGGAACCGGCGAAGCTTTCTCGGGAGAAGCAAGAAAGCCCACGCTGACGGTGGTGCGCGCGGGGCCTTTCGGCGTCGGCCGTTCCATCTTTCTGACGGCTTCCGCGAGCCGCTTGGCCACTTTCAGGGTTTGAACGCGGTCCGCGCCCGGAAGCAAAATCGCGAATTCATCGCCGCCGTAGCGGCAGGCCAGGTCCCCTGCCCTGCACAAGTCTCCGATGAGCCTGCCAAGCGCCTCCAGGTACTCGTCACCCGCAACGTGGCCGAACCTGTCATTGATCGCTTTGAAATCGTCGCAGTCCAGGAATACCAGGCCGAACGGCGTACTCTCCTGGATGGAGGCGGCCAGCCTCTCCTCGAAGAAGCTCTTGTTATAGAGCCTCGTCAGGGAGTCCTCGGTGGCGCGCTTGTATAGCCTCGCCGCGGCGATAGCCGTAACCACCTGCTGGCAGACCGACTGAAAAAGTTCCGTCTGGAAAGGGGCGTAAGCGCGTGGCCGTTCACTTTGGACCGAAAGGACCCCAATCACCCTTTCGCTGGCCGTCAGAGGAGCCATCATTATCGAGCGCACCCTGTGGCTCGGGTCGCCCTCGCGGCGAACCATCTTGTTCCAAGGCTCATCCTTCAAAATGTCGCTGATGAAAAGATGCTCGCCGGTGCGCATGACGTGGCCGGTGAGGCCGTTCGAGAGGCTTGCCGGCCCAAGCTGGAGCTCCTTCCCTTTGTCCACGGCCCTTGCGTATTGGACCTGCATGGTCCTCTCGTCCAACAGGGCCAGGAAATAAGTATCCGCCGCGAAAAGGCCCCGGCACACCTTCTCCACCTCGTCGAGAACGTCTCTCAATTCGAGGCTCTGGTGGAGCGCCGCGCTGCTCTGGTTCAATCTGGAGAGAAGGTCCAATTGCCTTGCCAGAACCTGGCGGTTTTCCATGGCGTAGTGCAGCGCCATTATTGCCACGGCAAAGGCCGGCAGCAGCAGGAAAACCGGCAGGAGCCCAATGAGCGAGGCTATCAGGGCGAAAGCGGCGCCGGACAGAAGCGCCAGCGCGTGCAGCAGGCCGTCGGCGGCCGCTTCGCGGAAGAAGTTCCTTACGAAATGGTCCCTGTCGCTCGCGTAGTCAATCGGCAGGAAGAGCAGGTTGTTGACGAGCGTAAAGACGGCCCAGAAAAAGAGGAGCCCGGTGGCCTCGCGAGGCCCGAACCTGTTAAGCGGCCTTATCGCTCCGGCTGCGTCGTAAGCGTGGGAGGCGGCGACCAGGGCTACGCCCAGGACGAAGACGTTTTCCACTTTTCTGATGAGGAAGAAGATGTTCCGGTTTTCGCCGCGGCTCGCCATCCCATGCACTATCGTCCCCACGACGGCCACCTGGAGCGCCAGGAGCGAGACTCCCAGGCCATAGGTGAGGAAAGCGTACAGGTAAAGGGCCACGTCCAGGGAGAGGGTGAAGAATCCCCCCCAGATTCTAATCCCCTGAAAAATGGCCCACCAGGCTATCAGGCCGAGCAGCAGTCCTTGCGGCCAGTGAACTCCCGGCGGGCATAGCCGCCAAGCGAGGGCCGAAAACAATGCCCCGCATAGCGCGAAGGCGGAGACGATCCTTACAGTCGCCCCGTTCTGTTCGGGAACCGTCCAGAAAGAATGGCTAGCGCCCCCCTGCCCTGGCATGGGGATATTATGGCCAAAAGTCAAGAAAAAGAAAAGCAGCGCCGGCCTTTAGGATCGTGATGGGCGGAAATGGGAGGTGCGAGGCTCGCCAGGGCTGGCGCCAGTGGCTAATGACCCATGCTCGTGGGCCCATGCTCGTGGACCATGCTCGAGGAATGTCAAAGCTCTTTAGAAATGTCCTCTGCTCGTGGACAGTCCTCTGCTCGTGGAATCCTCAGCTCGTGGAATTGACGGGGCGCGATCGTTGTTGTAAAATGACCGCCCGGTCAGAAAATGGCTGGAGGCGGCATCGAAGGAGAGACATTGGGCGGTAGAACGCCAGGCGCAAAGGCAAAGAACCGGGAAGCGACGCGCAAGTCAATTCTCGGCGCGGCCGTCGGCCTGCTTTCCGCCAATGGGCCTCAATCACTGACGATGGAGAGGGTGGCCAAGAAAGCCGGCCTCGCCAAGGGAACGCTCTACCTCTACTTCAAGGACAAGCAAGCCTTGCTCGAATCCATGAAGGAAGAAGCGCTGTGTCCTTTGCGCGAGGAGATGGCCGGGATTTTGGCCGGCGGCCTGCCTCCCCGCGAGAAGCTCGAAAGCCTGGTGACGCGCCACCTCGGCTACTTTGACGAGAACAGGGGCTACCTCAAGGTGATTCTCTGGCAGCGCCAAATCGTGAAATCCTTTGAAAAAAGGCAGCATAGCGACATGTACCGCTCGTTCGTAGAGCAGGTGGCCGCCGTGATCCAGGAAGGAATCAGGCGCAAGGATTTCCGGAAAATGGAGGCGGCCAAGGCGGCCGTGGTTTTCGTCGAGGCCGATATCGCCCTTGCCCGCCAGCGCCTCTTCGAATCGCCGGCCGTTGAGCCGGGAAGCGACGCGAAGCTTCTTCTTGACATCTTTTTTGACGGCATTATGATCAGGAACTCCGGTTCCAGGAGACAATGATGAGGATAACCCCAAGAATCATGCGCCGCTCGATCGTCGCGCGAGTCGCAGCCTCCACGGCTGCTCTTGTCGTGCTGTCGGCTTGCGCGCACAATCCCCCCAATGTGTATGGCGGGCCCGGCACGGCTCCGGCCGCCAACGTTCCTTGGACGCCTCCGCCGCGGGCCATGGCCGCGCCCGAACCGAAGGGCATCCAGCCGGCCGGGCTCCCGCAGGAGATAGCGGCGCGGGCCTCCTCGCTCACGCTGGCCGACATAGTGGACGTGGCCCTCAGAAACAGCCCGCTCACCGCGCAGTCCTGGGCGCAGGCCAGGTCCGCCGCGGCGGCCTACGGAAGCGAAAAGTCCCTCTACTACCCTTCGTTGAACGCATCGGCTTCGCTGACGAAGGCGGAAGGCTCCTTCGCCAACGGCAAGATAGCCTACTTCCAGCAGAGCTACGGTCCGAGCGCCGACTTGACGTGGCTTTTGTTCGACTTTGGCGGAAGGAAAGCCGCCGTCGAAGAGAAGAGGCAAGCGCTGCTGGCCGCCGACTGGACCCACAACTCCGCCGTACAGGAGGTCATACTCGGCGTGGAGCAGGCCTACTACGACTACGTTGACGCGAAGGCGCTTCTCGAATCCGCTCAGGCGAGCCTCGATGACGCGAATAAAAACCTCGACGCCGCGGAAGCGCGCCATTCGGTCGGCGTGGCGACTATAGCCGACGTGCTTCAGGCCCGCACGGCGAAATCCCAGGCGCAGCTTCAGGTTGACACCTATAGCGGGCAGATAGCGACGACGCGGGGCGCGTTGGCCGCGGCGATGGGGCTTCCCGCCAACACCCCTTACGACGTAGCGCTGCCGCAGGGCGATCCCCCGGCGCCGGCCGTTTCCGAGGCGGTGGAGCGCTACCTGGACGAGGCGCAACACCTTCGTCCCGACCTGGCGGCGGCCAAGTCGCGCGCCCTCCAAGCCGAGGCGCACGTAAAGACCATCAGAGCGCACGCATATCCTTCCATCTCGTCCACCGGCACCGCCGGGAGAACTTACTACGACAACCGCGGCCTTTACGGGAACACTTACAGCATAGGCGTTCAAGTGAGAGTCCCGCTTTTCGCCGGCTACAAGAACCACTACGACCTGCTCCAGGCCAAAGCTGACCGCGACGCGGCGAACGCCTCCCTTCAAGGCCAGGAGCAGCAGGTTGAACTTCAAGTCTGGTCAAGCTACTACAGCCTCAAGACGGCAAGCCAGCGGCTCAAAACCTCGAAAGACCTGATGGACAGCGCAAGCCAGTCGTACGAGGTGGCGCTCGGGAGGTACAAGGAGGGGGTCGGCACGATCCTCGACCTCCTGCAAGCTCAGAGCGCCCTCGCCAACGCCCGCGCGCAGCGCGTGGCCGCGCGATCCGACTGGTTCACCTCAGCCGCCCAGCTCGCCTACGACACCGGCTCTTTGTCGCTCGGCGATCCGAACCTTAAAAACGCCGTCCCAACGGACATGTCCAAGGAGAACGCCCGATGAACCGCATTGTCATAGGCTCGCACTGGAAATTGGCGCTCGCCGCAGCCGGCCTTATGGCCCTTGCCGGATGCTCTGGAGGAAACAAGGGGGGCGCGCCGCCGCCGGTTCCGGTGACCGCAGCTAAAGCGGTAAAGAAGGACGTCCCCCAGACAGTGGCCGCCATAGGCTCGGTAGAGCCGTACACTTCCGTAGGAGTAAAGGCACAGGTGGGCGGCGAATTGCAGCGCGTCCATTTTCAGGAGGGGCAGGACGTCAAGAAGGGAGCGCCGCTCTTCACCATAGACCCCCGCCCGTACCAGGCCGCCCTCAAGCAGGCCGAGGCCGCGCTCGCGAGGGACAAGGCGCAGGCGCAGAGCGCCGAAGCGAACGAGAAGCGCTACGCCGAGCTGGTCAAGAAGGATTACGTCACCCGCCAGGACTACGACAACGCCGCCGCCCAGGCCGAGTCGCTGCGCGCCTCAGTGAATGGCGACGAGGCGGCCGTCCAGAACGCGAAGCTGAACCTCGGCTACTGCACCATAACCGCCCCGATGGATTGCAGGACGAGCAACCTGCTGGTCCAGCAGGGCAACCTCATAAAGGCCAACGACGTGCCGCTATTGGTCCTGAACCAGATCACTCCGGTCTTCGTAACCTTCTCGGTACCGGAACAGATGCTCGATTCGGTCAGGAAGGCCATGGCTTCAGGGAAGGTACCCGTAACTGCCCAGGCGGAGGGCGGGGCGCCCGCCTCCGGGGAGCTTTCGCTGGTCAACAACCAGGTGGACCCATCCACCGGCATGGTGCTTCTGAAGGCGGTCTTCCCGAACGAGGAGAAGCTCCTCTGGCCGGGGCAGTTCGTGAACGTCACCGTGACTCTCTCGACCATCAAGGACGCCGTTGTCGTGCCGCCGCAGGCGGTACAGCCGGGCCAGAAGGGCGATTACGTTTTCGTCGTCGGCGACGGCATGGCCGTCGAGATGCGCCAGGTGAAAGTGGGGCAGGAGAGCCTGTCGGGTGACGTGATTTCAGACGGGCTCAAGCCGGGCGAAACGGTTGTGACCGACGGCCAGCTCCGCCTCTATCCCGGCGCGAAGGTGGAGATAAAGGACACTCTGAGCTCCGAGCCGGCTCCGGGCGGCAAGAGCCCCCAAAAATGACTAGCGGCCTTTTCGGCTTTGACAAGGAAAGCTCGCAGATGCGCGCCACCTCGATGAAACGCCCGCCGCGGCTGGCCCTCGAAGCCCCGCGGCGCGCGAATGCGAGGCTGGCCCTTGCTGGAGGAGTTTCATGAACCTTTCCGAACTATTTATCCGAAGGCCGGTAATGACGACGCTCGTCATGCTGGCGCTTCTTCTCTTCGGCATAGGCGCCTACAGGGTGCTGCCGGTCAACGACCTGCCGAACGTGGACTTTCCAACGATTCAGGTGAGCGCCATGCTGCCTGGCGCGAGCCCCGAGACCATGGCTTCGGCCGTGGCGCTGCCTTTGGAAAAGCAGTTCGCGACGATAGCCGGCATTGACTCGATGACATCCACGAGCTACCTCGGCTCCACCACGATAACGCTTCAGTTTTCGCTGGACCGTGACTTAGACGCGGCGGCCCTGGACGTGCAGTCGGCCATTTCCGTGGCTCAGGGACAACTGCCCCAGGACATGCCCACGCCGCCCTCGTACCAGAAGGTCAATCCCGCCGACCAGCCGATTCTATATCTGGCGCTTACCTCGCCCACCCTGCCGATGTACCAGGTTGACGAGTACGGCGAGACGCTCATGGCCCAGCGCATTTCGATGGTGAGCGGAGTCGCACAGGTGCAAGTGTACGGCTCGCAGAAGTACGCGGTGCGAGTGCAGGTTGACCCAAACACGCTGGCAAACAAGGGGATCAGCCTGAGCGAGGTCAGCGGGGCCATTAAGAGCGGCAACGTGAACCTTCCGACCGGCACGCTCTACGGCCCCAACGTCGCTTATACGGTCCTCGCAAGCGGACAACTCACGAAGGCCGGCGCCTTCAGGCCGCTCATCGTCACGTACAAGAACGGCCAGCCGGTCCGCCTGGAGGCCCTCGGTCACGTCTTCGACAGCGTCGAGAACGACAAGACATCGGCCTGGTACATTGACAAGGACCACAACCAGCGCTCCGTCGTTCTTGCGATCCGGCGCCAGCCGGGA
Source organism: Acidobacteriota bacterium (assembly GCA_037443845.1). Lineage (GTDB taxonomy): Bacteria > Acidobacteriota > UBA4820 > UBA4820 > DSQY01 > JAEMPZ01. The sequence continues at coordinate 16,789 of JBBINO010000050.1, forward strand.
ACTAACACCGTCGCCGTCGCCCAGGCCGTAAAGGACCTGCTTCCGTCCTTCGAGCAGAAGCTGCCGGCCTCGGTCACGCTGCACACGCTCTACGACCGCTCCGAGTCCATTAGGGCGTCGGTCAGCGACGTGAAGTTCACCTTGCTCCTGACCCTCTGCCTCGTCGTCCTTGTGATATTCCTCTTCTTGAGGAACGCGTCGGCCACGGTCATCCCCGGGCTGGCGCTGCCCATGTCCATCGTCGGAACCTTCGCGCTGATGTACTTGATGGGTTACAGCCTGGACAACCTTTCGCTCATGGCGCTGACGCTCGCAGTGGGATTCGTCGTTGACGACGCCATCGTCATGCTCGAAAACATCGTCCGCCACATGGAGATGGGCAAGGGGCTGATGGACGCTGCGCTGGACGGCTCCAAGGAGATAGGCTTCACCATCCTCTCGATGACCATTTCCCTCGTGGCCGTCTTCATCCCGATCCTCTTCATGGGAGGCATCCTGGGGCGGCTCTTCCACGAGTTCGCCGTCACGATAGGCGCGGCCATCCTGATCTCGGGCCTCGTCTCCCTGACGCTCACGCCGATGCTTTCCAGCCGCTTCCTCAAGCACCAGTCCGAGGTCCACCACGGCAGGATTTACGACCTCTCCGAAAGGGCATTTTCTTGGATGCTCGGCCGGTACGAGACGGGGTTGAAATGGGCGCTCGGCCATCAGCGCCTGATTCTCGCCTTCTCGGCGCTAGTCCTCGTGCTGACCGGCTGGCTCTTCGTGATCATACCCAAGGGCTTCCTCCCCAGCGAGGACGCGAGCCGCGCCATGGTCTTTACCCAGGCGAAGGAGGGCATCTCATACAGCGACATGGTGCGCCACCAGGAGGAGATCAACCGCCTCGTCCAGGCCAACCCGGACGTTGACGCGTTCTTCTCGACCGCCGGCGGCAGGGGCTTTCTCGCCGGCAACCAGGGCATCTGCTTCATCAGGTTCAAGCCGCGCTCCGAAAGGAAGCTGACGGTGGACGAGGAGATAGCGAGGCTCAGGCCTCAACTGATGTCCGTTCCGGGCATCGTGGCCTTCATCCAGAACCCGCCCCCCATCCAGATTGGCGGCCGCTCGTCGCAAAGCCTCTACCAGGTCACGCTTCAGGGTTCCGACACGGCCGAGCTATACGAAAACGCCACCCTGCTCCAGGCAAAGCTCAAGGAGCTTCCCGGCCTGACGGACGTCACGAGCGACCTTCAGATCAAGAACCCGCAGGCCGAAGTCAAAATCAACAGGGACAAGGCTTCCAGCCTCGGCGTCACCGCCCAGGCCATCGAGGACACGCTTTACACTGCTTACGGATCGAGGCAGGTCTCGACGATATACGCCACGAACAACACCTACCAGGTGATCCTTGAAGTGGAGCCGCAGTACCAGCAGAGCCCGGCCGCGCTCTCGATGCTCTACGTCCCGTCAACTTCGGGCGCCCTCGTGCCTCTTTCGGCGGTGGCGACGCTCAGCGAGGACCGTGGGGCGCTCTCAATCAACCACACCGGACAGATTCCATCGGTCACCGTCTCGTTCAACTTGAAACCGGGAGTCTCCCTGGGCAACGCCGTGGCGCAAGTCCAGAAAATAGCCTCGGCCGTCATCCCGCCCACGCTCAGCGTCAGCTTCCAGGGGACGGCGCAGGCCTTTCAGTCGAGCATGAAGGGACTTGGATGGCTTCTTCTCCTCGCGGTTCTCGTCATTTACATGGTGCTCGGCATTCTCTACGAGAGCTTCATCCATCCTCTGACGATACTCTCGGCGCTGCCGTTCGCGGGCTTTGGAGCGTTGGTGACGCTGCTCATCTTCAGGGTGGACCTTTCAATATACGCCTACGTCGGCGTCATAATGCTGGTCGGCCTGGTCAAGAAAAACGGCATCATGATGATTGACTTCGCCCTCGAAGCGCAGCGCAAGGAAGGCAAAGCGCCGGCCGAGGCGATCTACGACGCGTGCGTCATAAGGTTCCGGCCGATCATGATGACCACGATGGCCGCCCTCGTGGGGACGCTTCCGATAGCCCTGGGGCTCGGGGCTGGCGCCGAATCGCGGCGTCCGCTGGGCCTCGCCGTAGTCGGCGGCCTCCTCTTCTCGCAGTTCCTGACCCTCTTCGTCACCCCCGTCTTCTACGTGACGATGGAGAAGCTCCAGACGCGGCTGCGAAGGAAAAAGGAGTAGCCACCGGCAAAGCGCCGGGCCACGGAGTTGGCGTACGGTGTCTGGCTCTTTTGCAGGCCCCGCATCGGGTTGCACCGACTGAATCCGTATTGCACCACGGCCGCGGGGGGAAAGAATGTTAACCACAGAGGCCACAAAGGACACGAAGGGAAAGATTGAACCACAGAGGCGCCGAGGCACGGA
>JBBINO010000051.1:0-19119 GCA_037443845.1 Acidobacteriota bacterium
CCTTCATCTCGGGCGCCGTGAAGCCGGGCGTTCCCTTCTCGACGAGGAAGCCGAGGATGCCCTCCTCGGCGCGCGCCCATACCACCGCCACATCGGCAATTGTTCCGTTGGTGATCCACATTTTGGCGCCGTTGAGAACCCAGCCGTCTCCGGCCCTGGTGGCACGGGTTTTCATTGAACCCGGGTCGGAGCCGGCGTCCGGTTCCGTCAGGCCGTAGCATCCGACGGCCTCGCCGCTGGCCAGCTTGGGCAGCCAGCGGCGCTTCTGCTCATCCGAACCGTAAGTGAAGATCGGGTACATGACGAGGCTGCCCTGTACCGAAGCGAAGGAGCGAATGGCCGAATCGCCTCGCTCCAGTTCCTGCATGATCAAGCCGTACGCGACGTTGTCGAGCCCGGCGGCACCGTATTCTTCTGGCAGGTTCGCGCCCAGCAGGCCGAGCGCCCCCATCTCCTGGACGAGTTTCTTGGGAAACGTCCCCTCTCTGTAGTGGTCGGCGATAATCGGGAGAACCTTCTCGTCAACCCAAGCCCTCACCGTATCGCGAACCATCTTCTGTTCGGGCGTAAAAAGCTCGTCGCACCGGTAGTAATCAACTCCCTGGAACTTAGCGGCCATTGCTTGAACCTCCGCGCGGCGCGGTCGTCAGGCTTTCTTGCGGCGTTTGCGGCGCGGGGCCGATTCGCCGGATGCCATCGCCGCGCCCCGGGCCGTCAATTTCCACGAGCCCCACTTTCCCGTCGGCTCAACGAGCCCCTCTTTTTTCATGAGCTGAAAGTATTGGCGGATGCTGGCAGGTCCTTTGAGACGTTCGGCTTTGAAACAGGCCTCGATCTCCTTTGCTCCAGCTCCCCGGTGGCCTTTGCCCTTCAAGAAGTCAATATAGCGAAGCATCCGGTCCTTTTTGTCCCGCGGCTTGGCCTTCTTCATGAAGTCAGAGAGGCCGCCGAGGTCGAGGTTCGGCTCGGAGGGCTCCACGGGCGCGGCCTTTCCTTTTCTCGCCTTGGCGCGATGAGTGACCTCCTCCTCGAGGATGGCTTCCTCAAGAAAAGCCTGGACGTAACTTTCGACGAAGGCCTTGTCGCCTTCCAGGTCCAACTCGAATTCGCCTTGCCGAATGAAAAAGCGATAAGTCCTTTCTGCCATGGCTCTCACCTCCCAAACGCAACTTTAGCACTGGCGGCGCGCAATGAGCAAGCAATGTTCTATCAAGGTTTGTGTCAACAGGCGGCGGGTGGCAAGGCAGGTGGACAAAAAGCAGGGCGGGAAGGTGGCCCTTCCCGCCCGTTCGGCGCTTTCGGATTGCCAAGTCCTCTATTCGGCCGGCGGCGGAGGCGGCTCGTCAGGCGCCGGGGCGCCGCCCTGCTGCTGCGGGGGGACGAAACCGCCGCCGCATGGCCCCATTCCACGGCCTTGTCCCATGCCTTGTCCAGCCCCGCCACGCTGCATTCCCCATCCATGGCCGCCCCGCCCGTTGCGGAACTGCCCGCGGTGGGCCTGCATCCACGCGCGCGCCTTCTGCCACTGCTCCGGCGTCAGTATCGCGCGCGCCTCCTGCATATGGCGGAATCGCGCCTTTGCCATCGCTGCCTTGGCTTGCGACGCAGAGTCAATGGCGCGTTCAATGGCGGACTCGTTTGGCTGGTCCTTGGACATCTCCTCTTTGAGCGCCAGTTCCTTCAACTCCAAATCCCTTCGAAGGTCTATCATCTCCTTTTGATGCTTGAAGCGCAGATCGGTCAGTTGTTGCTGCTGCTGAGGGGAGAGCCCGAGCTCCTTGGCCACCGCGGGGTTTCCCCAAGGCGCCTGGGCGAGGACGGCCGCGGTCACAGCCAGGGCCGCCAGCGTGGAAATCAGAATCATCTTTTTCATGGTGCCACCTCCTTAGGTGAATGTGACCGTCCGCCGCCGCAAAAGTTTAATGGCCCGCCTGGCGGTATAATCATGTCGGAGGAGCGTCGTGGATGTCCTGGTGCCGAAGGAATTAAACGGCGAGCGGCTCGATAAAGTGCTGGCGGCCCTGGGCTGCTATAAAAGCCGCCGCGAGGCGCGAGAAGCGGTTGTTAAAGGGGCGGTCTATCTTGACGGCCGCCGCGTGCGGATCGCCTCTCGCCCCGTGAGAGACGGGGCGTTGCTTCGCTGCGAGCCGTTAAAGGCGCAGGACACCCCCATGCCGCGAGTGACCATCCTGTGGGAATCCTTAGGGCTTCTGGCGCTGAACAAGCCCGGCGGAGTTCCCTTCGCTCCGACGCGAGAGGCGGTGGAAGGCTCGTTGCTCCATGCGCTTGCCAGAGAGCGCGGCGTGGCTCTCGGCTCCGTCCACCCGGTGCATAGGCTCGACACGCCGACTTCGGGCGTCGTCCTGGTGGCTCTGGACCGCCAGGAGGCGGCAAGGCTTGGCGAGGCTTTGCGGCGTGGAAGGGTAAAGAAAAAGTACCTGGCCGTGGTCCACGGCATCCCGGAGCCGGAAGAAGGGGAGTGGAATTGGCCCCTCTCCTCTTCGGCCGGCAACGTCGTGCGGGTCGCGCAGAATGGAAAAGCCGCGCTGACGCGCTACCGGCTCCTACGCCGCTTGCGGAGCGGGTCGCTGCTCCTGCTGGAGCCTCTGACTGGAAGGACGCACCAGCTTCGCGTCCATTGCGCCGAGGCGGGCCACCCGATATTGGGCGACCGAAAATACGGCAGGGAGACGAAGGGTTTCCCGCGCGCCCTGCTTCACTCCTGGAAAATCACGTTTCCGGGCCGGTCTGGAGAGATCATCGAGGTTGAGTCGCCGGTTCCAGAGGATTTTCGAGCAAAAAGCGAGTAGCCCCGGGCAAGCCGGCCTGGACCGCGCGCGCCGAGCCCGGTTGGCCGGGTTTGCCGTCAACCAGTCCTAAAAGAGAAGGGCTACTGCCTCATCAGCGGCGCCTGCTGGCCGAATGGGGGCGGCCATGGCGCTGGAGGGCCTACGGGCGGTGGTTTTGGGGGCGGGGGAAGCGGGAAAATGGCCTTGGAAACCAGCGGCGCCCGTTTTTCGCCCGAAGGCGCGGGCGGCACGGCGCAAGTGATCGTATAGCCACAGATGTCCACGTCCAGTTGAAACAGGCCGTCCCATCCGTCCTCGAGGCTAAGCGAAGGAGCGTAAGCGGGGACGAGCAGGTCTCGCAGGTGGACGATTCCTACCGGCTCCGGGTACATCCCATTGTCAAGCCTGTAGTTCTCCAGAGCCGCCGACCACTCGGTCATTCTGGCCATGCTTAGGGCCGTTTTCTGCTCGTAGGCCTGGTCAATCTTCCATGAAAGAAAGAGGCGCGCCTCGAAGAAGAAGAGGAGCATTCCCGCGAGGCTCAAGCCGAGGCCCAGATAAATCAGGGGGAGCCCGCCGTAGCGCGACGGGCGCTTCTTCGCGAGGAAGAAGGCGAGCGAGCCCGAGAGTGCCGCAAGCGCGGCGGCTGCCACCCCGGCCAGGGGGACAAGCGAAAGACCACCAAGCCACAGTGTCGCCTTGGCCAAAAGCAGCCGCTGCCTCTTTACCTCGAAGGTCTCCATCGCGCTTCGCCTCTCCGGCCGAGGGAACACTTTACCAATTCCCCGGTCTTATAGGAAGAGCGGGAGGCGCCGTTGGACACTTGGGCCCGGGTGTACTATCCTTCGGCCATGAGTGCGTGGGGGGCCTCTGCGAGAGGGCCGAGACCAAATGACGCCGATGCGGCCGAGGTCGCCAAGTTCCAGGAAGGCGACGAGGCGGCCTTCGAGGAGCTCGTCCGCAGGCATGAGCGCGAGGCTTACCAGTGCGCCTACCGGGTGCTCGGAAACGCGGACGACGCCCAGGAGGCGGTGCAAGAAGCTTTCCTCAGGGCGTTTCGCGGGCTGAAGGCCTTCAGGGGAGATGCGGCTTTCAAGACCTGGCTTACGGGAATCGTCATCAACGTCTGCCGCAATTACGCCATGAAGGCGGAAGAGAAACTGAAGCGCCTATGCGTCTCGGCGGACCGAAGCGGGCAGGACGAGGGCGATCCGCCGCCGCCGGTCAACGACCCGTCGCCCGGTCCCGAGCAGATCGCGCTTGGGTCGGAACTCGGAAGGGCGGTCGAAGCGGCCCTCTGGAAGGTCGGCGCCGAGCACAGGGAGGTTCTGGTTCTAAGGGAGATTCAGGGAATGGACTACGACGAGCTGGCCGGCGCGCTCGGCTGTCCGGTAGGGACCGTCAAGTCCCGCCTCTGCCGGGCGAGAAGAGCCTTGCGCGAAGCGCTTTTGGGAGTGTGGCCATGAAGTGCGATGAGTTTCTCGAAAGGCTTGACGCCGACGAGGGATGGAACGGGCCGGATGCGAGGGCTCACGCCGATTCCTGTCAGGCATGCCGCGTGGCAGCCGAGCGGTGGAGCGCCGCCTCGCGGTCACTCGCCGCGATGAGGGGCGACGAGGCGCCGCCGTTCATACACACCAGAATCATGGCCAGGGTCAGGGAGGAGGGCGAGAGAAAACCATTCTGGTCGGCTATCGGGATTTTCAGAGTGGCCTGGGCCGGGCCTCTTCTGGTGCTGGCAATAGCTTTCGTGGTGGGCGGTTATGGCCTGAAGACGATCATAGAACCCAAGCGAAAGCCGGTCCCCCAGAGCGAGATGGCCACCGTGGAAAAGATCGCCGGTGGCCCGGAGGCGAATTCGGGGCCGATGACGGCCCCGCACGTTGAACTGCCCTCCGTGGGTGGTGAGTCCAAGCAAGCCAAGCCGGAAGGGGCCGCCAAGCAAGAGAGCGCTCGGAACGAGACTGCCCTCGGCGAGCGCAGGGATAAAGCCTCCGCCTTTGCTCCGCCGCGCCAGGCCAGTGAACCGGCGCAGGAAGCTTTGGTCCGGACGCCTCCCGCGCCTGCTGCCGTTCATGAAGGCAAATCCGCCTCCGATGAATTGCCGGCCGTACGCCAGCGAGCGGTATCGGCCGCCAGCGGGCCGCTCACCGCGGATGCGTCCAAGGGCGGCGCGCCGGAGGAGTCCTCCGTGGCGGCTCAGGCCACGCCCAGCCGCTACCTGCTTGTTGACCTCGTCGAGTGCACGCTCAAGTCCGAGGGCGACAAGGAGTACGTCATTCTGAAGCTCCCTCCGGCCCAATGCCCGCCGATGGGCCAGCTGTGGGAGGTCACCGTCGCGAAGGACGGCGCGGTCGAGGTCAAAGACACTCAAGGCCAACGCAAGCAAAGCCTCAAGGAGATGCTCGAAGCGCGCGTGCAGGAACTCAAGCTCCTGCCTGGGAGATACAGCCTCGGGCGAATGGCGCAGTAACGCCACGCGCGGGGAGAGCCTCTATTTTAGGGGGCTCTTGAGAAACTCCCGCAGGCCGCGTCGCAAGCGCCACGGTCCACGCCGGTTTTCGACGGCCTGTCAAAATTCCGCCGAAGGTCGTGGGCGCGAGAGAAACGCCTTCCGGACCGGGGCCGCCGCTCGCTTTCTCCACAAGGCGATTCCGGGCCATTTCGTCCAGCGCCGGCTCGCTTTTCGCAATTGCCTCCATCTTGTATAATGGCCCGGGGTGGCGATGTTTCTAAAAGACCAGGTGATAGGCAAATACCGGGTGCAGAAGGCGCTGGGAAACGGTGGGTTCGGCGCGGTATACCTCGCCGAGGACACGATGATAGGCAAGCTCGTGGCGCTGAAGGTTCCGCACAAGCAGAACCAGGACCTCGGCGAGCTGGCGGCGGAAGCCAAGCTCATGGCGCCGCTGAGCCACCCGAACATAGTGTCGGTACTGACCGCCGACCGCGATCCCGAATCGGGGGTTTTCTTTATCGTCATGGAATACATCGAGGGCGAGTCTCTCGCCGACCTCCTCACGCGCGACGGCAACGTCCCGGAGCCGCAGGCCGTGGCGTGGGGAATTCAGATATGCTCCGCCGTCTCGTACGCTCACAAGCACAACGTAATCCACCGCGACCTGAGGCCGTCGAACGTCCTCATGACAAAGGACAAGACCGCCAAGGTGGTGGACTTCTCGATTTCGAGGCTTTTGGAGAAGGAGTCGTACGCTTCCACCAAGATCGGGTCGCCGCCCTACATGGCTCCCGAGCATTTTCAGGGCCGCGCCACTTACGCCTCGGACATCTACTCCATCGGAGTGATGATGTACGAGATGGTGACCGGCGTGTTGCCGTTTTTCGACCTCAACCCGTCTCGGATAGAGGAGATGGTCGCCCAGGGCCGGTTCACGCCGCCCAACCTCAAGAACCGCTCGGTCAGCAAGGAGCTGAGCGACATCATCGTGAAGGCCATGTCCAGGGACTTGAGCCAGCGCTACCATGGCGCCGACGAGCTCTTGATGGATCTCAAGCACATCCGGTCCACCCCTCAGAGGCAGCGCGAGCTGAACGACATCCGCGCGCGCATCGCGGCGAGAGAGGCCCCCAAGGAAAGCTTCTGCTTCAACTGCCGCCGCCCCCTTCCCAAACGGGCAATAGCCTGCCCCTTCTGCGGCCAAAAGCAATAACCTCTGCCCTCTCGAATTGGCAAGTCATGAATCTTCTCGGCGGGGCGGCGCGAGGTTGATAGCTCGGGCGATAGGGGGTAAGATAGCCTTGGCGTGGCAAAGGAGCGCCCAATATGCCTAAGATTTCGATCCAACAATCGCTGGAAGAGATAAAAAAGGGCAAGATGCTGATCATATGCGACGACGAGGACCGCGAGAACGAGGGCGACCTCTTCATTCCCGCCGAGAAGGTCACGCCCTCGGGCGTGAACTTCATGGCGACGCACGGGCGGGGCCTCATATGCCTGGCAATGACCGGAGAGCGCCTCGACGAGCTCGACGTCCCATTGATGGTCCACGAGAACACGAGCAACTTTCAGACCGCATTCTGCGTCTCGATCGAGGCCAAGCACGGCACGACGACCGGGATATCGGCCCACGACCGCGCCGCCACGATCCTCGCGGCCATCAACCCGAAAACGAAGCCCAGGGACCTCGCGCGCCCGGGCCACGTCTTTCCGTTGCGCGCAAAGGAGGGCGGCGTGCTCAGGCGCCCTGGCCAGACCGAGGCCTCCGTGGACCTTTCCCGCATGGCGGGGCTCTATCCGGCCGGCGTCATCTGCGAGGTGATGAAGGACGACGGGACGATGGCGAGGATGCCGGACCTCCTCCGATTCTCCGAGAAGCACGGGATCAACATCGTCACCATAGCCGACCTCATCCAGTACAGGCTGGCCAAGGAGTCTCTCGTCAAGCGCGTCGCCCAGCCGAAGCTGCCGACGAAGTACGGCGAGTTCAAGATCATCGCCTACGAGAGCATTCTCTCGGAGAAGACGCACGTCGCGATCGTCAAGGGCGAATGGAAGCCCGGCGACGAAGTGCTGGTCAGGATGCACTCTGAATGCCTCACCGGGGACGCGCTCCTGTCCTTGAGGTGCGACTGCGGCCCCCAGCTTCACGCGGCGATGGAGGCGATAGCCAAGGAGGGGAGGGGCGTCCTCGTCTATCTGAGGCAGGAGGGCCGGGGCATCGGCCTTCTGAACAAGCTGAAAGCATACGAGCTTCAGGACCAGGGAATGGATACGGTCGAGGCCAACGAGGCGCTCGGCTTCGCGGCGGACGAGAGGGACTACGGCATAGGCGCCCAGATACTGCATGACCTGGGGATATCCAGGGTCCGCCTGCTGACGAACAACCCCAAGAAGCTGGCCGCGCTCTCAGGGTTCAAGATAGAGATAGTGGACCAGATCCCACTTGAGATTTGCCCCAACGAAAACAACCGTGGCTACCTGAAGGTCAAAAAGGAAAAACTGGGTCACACCCTGAAAAAAGTCTGATGCGCGAAGAAACCTTCGCCTCCAAGCGCTTGGGAGAACTCATTGAGACGAATCCTCTTTAGGCCGCGTGTTGTCGCAGCGCTGTTTTTGCTCCTGGCTTCGCCTTTGCTGGCGAAGGACGCATTCCAATCGAGGTTCGACGATTCGCTGAAAATGGCCTGGGAGAAGAGGGACTCCGCCGTGGCCGTGGTCGCGATATACCGCGCGGCCGCGCTGGCGGGCCAGACGGCCGACCCGGCTCCCCTGGTGGCGATGCTTCAGCGCATCGAGGGCGCGCCTGACGCCAACGCGGAGGCCAGGGCGCACGCGCGGCAGCTATTGATAAACGCCTATAGGAACGCCGGCCGCTGGGACGACGCCAGGGTTCTTTGCGCGAAGCAGGGGTTTGTCACGCCGTGGCTAGTCCTGGGGCCCTACTCGGACGACAACAAGCTCGGCTGGGACACCTTCTACGACCCCGAACGGAAGCTCGATTTCCAGGGAAGCTATTTTGGCAAGGAACACGAGATCTCCTGGCGCCGGGTCCCCGAGGCCGAGGGCTCGGAACTGGTGAAGCTCGATTCGTTTCTCGATCCTTCCGAGAAGGTGGCGGGTTACGCCGCGTCTTTCGTCTACTGCCAAAGCGACACCCGGGCGGTCATCAGGGGAGGCTACAACGAGGCCTACAAGCTCTGGCTCGACGGCGAAAAGGTCGGCGAGAGCAAGCGTTACAACGGCCTGGCTTTCGACCAGTTCGCCGATGGGTGCACGCTCCGCAAGGGCTGGAACGTAATCCTCGTGAAGGTGTGCAACCAGGAGTCCGGCTGGAATTTCATGATCAGGCTGACCGGCCCGTCGGGCAATGCATTGGAGGGCCTCAAGGCTACCTCGGACTTGAAGGAAGTGACCGAGCCGCTTGAGAAGATTCTTGCCAAGGATGGCGCCCCGTCCAAAGGCTTCAAGTTCTATGAAACCGGCGCGAGCCTTGAATCGGAAGCGAAGAAAGGCGGCGCCGCGGAGAAGGAGCTTTACGGCGAATACCTGGCCCGCGCCAGGACTTTCGACCGCACGACCCATCCCGACGTTGAAGCACTGAGGGAGGCGGCCGGCGCTCTGAAAGACCCTTGGGCTTACATCGCGCTCGGCGACGCAGAGCCCGACCATAACCTCAGGAGGGACGCCTACCAGAAGGCCCTGGAGGTTGACGCGCAGAACGGAGCGGCGCTCTTGAGGCTGGGCGAGTACTACCTCGGGAGGAACATGCCCATACCGGGTCTCCGGTATCTCGGGCGGGCGCTTAAGGCCGAGCCCGGCTTTCTCGCAGCCAGGTGCGCGCAAGACCGCGCCAGGCTTCAATTCCTGACCGACGGCATGGCCGAAGCGGACCTGGCCAAAGCGAAGGCGCAATACCCCAACGCCGAAGAGGTCCAAGCATCTTTTCTCGACGCGTTGCGCTCGCTTCGCGAGCCGGTAACGCTTCTGAGCGCGCTCCAGGATTATCTGAAGAGCCACGAGGCCCAGGACGGGGTCTACTTCGAGCTCCTCTCTGGCCTTAGAAGCGCGGGCAAGAGCGACGAGGCGTCGGCGCTCTACGGCCGGTTCGCGGCGAGGCTTCCGTTCAACCGCGAAGCGGCGCGTGGCCAGGCCCTTTGGCTTCTGGCGCGGAACGAGCCGCAGGAAGCCGCGAAGGTGCTAGCTCCGGCCATGACCTGGGCTCCATACTGGGCGGAGGGCCAGGCGCTCATGGGCGATATCGCGCTCGCGTTAGGAGGGCGCGAGGAAGGGCTTCAATACTACCAGAAGGCGATAGAGCTCAAGCCTCAGGAGGACGCCTGGAAGCGCAAGGTGGCCTACCTGCGCCCGCAGGCGAAAAGCTTCTACGAGGCATACAGGACCACGAAGGAGGAACTTCCCTCCGTGGGCCCGGAGGACAAGGACCAGCAGGCGGTGATACTCGTTGACAACACCGTAATAGAGGTTCAGCCCTCCGGCATGTCAAGCCGCTACACCCAGCGCGTGATCCGCCTGATGCAGGAGGGCGCGGCGCGGCAGATGCAGTACGTCACGATTCCATTCGACCCGGACCGGCAGGAGGTCCGGGTGCTGGAAGCTTCCATCATCAAGCCCGACGGCACGCGCATACACGCAGACTCCTACGTGACCGACGCCCTTTCCGACCCGGAGTACAGGCTCTACTACCGCAACAGAAACATGATCCTCAACTTCAGCGGGCTCGAGCCTCAAGACACCGTCTGGCTCGAATACCTCGTTTCCGACGTCGCCGACAGCAACGACTACGGCTCCTATTTCGGCGACATGGAGTATTTCGCCGAGAGCGCCCCGGTGAAGCTCAAGTGCTACACGCTGCTTCTGCCTCCGTCAATGGACCTGCACATAGGCGAGGAGCGGCTAGACGTCCATCCGATCGTCGTGACAAAGGCGAACCAGAAGATATACAGCTGGACCGCCCGGGACATAAAGAGGCTCCAGCAGGAACCGGGGATGCCCGGCCTCTCCGAGGTCAGTCCGTACATCCACGTCTCGACCTTCGCCGACTGGAATGCGATGGGGGCGTGGTACGCGAAGTTCATCCAGGACCAGTGGGAGGTTACCGGCGCGGTGCGCTCGCAGGTGGCCGATCTCGTGAAGGGGCTTACGAGCGACGAGGAGAAGGCCCGCGCCATCCACGCCTGGGTCGCGAGGCAGACCCGCTACGTCGGCCTTGAATTTGGAGTGCACGGCTACAAGCCTTACAAGGTCAGGCAGATATTCGAGCGGCGGTTCGGCGACTGCAAGGACAAGGCGCTTTTGATGACGGCGATGCTGAGGGAGGCCGGACTCGACGCCTGCATGGCGCTCGTTCGCACGAAGGACCTCGGGGCGATTGCCGAGACGCCGGCGTCGCTATCGGTCTTCAACCACGCCATCTGTTACGTCCCGTCGCTGAACCTGTTTTTGGACGGAACGGCGGAATATTCGGGAATGCACGAGCTTCCCTACCAGGATCAAGGGGTCGAGGTTCTTCTCGTCTGGCCGGACGGGCGGTCCAAGCGCGTGATGACGCCGGTGGACGCCGCCGCCGACAATGCCTATGCGGCCGGCTATTCGGTAGGGCCGGTAACCACGTCGGCTTCGGTTCCGTTCGACGCCAAAGTCTCTTTTTTGGGCCAGGAGTGCGCCTGGATTCGCAGAAAGTACCAGGATACGGCCAAGCAGCGCGAGCAGCTCGAAAAGGGACTGAGCAATAACTTCCCTGGCACCAGGCTCTCGTCGGCCTCCTTCAGCGACCTCTCCGACATAGACGCCCCCGTCAAGCTCCAGATGGCGGGCGAGCTGGGAAGCGCCGTAAAGCCGGACGGTCCGGGCCAGTTCAGCCTGCCCGCCTGGATGGGCTCCCTGGACCTTTCGGGACAGTACGGCAGCCTGACGACGAGGGTTTATCCCCTTGTCATTCCATACCCGTGGACGCAGCGCTACACCGCCACGTACCTGCTGCCGTCTTCGAGCGAGGCTTCGCCTCCACAGCCCCTTTCGGTCGAGACCTCGTTCGGGACGATCAAGAGGAGCGTGACCCGCGACGGGACGAAGCTCAGCATCTCCACCGAGATAGTGCTTCTCGCGCGCAGGGTCGAACCCAAGGACTACGCAAGCTTCCGTGACTTCTGCATACGCGCCGACCAGGCCGCCTCCGAAACGGTCCGGCTCGCCATGAAAGGAGGCAAGCCATGACCCGCCCCCGTGGTATCCCAGTTTTGCTGCTTGCCGCACTCTCTTCGGCGCTATGGGCGGCTTCTCCACCACCGCCGTCGCCAGCCTGGAAGGATGCGCTCTCCGGGGCGAAGGCCGCCCAGATGGAGAAGTCTTTCGCGGCCGAACTCGATGCCAAGCCGGCCGACGCGTTGGGGGCCTTCGGCCTCGCCGAGGCCCACATGGCGAATGGCGAGCGCGAAAAGGCGGTCATCGCCGCGGTCGAGGGGCTGCTGAAGGATCCGGGGAGCCCCGCATCGTTCCTCCTCGAGGACATAATCTCCGACGAGGTTTTCTTTGACAGCGCCACGACCAAGCTGGTCTCCGACAGCATTCCCCTGATGCTTCGCGAAAACGGCATGGCGCCGGAAGTGAGGTTCAATCTGAGGTGGCTGGCCTTCAGAATTGCGGCCAGGCTTGGGGACAAGGCGGCCAGGAGGGCCGCCCAGAAAGCGGCGGGATTCCTCGACGCCGCCTACTTCGCCGTTTCGAAAGAGGACCTCGCCAGGCTCGAGTTTCTAAAGCCCACGGCTCCGGAGAAGGGAGACTACAAGGGGCTCGACTGGGTCGCCTCCACGTGGGACACGCCCCTGGTGAGGCCCCCTCTCTACCAGACTCCCGACGACCGCGAGTACAACTTCTATGCCCTCGTCCCGTTCAGCGTTGACAAGAACAGCGAGGCGATTTTGTACCTCAACGGGGCCACGTCGTATTCGGCCAGGATTGACGGCCGCGAAGTGGCGCGGAAGGACGACTTTAAGCGGCAGGAAAACCCGACGGCCTTCGTTAGGCTCTCTCTCAACGCAGGAAGGCACCTGCTTCTGCTGAAGGTTTTCGCTTCTGGCGGGAGCGATGGCATCCATGCCGCCATGCTCGGTGAAAACGGCGACGCGCTTCCCGTAATCCTCGACACGGCCGGCCGTTTCGCGCCCCCAAATGCGCTATCCGGATCGAAGCCCCTGGGGCCGTTGGAGTTCGCGTTCCAAAAGGAGTTCCCGAAGGATGACTCTCGCTACGGCGCGCTGGCCGGCCTTTTCGACCGGTGGCTGGGCGACGTTGCTCGCGGCAGGCTCGAACTGGAAGCGGCCGCGTCCAAGGCTCCGCGCTGCCTCATCTGGAACCTGCTGATAGCGCAAGCCTACCTCTTCCAGGCCGACGACCTTCCGGTAAAGATCGCGCAGAGCCGCGCGGAGAGGGCGGTTGACGCCGTCACGGCGACCGACGCCGATTGCCCGCTCGCCAAGTTCTGCGTCGCGCTCATAAAGAGCGCCAGCTCCGACAGCGACGACGACCTGCCAATATTGAAGGACCTCATGGACGCATTCCCCGACGATTACAGATGGGGACTGCGGCTCGCATCGAGGCTTCAACAGAGGGGATGGATAGTCGAGGCGCGCGACGCGCTGCGCCAGGTGCGTTCCTCCCACCCCGAGAGCGAAGAGGTGGAAAGCGCTTTCATCGGCTTCTCTGCGGCTCTCGGTGACAGGCAGGCACAAAAGGAAGCCATCGGCCGGTTGAGCAGGCTGCGCCACGTCGAGCCGGAGATGGAGGACTACCTCGAAGCCACGCTCCAGGCCGGCCCGCTCGAATCGCTCATCAAGCAGGAAATGAATGACTACGGCGACAGGGACCTCACTTTCGCCATGCGGCTGGCGAAGGTAGAGTCGCGCGCCGGTGATTGCGAGGCCGCCGTCTCTGAACTTCGTTCCATACTTGCCGTTGACAAGGACAACCTGGACGCGTCGCTCTTGCTGGCCCGCGAGTTGTTCCGGCTCGGCCGCGACCAGGAGGCGTCGGACATATGGGATCAAGTCAAGAAGCGGCGCCCGAAGACTTTCCAGATAGACCTCGCCCGGTGGGTTCTGGGCGCGCCGCTTCCATTCGAGAGCCACCACCTGACGCTCAAACAGGTCCTCGAGGAGGACAAGACGGACGGGCCCGAGCTCGCCCCCTCTTCGCTGGTCCTCGACCAGCAGTTCACGAGGATAGAGCCTGATGGCTCGTCGCTCGAACGCTACCACGGCGTGATCAGGGTCAACAACAAGGATGGCGTTGACAAGGAGGGGGAGCAGTCCTTCCGCGGGCAGGTGATACTGTCGGTGAGGACCGTCAAGCCAGACGGCCGCGTGGTAGAGCCGGAGATCATCCCGGACAAGCAGACGATAAGCATGCAGGGACTCGAAGCGGGCGACCTCATCGAGTACGAATACCTGACCTTCATTCCGCCGAACGAGATCAAGCCCGATTCCTACATCACGCCCGAGGTCTTTCTCTTCCAGGACATCGAGAAGCCATTCCACAGGACGCAGTGGCGCCTCGAATATCCGGCCTCGATGGGAATGAGATTTTACGAGCAGAACCTCCCGCACCCCGCCAAGGACGAGAAGGAGGGAGACCTCCTTGTGAAGAATTGGGAGTTCAGGGCGATGCCCCGGCTGGCGCCAGAGCCAAACACGCCGTACCGCACGCTCTTCGTGCCGCTGGTGGAGGCGGAAGGGAACGTGACGTGGCGCGACCTCGGAGAATTCCTCAAGAACAGGCTCACGGGAACCTACCAGGTCACTCCGGAGCTCGAAGCGCGGTACGCCGAGGCCGTGAAGGGCGCGGCGACGCCCGAAGAAAAAGCCCGCGCCATAGTCAGCTACGTGGGGAAGGAGATAAACACGGAGGATGGCGGGGCGTGGCAGGACCCGACGCAGACGCTCATGACCAGGCGCGGCAACCGCATCCCCGTCGCCTGCGCCTTTTTCGAGCTCGCCTCCGTCCCATACAAAATACTCTTCGCCGAGCCCATACCCAACCGGCTCGACCGGAACGAACTTCCGAGGATGGACCAGTACACGACGCCGATCATCGAGGTTGACGCCGATCCCAAAGCCCCGGCCTACTACGCTCTCGAAAGCCCCTACCGCGCCGCCGCCGTCCCGCCGTGGTACCTGGAGGGCGCCCGGGCGCTCGACGTGACCGGCGCCGAGCCGTGGAAGCCGTGCACGATTCCTGCCGACCTGCGCCCCTGGAAAGATATGACTCAGGAGGAGACCAGGACGCTGCTTGCCGACGGCAGCCTTCTGGTTGACCACCACCAGAGCCTGGATCCCGATTCGAGCGAGTCGCTCAGGTCGAGCCTCCAGCGCGTCGGGAAAGACCAGTGGGACAAGGTCCTTCAGGTTGCCCTGTCGCGCCAGTACGGAAACGCCGACCTTCTTTCCTATGACATCGCTAATTTCAACGACGCCGAGAAACCGCTCGGATGGAACTACAACCTGAAGGTGCTGAGTTTCGCCGTGAGGGATCAAGACAAGCTCACGGTTGCCGAGCCGCTTCCCCGCCTGAACCTCTCGCAGTCGCTGGCGAGCCTTAAGGAGAGGACGCTTCCAATGACGACGGGCGGCTTCATGTTCATGAACCAGACCGTGGTTTTCAAGATTCCGGCCGAGGCGAAGAGCGGCTACTCGCCGCCGAGCCTCGACCTAGAAACGCCCTTCGGCTCGTACCACTTGAAGACCGTCGTGGCGGGGAACGTCATCACCTTTACGCGCAAGGTGAACATCCCGTTCGAGGTCATCCAGCCGGCCCAATATCCGGCTTTCGCGGATTTTCTGAGAAAGATAGACGCGGCCGAATCGGGACAGATGGTTGTGGAGATGCCGGCCGATTGATTCGCCACGGCCAGTTGGCGTAAACTGAATTTCCAGAGGTGGCTGGAGGAGAGTGATGGCGAACCCGTTGAAAGACTTCGTCGTGCCGTACTCCAAGGGCCAGGTCATATTCAAGGACCAGGAGCCCGGCGCCGAAATGTACGTCATCCAACAGGGCGCGGTCGAGCTTTCGAGGTCAATAGGCGGCGAGAAGCGCTTTACGAGAACCCTTGAAAAGGGAGACTTCTTCGGAGAGATGAGCCTCCTTGAGGGGCTTCCCCGCACGGCGACGGCAACCGCGCTCGAAGATTCCGAGCTCATCGTCATCAACGGGGCCGTCTTCGACCAGATGATCAAGAGCAACATCGAGATCGCCATACGCATGCTCAGGAAGCTTTCGATGCGCCTGCGGGAGACGACCGAACAGCTCGACGTACTGCTTCTAAGAGAGGGCAGCGACCCGCTCATGAGGCGCTCCCTCGAGGATTCGCCTCCGCTCTCGGCCGTCAAGCTCGACGGCGCTGCGCTGGAAGAGGCCGAGAAGCCGCCGGTGCTCGCGCAGTTCATCGCGGAGGAGAGCCTCAAGGTTTTCCCGATATACAAGGAGATCACCCTGATCGGGAGGCAGGATCCGGTCACCGGCATCACTCCCGAGATTGACCTGACGAGCGAGGACGTTAAGCGCTCGGTATCCCGCCGCCACGCGAAGCTGATCTACAGCAACGGGACCTTTTACCTTGCCGAGGAGGTCGGCACGTTGAATGGAACCTACATCAACGGAAAGCGCATCCCGACCGGAATCCTCACGCCGATGAAGTCGGGCGCCCAGGTCGGCTTCGGGATGCTCCGGCTGAAGTTCGTCGAGGCCCGCCAGTCCAAGGAGTAGGAAGCGCGCCAGGAGTTTGAAATGAGCGAGTTCAAGAACATCACTTTCGAGAAAAGAGGGGCGGTCTGTTTCATAACGCTGAACAGGCCGGAGAAGCTCAACGCGCTGGACCGCGCCACGCTGAAGGAGCTTGGCGAGGCTTTTGACGAAGCGGAGCGAGACGACGCTCTTCACGCCGTCGTCGTCACGGGCGCCGGGCCGAAAGCCTTCGCAGCCGGAGCGGACATCACCGAGATCGCCGGCCTGGGGGCAGAGGCTGGCAAGGCCTTCGCCCTGTACGGACAGGGATTTTTCAGGCGAATCGAGCGATTCCTCAAGCCGGTGGTCGCGGCCGTCAACGGCTTCGCGCTGGGAGGCGGCTGCGAGCTTGCGATGGCGTGCCATATCAGGCTCGCCTCCGAGACTGCCTGGTTCGGCCAGCCGGAGATAAACCTCGGCATCATTCCGGGCTACGGAGGCACGCAGAGGCTTTCGAGGCTCGCGGGCAGGGCCGCGGCCCTTGAGATGCTCCTTACGGGCGACCGCATCCCGGCGGCGCGCGCGAGGGAGATCGGCCTCGTAAACGCCGTCTTCCCTCAAGATAAGCTGATGGGCGAGGCGGCCGCGCTGGCTGAGAAGCTCGCGGCGAAGGCCCCGCTCGCCGCCGCCTACTGTATAGAAGCGGTGGCCTACGGGTCGGACATGCCGCTCGAAGAGGCCTGCTACTACGAGGCGACGCTGTTCGGCCTGGCCTGCGCCACCGAGGACAAGAAAGAGGGAACCGCCGCGTTTCTCGAAAAGCGAGCCGCGAGTTTCAAGGGAAGATAGGGCCGCGAGTGGGCATAGGCAAGAAAAGGGCGCTCATCTACGACTGGAACCACGCCGGGAGCAAGCGCCCAACGCGCAAGGCCGTCGAGCTAGACGACGAGACGCTCCGTGACGGCCTGCAGTGCCCCTCCGTAAAAGCCCCGTCCATCGAGCACCAGAAGGAATTCCTGCACCTCATCTCCTCCCTCGGCGTCCACGCCATTGACATAGGCATTCCCGCCGCCGGCGCCATGCAGCGCGCAAATACGCTCGCGCTCGCCAAGGAGGTCGCGCGCGCGCGGCTGCCGCTGTCCCTCAACTGCGCGGCGAGAACCAAGGTTGAGGACGTGCGCGTGGTAGTGGACATTTCACAAAAGGCCGGCATCCCCATCGAGGTGGCCACCTTCATCGGCTCCAGCCCGATCCGCCAGCTCGCTGAGGGGTGGGACGTGCGGTTCGTCGAGAAGGCGGCGCGCGGCGCGATATCCGAGGCGGTGAAAAACGGCCTTCCCGCCATGTTCGTCACCGAGGACACGACCAGAACGAGGCCGGAAGCGCTCAGGCGTCTCTGCCTTTGCGCCATCGAGAGCGGCGCCAGAAGGTTGTGCGTCGCCGACACCGTGGGCTTCGCCACGGTTGGAGGCGCGGCAAGAATAGTGTCATTCCTCAAGGAGATAACCGCCGAATCGAAAGAAAAGATCGCCCTGGACTGGCACGGCCACCAGGACCGCGGCCTGGGCGTCGCCACGGCGCTAGCGGCCTGGGAGGCGGGGGCCGACAGGCTTCACGGCGCGTTTTTGGGCCTGGGCGAGCGCGCCGGCAACACACCGCTCGATCTGCTTCTGGTCAACCTGAAGATCGAAGGAGCCATCAAGGAGGACTTGAGCGGGCTCGCCTCCTGCGTTGACAGGGTGGCAAAGTGGATGGGCGTCGAAATCCCGTTTTCATATCCCGCCTTCGGCAAGGACGCCTACAGGACAGGAACGGGCATCCACGCCTCCGCCATGCTGAAGAGCCTGAAAAAAGGGGACCGCGAGGCTTCTGAACTTGTCTATTCCGCCGCCGTGCCGGGCTGGTTCGGAAGGAGCCACAGCATAGAAATAGGCCCTATGTCCGGCGCGTCGAATATCATCTTCTGGCTTGAAAGCAGAAAGATCGAGCCTCGCCAAGAGGTCGTCTCGGCCATCTTCAACCTCGCCAAGCGGTCGCCAAGGACGCTCACCGACGCCGAGATTCTCAAGGCCGTCAAAGCGCGCGGCGCCAAGATAGCACGCAAGAACGACGGGGTTCGGCCATGAGGCTGAAAAAGAGGCAAGAGTGGGAGGCATTCCTCGAAGAGCTCAAAGAGGCGCTTGAAAAGATGAGCATCGCCTACCGCGAGACGGGACGTATCAGAAGCGAGGGGGCGCTGTGCAGCGTCCGCGGCCGGGAGATTCTCATCGTCAACCGCTTCCTGCACCCGATGGACAAGGCCGAGCTGGTAAGGCGCGAAGTGAAGGGCCGCGACATCGAAGGCATCTATCTCAAGCCCGAAGTCAGGGAGTTTCTTGGTGGATGAGGAGCGGAAGGCCATAGGCATCGGCGAGCTTGCCGTGCTGAGCGGGCCAGGCGAACTGGTCATCTACGGCCTGGGCTCGTGCGTCGCCGTGGTCCTATTCGACCCGCCAACCGGACTTGGAGGCATGGCCCACGTCCTGCTGCCGGGGCCGCGCCCGCGGTCCGACTCGCGCGCGGGCCTACCGGCGAAGTACGCCGACGAAGCCTGCTCGGCGCTCTGCCGGATGGTTGAAGCCAAGAGCGGCGCCAAGCGCAGGCTGCGCGCCGGAATCGTCGGAGGCGCCAGGCTCTTCTCCTCCGAAACGCCGCTGGAGCCGGGCGTCGGCGCCAGAAACATCGAGGGTGCCGCCGGAGCCCTGCAAAGGTGCGGAGCGGAACTCCGCTGGAGCGAAACGGGCGGCCTCACCGGCCGCTCCGTTCTTTTCAAGCTCCCCGAAGGCAGGCTCCTGGTCCGCACCCTCGGCGAAGGCTGGCGCGAAGCGGTGCTCGCCAAGCCGTGAGTCAGCATCCGCCGCGAAGGCACCAAGAGACAAAAGGCAGTGAAAGGACGGTAAAGCGGAACAGCTGGCGATTGAATAATGCGTTGCCGTGACGGAGACCCTCGTTGAGCACGCTGTAAGGCCACCGCCCTCCGGCCGGCCCAAACGAAGGAGAGTGGCGGCTGCCCCGAATTATTTCAGGATTCAGGGGCGCCACAAGCGGGGAAACAAAATGGGCGATGTTAAAATACAAGACCTGACCCCGTCTACT
>JBBINO010000052.1:0-18682 GCA_037443845.1 Acidobacteriota bacterium
GATGAGCGAGACGTTCCCCCTCAAGAAAGTGGCCCTCCTCTTTTCGGGCGGGCCGGCGCCGAGCGCCAACGCGGTCATATCGTCGGCGGCTCTCTCTTTTCTCGACCACGGAATTGAAGTCATCGGAATAGTGGAGGGCTTCTCTCACTTGGAATCACGCCCTGAGCCCCTGGCCGAAGGGCGTGACTACCTGGCGCTGGATACGGCGATCTCGAAGATACGGAACGAGCGAGGGGTTTACATCCGTTCATCGAGGGCCAACCCGGGCAAGTCCATCAAGTGCAAGGCCGATCTTTCCGACCCCGGCAAGAGCGAGAAGCTCAGGGCGGTGGTCTCTGGGCTCAAAAGCCTGAACGTTGGCGCCCTAGTCACTATGGGGGGCGACGACACGCTGAAGACGGCCAACTTTCTCTATATGATGGAGATGCCAACGATTCACGTCCCCAAGACGATTGACAACGACTACTACGGAATCGCCTGGACTTTCGGCTTCTGGACGGCGGTTGACGCGGCCAAGGCCCCCCTTCTTACGCTGAAGTCGGACGCCGACTCCACCAACGCCTACTTCCTCGTCGAAATGATGGGGCGGAAGGCGGGGTGGATAACTTACGCGGCCGGCATCGCCGCCGAAGCCTGCGCCATGGTCGCCGCCGAGGAGATCGAGGGGGAGCTGGACCTAGAAGCCCTCGCTTCGGGCCTGGCGGAGATGATAATCGCGAGGGACGCGGACGGAAGAACCGCCGGAATCATCTGCATCGCCGAAGGGCTCGCCGACAAGCTCCCGGACTCTGCAAAGCCGAAGGAGATTGACCAGCACGGCAACGTCTATTTTGGCAAGGCCGAGCTTTGCAAGACGCTTTCCGAGCGCATCTCGGCGATTTACAAGGAGCGAACGGGCAGGCAGAAGAAGATCAACCCGAAGCAGATCGGCTACGAGACCAGAACCGCGGCGCCCATCGCCTACGACACCGTCCTCGCCTCGATGCTTGGCTACGGCGCCTACAGGCTCGCTTCCGAAGGAAAATTCGGCCACATGGTAAGCGTCAGGGACGACTTCGGCCTCGTCGCCGTCCCCTTCTCTGAACTGGTTGACCCGCTCACGCTGACGACCAAGGTCCGGATGGTCCCGAAGGCCTCCGATTTCTTCAAGCTGAAGGAGGCCCTCTCCTATCCGAAAAAGGGGCGAGTCGTGGTATAATCAGACTCCGCCGAGGAGGAGGGCGCTTGAATGTCAGGCCATAACAAATGGGCAAATATCAAGGCGCGCAAGGGCTCGCAGGACGCCAAGCGCGGCAAGATGTTCACGAAGATCGCCAAGGAAATCATCATCGCCGCCAAGCTGGGCGGCGGCGACCCGGACGGCAACGCGCGCCTGAGAGCCGCCATTCAGGCGGGCCGCGCCATCAATATGCCGAACGACAACATCAAGAGGGCGATAGCGAGGGGGACCGGCGCCGAAGGCGACCTGGCTTATGAAGAGGTCATGTTTGAAGGCTTTGGGCCCGCCGGAGTCGCCATCATGGCCGAAGCGCAGACCGAAAACCGCAACAGGACGACCGGCGAAATCCGCCACATTTTCAGCAAGTACGGCGGCAACATGGGCGTTCCCGGCTGCGCGGTCAGAAACTTCCAGCGCCAGGGACAGATCACGATCCCGGCGGAGGGCCTGTCCGAAGAGAAGGTCTTCGAGGCTGCCATCGAGGCCGGCGCCGATGACGTCCAGAACGAAGGCGACTCCTATACGATAATAACCTCCTACTCCTCGCTCAACGCGGTCAACGACGCGCTCGTGAAGGCTGGACTGCCGGTGGCGAGCGCCAAGCCGGCATACGTTCCCACCGTGACGGTCAGGCTGGCGGGAGACCACGCAAAGGGCCTTCTTAAGCTTATGGACGCGCTCGAGGACAACGACGACGTCGCCAACGTCTGGGCCAACTTCGACATAGACGACGCGGATATCGAGGCCTTCGAGGGCTGATGATCGTCCTGGGAGTCGATTCAGGGACGCTCTCCACCGGCTACGGTTTCGTGAGCCAGAGCGGCAGCAGGCTTCACGCCCTCGATTTCGGCGCCATCCGCAACGCCCCCGCGACGCCTCATCCTGAGCGGCTTCTGGCGATTCAAGAGCGGCTTCGCTCTCTGATCAGGGAACACCGCCCGGAAAGGGTGGCGCTCGAAAGCGTTTTCGTCTCCAAGAACGCCAGAAGCGCCCTGGTCCTGGGCCAGGTTCGAGGCGTTGTCATGGCGACCGCTATGGGCGAAGGAGTCCCGGTCATCGAATACTCGCCGAACCAGGTCAAGACCGCCGTTTGCGGTTACGGCCACGCCGAGAAGGGGCAGGTCCAGAACATGGTCAAGGTTATTCTGGGGCTCGACGCCATTCCAAGGCCCAACGACGCTTCCGACGCCCTGGCGTTGGCGATATGCTCTCTTTTGCGCGAGGGGTTCGCCTCCAAAATCGCCCAAGCCGGAGCTGGGCGATGATCGGGCGGCTCAGGGGCAAGCTTCTTGAAGCGGACGGCATGGGCGTTCTCGTTGACGTGAACGGGGTCGGCTACGCCGTTTCGGTCCCCCTCTCGAGCCTGCCTTCCGGCATAGGCGGCGACGTGGACTTCTACATCCATACCGAAGTGCGCTCGGACGCCATCCAGCTCTTCGGCTTCGGCACGAGGGACGAGAGAGACGCTTTCAGGAAACTGACGACCGTCCAGGGCGTCGGACCAGCGACCGCGCTCGCCATCCTCTCCGGGCTGCCGCTGCCCGAACTGGCGGCCACCATCCAGCGCTCCGACGTCAAAAGGCTCTGCACCATTCCGCGCGTCGGCAAAAAAACGGCGGAGCGGATATGCCTTGAGCTCAGGGAGAAGCTCTCCTTCTCCGGGCAGGCCGCCAACGCGCCCGCGGCCGGCGGGCCCGTGGGGACGCTGATGGATGATGCCGCAGCCGCGCTTGAAAACTTGGGTTACAAGAGCGCCCCGGTGCGCGCCGCTCTCGAACGCGTGCGCGCCGAAATGCCCGGCGGGCCACTCGAAGCCTGGCTCCGCCTGGCGCTCAAGATGCTCTCCCCCTGACCGCCTGGCTGGTCCCGATTCTCGATTATTGCGCTTCTGAAGTGAAAACCTTGATTCGCTGGCGGTCGCCTTCGCTGATCTCGGTGAACACAAGCCCGTAGGCGTTCAGTTTGCTTTCAATTTCTCGTGCCTCGCGGACTACCTTGGCGAGCACCCTGGCCTTTTCCTTTTCCAACGGCAGTGTTATCTGAAGCTGGACCATGTCGCCCTTCTTGAGCTTCCTGCCGGTTATGATGAGGATGCCCGAAGGGGAAAGGTTCATGGAGTTGCAAAGAAAGAAACCGCTCTGGATGAAACCCTGGACCTGGACGTAGACCAGAAGGCGGGCGTCTCTGCGGCTCTGCACGTTCAAAAGGGCGCTGCAAGCTTCGTGGAAATCGGATGGATTGACGGGCTTGGCGATGATCTTGTTGACGCCGTTCGTCTTCGCGGCGCCTAATTGGTCGTGGCACAGAAGAATGATCGAGACGGCCGTCAAGCCGTCTTTTCTGGCCTGTTCGGCCATGGCGGCGCCGCCCATGTCCGAAAGGGCTTCATCAACGATGACAAGATCGTAGGCCTGCGAGCGCATTTTCTCGAGGGCCTCGGCCCCCGAGGAGGCGCGCGCGACTTCGTGCTCGCGCCTGAGAAGAACGCTTTCCTCGAACGGGACGGAAGGCAGCCCGCTTTCGACTATGAGAATTCTTTTCGGCAAAATCGCTCCACCTTTGGGCAGCCATCGCCGCCCACGACATATTTATACGGCGGAACGCTCCAAATATCAAGAGGCTTGCCGAGAACTTCGCCGGCCCTAGCGGGTCTCCGAGGGCGGCTCGTATTCGTAAAGCGGCGTCGAGAGGTAGCGTTCGCCGGTGTCGCAGACGATCGCGACGACTCGCTTGCCGGCCCCAAGATCGCGGGCGACTTTCAGCGCGGCGCTGATGATGCCGCCTGAAGAAATGCCCGCCAGGATGCCTTCTCTTCGCGCCAGATTCCTGGCCGTTTCAAACGACTCGGACAGCGTGACCCTCTCCACGGCGTCAACAACACCGGCGTCATAGTTTTTGGGAACAAAGCCGGCGCCCAGCCCTTGGATTTTGTGAGGCCCCGCTGTTCCTCCGGACAAGACCGGAGAATCGGCCGGCTCAACAGCGACGATCTTTATGGAAGAACCCAACCTGGCCTTAAGAACCCGCCCCACTCCGCTGATCGTGCCTCCGGTTCCCACGCCGGCGACGAAGGCGTCAAGCCTGCCTTGGGTGTCGCCGAGAATTTCCATGGCGGTTGTCCTGGCGTGAATTTCTGGATTGGCCGGATTCTCAAACTGGGAGGGAACAAAACCGCGCCCGCTCGCGCCAGCTATCGCGTTGGCTTCCGCGATGGCGCCCTTCATCCCGTCCTTGCCCGGGGTCAGAACTAGCCTGGCACCGAAGGCCTGAAGCAGCTTTCGCCTCTCCTCGCTCATCGTATCGGGCATGACCAGCGTTATGCGGTAGCCTTTCGTGGCGGCCACCATCGCAAGGGCTATCCCCGTATTTCCGGAGGTCGGTTCGACGATCTCCATGCCGGGCTTGAGCCGCCCATCACGCTCGGCCGCCTCTATCATTGCGAGGCCCGCCCGGTCCTTCACGCTCCCCCCGGGGTTGAAGTATTCCAGCTTGGCGCAAACTTCGGCCATTTCAGGAGACGCCAGCGCCCCGAGCCTGACTAGAGGCGTGTGGCCGATCGTCTCGGCAACGCTGTTATATATCTTCGCCACGGCCTTCCTCCTTAAAACCTTCCGCATCCTTGAACATATCGAAGGGAACCGTTATTGCACGGTGGCCGGCCGCTCCTGAAGCCCCTTTATCGAATCGAGAAGCTGATAGATGCTGATGCTGTTGTTGAATGGGACTCGTATTTCGAAGGAGATGTCCTTCCTGAGAATGGACTTGATGGGATTGGCCTCGTGTTCCAATACCAGCTTGGAAACGGTCAGGGAGCCAGACCGGACGGCGAAGCCGATCTGGGCCTTGTCGTAATTGAGAAACCTCGTTGGAACAAGGCGCTTCATCTGCGCGCCGCCGATTTTTACCAGAAAGTCTCGCCCAATAACCATCGGCTCGTCGCCAGCGGGATCAACCGCGAACCCGGCGACCATCTTCAAGGCGGCGAGACCGAACTTGTCGGCGCCAAAGGTCACGTGGCCCGAAAGCCGTCCTCCTATGAAACCGGTCAAACCTCCGGCCTGATTGCACAGATCGCGCAGGCTGATTTCATTGAAGAGCAGTTGGCCGGAGTAGCCGAGCCCGCCCGAGCTGACGCCGACTCTGAACTCGCCGTGCACTCCCCCGTCCCAGAGCACGCCCCTGTTTATCCTGATATCGGTCGCGCCGTCTTCCGTGAGGTTCGAGCTCAGGCCTATATTCTCCATCGAATAGACGCTGAAAGCCGCGCTTTGGATCAGCATAGGCTCGCCATTCTCCAACGGCGCGGCATAGGCGCCGTAAGCCGATGCGACGGACTTTTCGTCCGGCGCCCTAAATCCCCTTCTAGCGGGCAGGGCGCCTAGCCCGAGCGAAATCGAAAGAGGGAGGCTTCCCTCTATGCCCTGCAAGGAGAGGGCTTTGTCCTCGGAAGTGAACTCGGCGCCGTGAAACGCCAGATTCATCGTCAGCACCTTGTCGCGTGAATCGGAAACCAGGCGTGCCGTGGCTCCCATCCTGCCAGCCATCGTCCCGAACCCCACGTATTCCGGGAGGAAGTCGAAAAAGGCGTTCTGCACCTCGGCAGCATCGGATTCTGGAATCTTGACATCCATTGTCACGACGCCTTGGGCGGACTTGCCTGTGATCTGAAGAGGCAGCTTGTCCGATTCCAAGCTGAGCGATTCGGAACTGAAGCTCGTATCTTCGGCGGCGACTTCAAAACGGATCGTACCCTTCGCGTTGCGAAATTGATGCCTCTCGTCGCCCATATTGAGCGTCACCTTGCGAAGATTTACGGCGCCCTTGATTCCGGCCGGGACGCCTTCGAGCGGTATGGTAACGGCGGCGTCAGCGGGCCCGCTCACGGCGCTGAAAGGGAGAGGCGCCCACCTCGAAGCGAACTTCACAAGTTTCGATGAATCAAAACCGCTGCCCGATACTTCCACGTAGCCATTGCCTCCTGGATGTACGGCGAAGTTCGCCTCTCCTCCCAGGAGCAACCCTTTTCCCGCGACCACGATGGATCCGTTATCCGCGCTGGTGATTGAACCGGCAAGCGGCCCGCTCTCCTCGCCGAAAAGAAATGATTTCGCCGCCTTGACGCTCACTGGCTTCGGCCAGGCAGCCAAGCCGCCAGCCTCCACTCCTAAAAGCCGGATCTCCCCTTTCAGCAGGTGCACGCTTCCTCCGGTGAGCCTTAGCTTTGAAAAGTCGCCGTCGGAAACCACGAATCCAAAAGCAAACTCCCCGTCCAGCGACGGAAGCAAGGAGGACGCTTTTCCGGAGATATCGCCGTCCGAGAAACCGGCGTCAAAGCTAATTCTTGCGAGCGGAGGCCCGCCTCCCAACGTCGCGCCGCCGGCCGTGAACTTAGCTTCCGCTTTTTTCAACGAGCCTTCGCCGACAAGGCCCTTGACGCTGAAAGCCGCGTCAGTTATGGTTCCCCACGAAGAGGCCAGCGAAAGCCGCGTGCCATCCGCCGTGATATTTCCGCCTGAGAAGCTGGCGTTTAGCCGTGCCCCTCCCCCTTCCCGTCCAGCCACTTTCAAGCTCGGGTAAGCCTCGCCCTTTGTCCACGAAGCGGAACCATCAAAAGTCCAGCGCCCCCTGGGAAGCGGCCAATCTCCCGGCTCTTGATGTGACATCGTCCCGCCAAATTGGCACGACAAGCCAGAGTCGCCCCAAGTCAAATTGGCAAAACCGGCCGCATAGGAAGCGGCAATGTCAAAATGAGCCTCTCCTTGGGAAGATGTTCCATTTCCGGCGGCCCAACCGCGAAAACCACCCCCCTCAAATGAACCTTCGAGGCTTGTTTCCGGCCCGGAGAAGCCGTCTACTGCGATCGTTGCGCGAAGCTTAGAGAGATAATTCTTAAGTGGGACACCCGATCCCTCTCCAAGGGAGACGGTGCCGAGAACTCCTTGGACCCCTCCGCCAGTCCAGTTTAGATTCACTTGAATTGGCAACATGACGCCCTTTGCGGCGCTTTTTAGAATTCCGTCGCCGCTAAGCGACAGACAGTTAGTGTTAGCTTTATTAGATATGTCCGTATTGAAATTTTCTGCATGAAGTTTTATTCCGCATAGTGACCAGTCCGCCCCCAAATTCGCCTCTCGGAGCGTTATGCCGTTTGAAAGCAATCTTACATTAGATATTGCATCTGCTTTCTCGCCGCTCCTGTCCAACGAGCCATACAGCCAACCCGTGCCACCAGAGGCCCTTGAATCTTGCAATAAAATACACCTCCACTCACGGTCGTCGCCAGTTAGGTCGCCCCGCCAGTCCCCAGACCGAGTCGCAAGGTCTGCATGAAGGGACAATTCGCCTCTGGAAAAGCCTCCGTAAAGGACCGCTTCACCCCCGGAGAACCGAATTTTTCCCGAAATGGTCCCCTCTTTTCCCCAAGAGCCCTCAAATGCGCCCTTGTCGCCTTGACCATCTGACAGCGAAACGACAAACGGCCTTCGTGCGCCATTTTGACCGTCACCAAAATACAGGCTACCACTCACTTGCCCGAGCACCGTGTCCGCTCTGAATTCTTCGACCCAGAGCGCGAAGTCTGGAACCGCGGCGCTTGAAGATGCCGTCTCGCCCGATTGCTTGAGAAGCCCGCGCCATAAGGGATTCAACGGGTTAATGGTGCCTTTTTTTATCCAAACTACCGGCGTCCCGAAGAGATGAGAAGCGCTGATGCTTTCTGCGCGAGCGGCCGGACTATTTTCATCTCCCGCCAACAGCGCCCCAACGGCCAGCCTGCCGCCCCAGAGGCGAATGCGGAGTTCTTTCCATGCTATGGGGAAACCGCCGATTGAAGCCTTTCCGGCCGGTGAATAAGCCGAGAGGTCTAGCGGATTTATCATGAAAGTTGATGCCCGAGAGCCGAACCGCGAGGATATGTAGCGATTAAGCGCCCATGAGCCTCCCCACCGCGCGGCGGCGAGCGCCGCCAGCAACGCGGAGGCCACGACGATTGTTCTGCGCCATCCCCGGCTCAAAAAAGATTCTCCACCAGCGTCTTACGCTTCGCCGGTCAGCGTTTTCTGGCTCGGGCGCTACCAGGCGATAGCAGTGTCCATAAAAGCGCACCCAGAGGGAGGAGAAGCCACCAATCGCCGATTTTTGCATAGGGAGTCATCGTCTCTCTCAACCGGGCTTCGCCCCAGAAGGAGGCCGGTTCTCCGGGCGTGGTCTCCATCTCCAACTTTCCATAATTGTTCACAAGGCCGCTAATTCCGCCATTGGCGCTCCTAACGAGGCAGCGGTCAAACTCGACCGCCCTGACGCGCTCGATCAGAAAGTGCTCGATGGGCCCCGGGGTGCCGGCGTACCAAGCGTCGTTGGTTATATTTACAAGGAGCTGCGCCCCGTTGTCAACTTCTTTCCTGACCAGCCTGGGGAAGATTCCTTCAAAGCAGATCGTCACCCCTACCTTCGCCCCGTTGATGTCCAGAGGTTTGAGGCTTTTGCCCGGGGTGAAATCGCCAACCGCTTCCACGAGCGGCTTGGCAAAGGAGAAAAGCCTGCGGAAAGGGACGTATTCTCCGAATGGAACGAGGTGAGTCTTGGCGTATCTGCCCCCTTCCGTGCCGTCCGGGTTGACTACCACGGCTCCGTTTTGGTAGGTCTCGTCAGTCCCGGTAACGCTTCCCAGAAGAATGGGCGCCTTTATCTCTGCTGCGATCGCCTTCACCTTTGATTGGTACGCCCGGTCGTCATCCCATTCGAATGGAGTACAGGATTCGGGCCACACCAGGAGCTTCAGCCCGTAGCTCTTGAACGGCTCCGAAAGCTTTTGGAACCTGTTTTCTATCATCGCCGCAAAGGCCGGATCCCATTTTTCGTCCTGGGCGATGTTCGGCTGCAAGTAGCCGACCCTGAAGAGCGGGGATTTATCTCCGGGAGCGTCCAGCCTGTGGCGGCCCCAGAGGTAGGCGCCTCCGAAGAGGATCAGAACGAGCGGCAGCATTACCACTGCTTCAATGCGGCGCCGGTCGCGAAGCCATAGCACAATGGCGGTGGAAAGAAGCAGCGCCAGCAGAGAAAGTCCCAGGACGCCCAGCCAACTCGCGTTTTGAAGCAGGGAGGGATAGAGGCTCAGCGCGTAGCCTGGCCCCCACCAAGGCATTCCCCCGAAGAGCCATCCCCTCAACCATTCCCACAACACCCACGCAAATGGGGCCAGGACGATGGCCCCGTTTCCGCCCCGTCTGACGGCGGCCCATACCGTCCACCAGAAACCGACCATGTAAAGCCCGAGTATCAGGCAAAGCGCCGCGACCAGCAGGGTTGCCACCACCGGGTTTATCCCGCCGTAGCGAATTATGGTCGGGGCTAGCCACCAGAGAGTGACTCCCTCCCACACGGCTCCGCCCAGCCACCCCTGCCATAGGAGCTTCTTAAGAGGGATTTCCGGCAAAACGGCAAGAGGCGGCACGAACGCGAACACGGCGAGGATGGCCGTCCCGTGGGGAGGCAGCGAAAGCGCCCAGCAGAGCGCTCCGATCCCCATTGCCAGGGGCCATCTCAGCCTATCGGACCCCAGGAGCCGAGCCGCGCGCTCCAGGAGCGAACCCATTCGCCGAAGCGCTCCTTCTCCTCTGCTTTCCACGAGATTTCTCCCCTGCTAATTTTCTCAGCCCATCTTCTTGCCGATTCCAGAAGAGCCATGTCTCTTACCGGATTTGCCACCCTAAACCCGCCGCCGCCCCACTGCCTCAGGCCACCGATGTCACCTGCGCCCCTATTCCTCAAATCGGCTTCGGCTATTTCAAAGCCGTCATCGCTCTTCTCCAAAACGGAGAGCCTCTCCAAGGCGGCTTCCGATGCGCCGGAGGTCGCCACCAGGATGCAATAGCCCTGCTGCCCGGCCCTGCCGATACGGCCTCTTAGCTGATGGAGCTGGGCCAGGCCGAAACGGTCAGCGTGCATCACCACCATGA
Source organism: Acidobacteriota bacterium (assembly GCA_037443845.1). Lineage (GTDB taxonomy): Bacteria > Acidobacteriota > UBA4820 > UBA4820 > DSQY01 > JAEMPZ01. The sequence continues at coordinate 10,177 of JBBINO010000052.1, forward strand.
CGGAGGCCTCCGGAAGGTCCACTCCCACTTCGACGACCGTCGTCGAAACCATTAGCCTCGCTTTGCCCTGGCGAACAACGGCGATCGCCTTCTCTTTCGCCGGCGGCTTCATTCTGCCATGAAGGAGGGCTGCTTGGTAGCCCCTGAACGGCCCTTGCGTCAGTCTTTCGTAAGCCTGGACCGCTGCCTCGGTGTCGCTCTCTTCCGACTCCTCGACTAGCGGATAGACGAAGAAAACCTGCCTCTGCGCGTCCATTTCCGTTCTGCAGAAGGCCTCGATCTTTCGGATCGCCGAATCGTCCCTAACCTTGGTGATCACCTTGAGTCTGCCAGGCGGCTTCTCGTCGAGAACCGAGAGGTCAAGGTCGCCGTAGAGCGTTAGGGCAAGGCTTCTAGGTATCGGCGTGGCCGTCATGACTAGGACGTTCGGCGAACGGCCCTTGGCGACCATTTTGGCGCGCTGCTCAACGCCGAACCTGTGCTGCTCGTCAATTACCACCAGTCCGAGGTTGTTGAAAAGGACCTTCTCCTGGAAAAGGCTGTGCGTGCCCACGACGAGTTTCAGATCACCGGAGGCGAGCTTGTCCAGGACGAGACGCCTCGCCCTCCCGGTGACCGAGGCGGTGAGAAAACCTACTTCCATCCCTTCCCCGGCCACTCTTTCGGCCAGCCTCTCGGCCTGCTGCCTTGCAAGTATCTCGGTCGGGGCCATGAACGCAGCCTGAAAGCCGCTCTGGCCCGCCCACGCCATCGCGAGAAAAGCGACGATGGTTTTCCCGCTTCCCACGTCTCCTTGCAACAACCTGTACATTGGCTTGTCCGACGCCATGTCGGTGGCTATCTCCCTGAAGGCCCGCCTCTGGGCGGCGGTCAAACGAAAGGGAAGCATTCTTCTCAAAAGGCGCCCGGCTTCCGGGGTCGCCGGGATGACCACGCCGGTTGCAAGGGCGCGCTCGCGCTTTGCTTCGCCCAGAACGCATTGAACCGCCAGTAGCTCCTCCATGGCGAGCCTCTTTCGCGCCACCTCGCCCGCTCTGCTGCCCGGGGCTATCGGCTCTTCAGGAAAATGTACCATTTTGAAGGCTTCGGCGAGGCCCGGAAGCCTCTCCGCTTCCCTCAATTGGATAGGCAAAGACTCGGCGGGTGGCCGCTCGTCAAGGAGCTTCATCACAAGCCGCCTGAACGCTTTTCCTGGAATCCCGGCTACCTTCCTGTAAACTGGGACGACCCTGTTAAGGTCCGCGTCGCCGGCGTCCGCCTTTTCCAGGGAAGGGTTGTCCATCTGGAGCCTTAGCCCGGCGCGCGTCGAAAAGAGGACTGCCTTCCCGAAAAGACAGACCTCCGACCCGGCAGCGATGGAGCGCTCCATCCATGGCTGGTTGAACCAGACGACGTGAAGATTGCCGGAACCGTCGCTCACGATGGCTTCGGTAAGGCTCATTCCTCTCTTGAATATTCTTCGCGTCCGCCCGCCCAGAACTCGCGCCTTTACAAGCGCGACCTGCCCTTCCTTTAGCTGGCCTATCGGGGTAGGAAAACGCCTGTCTTCGTATCTGGACGGCAACCACCAGAGAAGGTCCTCGGCCGAGGCAAATCCGGCCTCCGCCAGTGCCCGCTTTCTAGCCGGGCCTATCCCGGCCAGCTCTCCCAGGAAGGGGGCAAGGGCCTTGGGCGAGGTGGCGTCAGTTTCCGGCGCAGGCGGCTTCATCGCTGCCGTTGGCGTACATTGATTCTATCACCTTGGCGTAGCGCTCGGCGATGACGCGCCGCTTTACTTTCAGCGTAGGCGTCAACTCGCCCTCTTCCTGCGTCAGCTCTCTGGAAAGGAGCCGGCACTTCTTTATCTGCTCGTGGTGGCTCAACTGGGCGTTTGTCCTCGCAAGAACGTTCTGGTAGAGGTGCATTATCTGTGGATGGCCGCAAAACTGCGTCTGTTCCACGAGCCCAAGCCCCTTCGAGCTGGCGTAATCCTTCAGGTTTTCCCAGTTGGGGACTATCAGCGCCGTGATGTAGGGCTTTTTGTCCCCTATCAGCACGGCCTGAGTGACGTACTTGTTCATTTTCAATAGATTTTCAATGGGCTGAGGCGCTACGTTCTTTCCTCCGGCCGTAACCAGTATCTCCTTTTTTCGGTCGGTGATGTAATAATAGCCAGCCGAGTCAACCGTGGCGATGTCACCCGTCATGAACCACCCGTCCTGCGTGAACACTTCCGCCGTCGCCTCCGGCTTCTTGTAGTACCCCTTCATGATGTTCGGCCCTTTGGCAAGAAGCTCCCCGTCATCGGCGATCTTCAACTGCACGTTGGGAATGGTTTTGCCTATGGAGCCGAATTTGGGGCTCTTCTCGACGTTGACGGTCAGCACCGGCGTGGTCTCGGTCAAGCCGTAGCCCTCCAGGACGGTGATCCCAACGCCATAGAAGAACTGGGCGAGTTCCCTCGCCAGAGGTGCCCCGCCCGATATGAAGAACCTCAACCTGCCCCCGACCTTGGCCCTGACCTTCTTGAAAAGGATCGCCTCTCCGATCTTGTGTCTCAGGGCAAGCCCTGCCCCGGCCTTCTTGCCCTGCGACCAGTTGGCGGCCCAATCCGAAGCGGCTCTGACGGAAAAATGGATCAATGCCTTTTTGAGGTATGGTGCGTGGGCCGCCTGGTCCATTATCTTGGCGTAAACCTTTTCGTAGAACCTGGGGACGCCCGCGCCCACGGTTGGCTTGACTTCGGCCATGTTGTCGCCGACCTTCTCGATGCTCTCGGCGTAGGCGATCGCGGCACCGCGCCAGAAATAGCAGTAATCCACCATCCTCTCCAGCACGTGGCTTAAGGGAAGGAAGACTATGGCCAGGTCTTTTTCGCTTATTTCGAGGACCTGCAATCCGCCCCGCACGTTCTCCACGAAATTGTAATGAGTCAGCATCGCCCCTTTCGGTTCGCCCGTCGTGCCAGATGTATAAACGATGGAGGCCAAATCCTCCGGCTTAGTCGCCTCGGCGACCTTCCGGTGCAGGTCCCCACGGTTCATGGCATACTCGTTTCCCCTGGAAATGATTTCATCCCACCTTAGGAGCCCTGGTTCGAGCGTCTTTGGCGGATCCATAATAATGATATCCCTCAGTTTTGGCATCGAGCCTTTCGCCGAGAGAAGCTTCGCCGCCTGCTCCGGCGTCGAGACGATGGCCACCTCGGCGTCCGAATCGTTGACAATGTAAGCGGAATCCTTCGCGTTCAGAGTCGGATAGAGGGGAACGTCCGCGGCGCCCGCGGTCAGGATCGCAAAATCGGCGGCCGCCCACTCCGGACGGTCCTCGGAGAGCAAGACGACCTTGTCGCCCGGCTTTACTCCGAGAGACATCAGGCCGCATGACAGGTTTCTTACGACGCGGCCGAATTCGCCGGTGGAAATGAGTTGCCAGGCTCCGTTTCGCTTGACCCTGAGAAGGTCGGGGCGGTCATGGCTTTCCAGCAGTTGAAAAAAAACGTCGCATAGCGTCTTGATTTCGGCCATCGCTTCCTCCTACGCCGGAAAGTCTAACACAACCCTCGGGACTCGTGAACGCAAACGAAGGCGGCCTTAGGGCTCCATCGACTGGCCCTCGCGAAATCATATCTCTATCTGGGCGCCCAACTCGACGACACGGTTCGCCGGCAGGCCGAAAAAGGCCGTCGCCGTCTGGGCGTTTCTCGACATCAGGACGAAGAGCCTTTCGCGCCACCTTGGGAAGGCAGAGCGGCTCGCTGGCACCAGGCTCTCGCGGCCCAGGAAGAAGGTCGTTTGCATCATGTCGAATTGCAGCCCAAACCGTGCGGCTCGCTTCAAGGCCTCCGGGACGCGAGGCGTTTGCATGAAGCCGTAGCGGGCCACCATTCGGAATAACCCGGCGCCCAACTCCTTTACCTCGAGCCTTTGCTCCTCCTTGACGTGAGGCACCTCTTCGGTCTCTATCGTAAGGAAGACGACCCTCTCGTGCAACACTTTGTTGTGTTTCAGGTTGTGCAGAAGCGCCGGGGGGACGCCCTTTCCGCTGCCTGTCATGTAAACCGCCGTCCCGCGGACACGAAGCGGCGGATGAGCTTCGACGTCCTTCAAGAAAAGTTCCGTCGGCAGCGAATCGGCGGCGAGCCTGCCGGCGAGCTTCGCGCGCCCAGTTTTCCACGTGGACATGCACGCGAAGACGAGCCCTGCTATCACGAGGGGCACCCATCCTCCGTGCGCCACTTTGAAGATGTTCGCGCCGAAAAACGCGCAATCCACGGCCAAGAAAGCGCACGTGAGGGGCAGGATTACCCAAATCGGCCAGCGCCATCGCTCCCTGCCTACGAAAAAGAACAGGACCGTTGTGATGAGCATGGTGGTCGTCACCGCTATTCCGTAAGCGGCGGCAAGATTGTCTGAAGTCTCGAAGGCGGCCACCAATGCGATAGTCGCCACCATGAGAGTCCAGTTGACCATAGGCACGTATATCTGCCCTATCTCCTCGGATGAGGTGTGCCTGATTTCCAGTCTCGGGCAGTAGCCGAGCTGCACGGCCTGCCTGGTCAGAGAGAAGCTTCCAGATATCACCGCCTGCGAGGCGATTATCGTGGCGACGGCGGCCAAAAAGACGAGCGGCGACCTCGCCCAATCAGGTGCCAGAAGAAAGAAGGGATTGCGCTCGGCGGCGGGCTCGGCCCAGAGAAGCGCGCCCTGGCCGAAGTAGTTGAGCAGCAGCGACGGCAGAACAACCGCGTACCAGGCAAGCCTTATCGGTCCTTTGCCGAAGTGTCCCATGTCGGCGTAAAGGGCCTCGCCGCCGGTCTCGACGAGAAAGACGGCTCCTAGGACAAGAAAGCCCTCCATGCCGTTTTCGATGAAGAACGTGACGCCATGCCAGGGATTTACGGCTTGAAGAACCTCCGGCTGGCGGGCTATTCCCACGGCCCCGAGAACGGCCATCACTATGAACCAAAGCAGCATGACAGGGCCGAAAACCGAGCCGATGCCAGCCGTGCCCTTGCGCTGCAACAAGAACAACGCGACCAACAACGCGACGGTTACTGGGACGACGAAATGAGAAAGAGCTGGAGCGGCCACTTCGAGGCCTTCGACGGCGCTTAGCACCGAAATGGCCGGAGTGATGACGCCGTCCCCGTACAGTAGCGCCGCGCCGAAGAGACCGAGCGCCACCAGCACGATCCTGTCGGTACGGCCCCCGGAAGGAGACCGCCTCACGAGGGCCATCAGGCTCAGGATGCCGCCCTCCCCCCTGTTGTCGGCCCGCATGATAAAAACGATGTATTTTATTGAGATGACGAAGATGAGCGCCCAGAGGATGAGGGAGAGGATTCCTATGACGTTGGCGCGCGTCGTTTCGACGTTGTAATCCTGACCCAAGCAGACGCGAAGAGCGTAAAGAGGGCTCGTCCCGATGTCACCGTAAACCACGCCCAATGCGCCGAGTGCAAGGAAGGCGGCATGCCACCGCCCGCGCTTAGGCGCCTCTGAAATTAGGTCGTTCATCCCGTGAGTCCTAGCCCCCGGCGCGAGTTACCGCGCCGGCGGTATTTTAGCACACGCCGTGGCGACATGGGAAAACTACAGCGTCCCCATCATCAACCCCTCGATGAGGCGGCGCCCGTGGTTCAATGGGCTTATGTGGTCGCTCCTCGGGTCAAATTCTTTTGCCCGCGAAACCCGCGGATAGACGTTCGTAGGTTGCCTTCAGATCCTCGGGGATCACCCTTAACTCAGAAATGACCGTGCAGAAGTTCGTGTCCCCGACCCATCGCGGCAGGACGTGCCAGTGAAGATGGTCAATAATTCCGGCCCCCGCCGCCTGCCCGAGGTTGAGGCCCACGTTGACGCCGTGCGCCCGGAAGAGGTCCCGCAGGAGCACTTCGCACATCGTGAGCGCCCGAACCGATGCGCACCTGTGGTTTTCTTCGAGTCCAGTGAGGGAGCTGACGTGCGGCCTGGGCACGACGAGCATGTGGCCGTTCGTGTACGGGAATCTGTTAAGCATGATCAGGAGGTTTTCGTCGCTGTAGACTACGAGGTTTTCGAAAGAAGGCGGATTGTTTTGCGCGGCGCAGAAAACACAGCCGTCCGTCGGTTTTGCCTGGACGTACGGCAGACGCCATGGAGTATAGACTATTTCCATCGCCTCCCCTGTCCCTGGAGGCGGGGCCGAGAGACCTCGGCCCCGTTCTTCCAACTATTTGTTGATGAGTTCCTTGAGTTCCTTGCCGGCGCGGAAATATGGAATCTTTTTCTCTTCCACCTGGACCTTTTCGCCGGTCTTGGGATTCCTTGCCACCCTGGCCTCCCGCTTCTTCATGCGGAAAGACCCGAAGCCGCGAAGTTCGACCTTCTCGCCGGCGTCAAGGGCCTCGACGATTGACAACAGAACGGTGTTGACGACCATCTCGGCCTGTTTCTTTGGAATGTCCGAGCGCTGCGCCACCCACTCGATTATGTCGGCCTTCGTCATTGGCCCTCCTCGTCACGGTGGAAATCCTTAAGGTCCAGCACGTCGCCGAGGCTGGCCCTTCCATCGCTTGGCGACGGACGGTAGTCGCCCTCATGCCCGGCGGCCTGTTCGGAGCGCGGCGCCCCTTCTTTCAGGGAGAGACCGATCCTCTTTTCGTGGGGCTCGAGCCTGATGATCTTGAACGAGTAGGCCTTGCCGGCTTCAACGACCTCGGAGCAGGACTGGATATGCTTGTCCGAAAGCTCGGAGATGTGGACGAGTCCCTCAACTCCGTCGCCCAGGTCAACGAAGGCGCCGAAATCAACGAGCTTGGTAACGGTGCCGGTGACCACGTCGCCAACGTAGTGGCTTCGGAAGAACTCCTCCCAGATGTCTGGCATGAGCGCCTTCATGCTCAGGGAGAGGCGCTGGTTCACGGCGTCAATATTGATGATTACCGCCTCGACCTCGTCTCCCTTCTTGATGAGCTCGGAGGGGTGGTTCACGCGCTTCCACGAGAGGTCGGAGATGTGCACGAGGCCGTCAACGCCTTCGAGCACCTCGACGAAAATGCCAAAGTCGGTTATGTTCCGGACCTTCCCTTTGACCCTGTCGCCGACCTGGAACTGCTCAGTGATGATGTCCCAGGGGTTCGGGCTCGCCTGCTTCAGGCCGAGCGAGATGCGCTGGGCGTCGGAGTCAATGTCGAGAATGACGACCTCGACCTCCTGCCCGACTTCGAGCACGGCCGAGGGGTGTTTCACCTTCTTGGTCCATGACATTTCTGAAACGTGGATCATCCCCTCGATGCCGGGCTCCAGCTCAATGAAAGCGCCGTAGTTGGTGAGGGAGATGACCTTCCCAAGAACCTTCGTGCCGATGGGGTACTTTTCGGCGACCGACTTCCAGGGGCTCGGCTCCCTTTGCTTGTAGCCGAGTTGGAGCTTGCCCGTCTCCTCGTCGTAGTTGAGGATGAGGACTTCAACCTGGTCGCCGACCTTGAACAGCTCGGAGGGGTGGTTTACGCGCTTCCACGACATGTCGGTCACGTGCAGGAGGCCGTCAACGCCGCCGAGGTCAATGAAGGCCCCGAAGTTGGTGAGGTTCTTCACCGTCCCGATGAGCGATTTCTTCTCGGCGATGCAAGCGAGTATCTTCTCTTTCTGGACGGAGACCCGCTCTTCGAGGTAAGCCTTGCGAGAAAGGACGATGTTCCCGCGTTTCCGGTTTACCTTGATGACCTTCAGCTCGACCTCCTGCCCCTTCAGCGCCCTCAGGTTGCGAACGGGCTGCAGGTCAACAAGCGAGCCTGGAAGGAACGCGCGCACGCCCACGTCAACGGCAAGCCCGCCCTTCACGCGGTCGAGGATCACGCCCTTGATGGGACGGTTCTCCTTGAAGGCGTTCTCCACTTCCTCCCACGCCTTCATCTTCTGGGCCTTGACTTTGGAAAGGACGACGTAACCGTTGGCGTCCTCCAGCCGCTCAATGAAGACCTCGACCTCGTCTCCGGGCTTGACGCTCACCTCGCCCGACGGGCTAGTGAACTCTTCGACCGGAACGATTCCCTCGCTCTTCAAGCCAACGTCAACCAAGACGTCGGTAGGGGTGATCGCCACCACCTTCCCTTTGAGCAGCTTGTGCTCGTTCTGGGACGGGGCGCCGGTCTGAAGCAAGAGCTTCATGTCGAGGGGTTCTGCCTGGCCGATGTTGTCAGAGGTCAGGTTGAGCCACTGTTCGGGGACGTCCATGGGGACAGACGAATCCCCCTTCGCCTTTCCTTCCGCTTCTGTCATGTGGGTGTTACCTCCTGGTTTATTCAAATTCGCCCGGCTAACCGGACCGAGCGTAGTATACCACAAGGCCGCCCGCTGTCAAGCAACAATGGCAACCAGGGCGCGAAGGCGCGCAAGGCCGGTGGGCGCCGCCGCTTCGCGGCGCGAAAGGAATTCTCACCACAAAGGTCACGAAGGCCACGAAGGGAAAGATTGAACCACGGAGACACCGAGGCACGGAGGGGCGATTGTAGTTGCGCTGCAAGCGCGAAGGTCACGGAGGA
>JBBINO010000053.1:0-18663 GCA_037443845.1 Acidobacteriota bacterium
CCGGTCGCGCCCTCGTAACGGACGCCAGCGGGCTTCCCGCCCTTCGAGACCCTCGCGGCTTTGTGGCCGTGCCCGTGATTGTCAGGAATGGGGCTTCTTTTGGTGAGAGTTCCTGGAGCGGGCGACGGGTCTCGAACCCGCGACCTCAAGCTTGGGAAGCTCGCGCTCTACCAACTGAGCTACGCCCGCTCACCGCATATCCTACAGGGGCTTGAGCTTTTCGTCAAGGGGAGCCGCCGCTCAAATGGAACCTTCGCCACGTGGTATAATTCGGGCGCACGGTGAGGAGTGCGTCACGATGCACTGCGGACAGAAAATCATGATTCTCGATTGCGGCTCGCAATACACGCCCCTGATAGCCAGACGGGTCAGAGAGCAGAGCGTTTACTGCGAAGTCGCGCCGTGGGATATACCGTTCGAGAAGGTAAAGGAGTTCGAGCCGGCCGGAATCATCCTTTCGGGAGGCCCGCAGTCGGTCTTCGAGAGCGGAGCGCCGAGGCCCGACGCGAAGCTTCTGGGAATGGGCGTGCCGGTGCTAGGCATCTGCTATGGAATGCAGTGGATGGCTCTGGCGCTGAACGGGAGCGTCATCGCGAGCGGCAGGCGAGAGTATGGGCCGGCGGAGTTCTTGCCGGAAGCCACGTGCCCTATCTTCGCTGGACTAGGCCCGCAGGAACCAATATGGATGAGCCACGGCGACAGGGTGGAATCCCTGCCGGACGGTTTCGCTCCGGCTGGAAGTACCGGGAGCGCTCCTTACGCCGCGATGGCCAGCGCCGAGAAGTCGCTTTACGGGATACAGTTCCATCCGGAGGTGAGCCACACAGTCCACGGCCGGGAGATACTGAAAAGATTTCTTTACGACGTGTGCGGGGCCACGGGCGATTGGACGAGCGGCTCCTTCATAGAAGAGGCGGTGGCCGGGCTGAGGGCAACCGTGGGCGGCGCGCGGGTGCTCTGCGCCGTTTCTGGCGGCGTTGACTCGTCGGTGATGGCGCTGCTCATTAGCAAGGCGATAGGCGACAGGGCCGAGCTTCTCTTCATAGACCACGGCCTTCTTAGGAAGGACGAGGCCCGGCAGGTGGAGGATCTCTTCAGCAGAAAATTCCACCTCAACCTGAATTCGGTGAAGGCCGGCCCGCGATTTTTCGAAGCCCTTCGCGGCGTGACCGACCCCGAGGAGAAGCGGAAGACCGTAGGCCGCGTCTTCATCGAGGTCTTTGAAGAGGCGGCTCGCTCCATGGGAGCGATTCCGTTTCTGGCACAGGGGACCATCTATCCGGACCGCATCGAATCGGCCGCCACGTCCCGCTCCGCGAAGGTCATCAAGAGCCACCACAACGTGGGCGGCCTGCCTGAAAAGATGGGCATGAGGGTCGTTGAGCCCCTCAGGAACCTTTTCAAGGACGAGGTCCGCCAGGTCGGGAGGCTCCTTGGGCTCGACGACGAGTTCGTTTCGAGGCAGCCGTTTCCCGGCCCCGGCTTGGCCGTCCGTATAATAGGCGAGGTGACGGAAGGCGACGTAAAGCTCTTGCAGGAAGCGGACGCCATATTCACGGGCGAGATAAAAGGCTCGGGGCTCTACGACTCGGTCGCGCAAGCCTTCGCCGTGCTGTTGCCGGTACGGACCGTCGGCGTGATGGGCGATGGCAGGACATACGAGAGGGTGGTGGCCCTCAGGGCCGTCGCGACCAGCGACTTCATGACGGCGGACTGGTTCAGGTTTGATCCCGATTTCCTCGCCGGCGTCTCCTCGAGGATCGTCAACGAAGTGAAGGGCGTGAACAGGGTCGTCTATGACGTCACGTCGAAACCGCCTGGAACAATCGAGTGGGAATAGAAAGCCATGGCTAATGAACCCTTCGTTCACCTTCACGTCCACTCCCAGTATTCGCTTCTGGACGGCGCGTGCCGCCTCAACGACCTGATAAGGGTCGCCCGCGAAGACTCGATGGAATCCCTCGCCCTGACGGACCACGGTAACCTGTTCGGCGCGGTCAAGTTTTTCAGCATGGCAGGAAAGCAGGGGCTAAGGCCCATCATCGGTTGCGAGGCGTACATGGCGCCCCATTCCCGCCACGACCAGGATCCCGTCGGCGTTGACGGCCGAAGGCCCTATTCGCACCTCATACTGCTTTGCGAAAACGAGAGGGGCTACCACAACCTTTGCGAGCTTTCCACGAGGGCCTTTCTGGAGGGGTTTCAGTACAAGCCCCGGATGGACAAGGAGCTGCTGCGCGAGTACCACGAGGGGATCATCGCGCTCTCCGCCTGCCTCGGCGGCGAGATTCCGCGCTTCTTAAGGCAGGGGAAGCCGGAACTTGCCCTGCGCTCCGCGCTGGAGTACCGCGACATTTTCGGGAAGGACAACTTTTACCTCGAGCTTCAGGATCACGGCCTCGAGGAGCAGAAGGCGGTAAACCAGGGGCTCGTGGAGATTCACCGCGAGACCAAAATTCCGCTGGTCGTCACCAACGACGCCCACTTCCTGGAAAAGGACGACTTCAAGGCTCACGACGTGCTGCTCTGCATCCAGACGAAAACGACTCGCGACGAGCGGGCGCGGTCGGGCAAGATGGCTTACACCAAGGAACACTACTTCAAGAGGCGCGCCGAAATGTGGGAGCGCTTCGCGGACCATCCCGAGGCGCTCCTGAACACGGTGGAAATAGCGAACCGCTGCCTCTTCAGCTTCGACACCCACTCGCGCCACTACCCGCAGTTCAAGGTTCCGGACGGCGAAGGCGGGCTCAACGATTATTTTGAGCGCGTCGTCAGGGAGGGTTATCAGCGAAGGCTTGAGCAGGGGCTCTTGAAGAGCCGCCAGTCCAAGAAGAGGGAGGAATACGAGAAGAGGCTGGACAGGGAACTGGGCCTCATCAAACAGATGGACCTCGCCGGGTACTTCCTCGTCGTATGGGATTTCATCAGGTACGCCAGGGAGCACGGCATACCGGTCGGGCCGGGCCGCGGCAGCGCGGCGGGTTCGTTCGTCTCGTACTGCATGGGGATCACCAACCTCGACCCGCTTCGCTACGATCTGCTGTTCGAGCGGTTCCTCAATCCTGAACGCGTCTCGATGCCCGACATTGACATTGACTTCTGCATGAGGGGCCGCCAGGAGGTCATCTCGTACGTGACGCAGATTTACGGCCGCCAGAACGTCGCGCAGATAATCACTTTCGGCGAAATGAAGGCGAGGCTCGCCATCCGTGACGTCGGCCGCGCCCTCGGAATGCCGTTGTCGAAGGTGGACAAGGTCGCCAAGATGGTGCCAAACGACCCGGGCTCCCCGGTGACGATAGACGGGGCGTTGAAGCTCTCCGGGCAGTTGAAGCAGATGTGCGCCGAGGACGCCGAGGTCAAAGAGGTCCTCGACGTGGCAAGGAGCCTGGAAGGGCTGACGCGCCACGCCTCGACGCACGCCGCCGGGGTCGTCATCGCGCCCAAGCCGATCACCACCTTCCTTCCGCTTTACAAGCAAGCGGGCGCCAAGGGCGAAATAACCACGCAGTACAGCAAGGAGGAGATCGAAGCCCTAGGCCTTCTCAAGATGGACTTCCTCGGGTTGAGGACGCTGACGATCATACACGACGCGCTTGACTTGATCAGGAAGAGCGGCGAAACTCCTCCGGATATCGAGGCCGTTCCTCTCGACGACAAGCTGACGCTGGAGCTTTTCCAGCGCGGAGAGACCGACGGCGTCTTCCAGTTTGAATCGAGCGGGATGAAGGACGTGCTCCGCAGGCTCAAGCCGAAGCGATTCGAGGACTTGATCGTGCTGAACGCGCTATACCGGCCGGGCCCGCTTGACGCCAACATGATCCCGCTCTATATCGCGAGGGCGCACGGCAAGGAGGAAGCCGTCTTCCCCGTCAAGGAAGCCACGCCGATTCTCGAAGAGACCTTGGGCGTCATCGTCTATCAGGAACAGGTCATGCTCATCGCCCACAAGCTGGCCGGCTTCACGATGGGCCAGGCCGACACGCTGCGCAAGGCGATATCCAAGAAGGACGCGGCGGGCATGGAACGGCTCAAGAACGCCTTCATCCAGGGCTCCGTGGACCATGGCGTGAGCAAGGAGAAGGCCCAGGAGCTCTTTTCCAGCATCGAGACCTTCGGCCGGTACGGCTTCAACAAGTCCCATTCCGCCGCGTACGCCCTCGTCGCATTCCAGACGGCCTACCTCAAGGCCCATTTTCCGGCGGCTTTCATGGCGGCGACCCTGTCGGCGTGGGCGGAGAACACCGACGAGATTCTGAAGTACATGAACTCCTGCCGGCAGATGGACATCGCCTTGTTGCCACCTGACGTGAACAGGAGCGGCGTGGGGTTCGCTCTCGAGGGAAAGGCAATCAGGTATGGCCTGTCCGCGATCAAGAACGTGGGCCAAGGCTCGGTGGAGGCGATACTAGAAGCCAGGGGCAGGCTGGGCAGGTTCAGGGACCTATTCCATTTCTGCGCGGAGGTGGACAGGGTGCAGCTCAATAGGCGCGTGCTCGAAAACCTGGTTCAGGCCGGCGCCCTCGACTGCTTTGGCGTTCCAAGGTGGGACCTCTTCGCATCGCTCGACCAGGCGGTCGCGCATGGCAGCCGCATACAGGACGACCGCAACAAGGGGCAGGTGGCCCTTTTCGGCGAAGAGGAGGAGCTTGGCCCGCCCTCTTACGGCAAGGGGGAGCGCTGGCGCGACCCCGATCTGTACAGCCGCGAGAAGGAGAGCCTCGGCTTCTATCTGACCGGCCATCCCCTGATGGAAAAGGAGCAGCTACTGAGGCGCTACACCACCCATTCCCTGAGAGAAGTAGCCTCTCTGGCCGAATCAGCGGAAGTGGCCGTCGGCGGGGTCGTGGCCAATATCAAGCAGACCAGAACCAAGGGCAAGGACACCATGTACGCCGTAGTCAGGCTCGAAGACATGGAGGGACACCTCGACGCGCTCCTCTACAACGAAACGTACCACAAGTACATCGGCAGTGTGGCGAAGGACGATGTAGTCGTCGTCGTGGGGCTGGCCAAGGTGGAAGAGGACAGGGTGAGGCTGCTGGCCAGTTCCGTCGTCGCCCTGCAAGATGCGGAGAAGGATCTTGAACAGAAGACGACGGGCGTGCTTCTCAAAGTCCCGGCGGCGCTTTGCGACGAGGAGGGGCTTCTTGAGCTTGAAAAGATACTGCGCCGCCACAGGGGTCCGGTGCCAGTCCTGATGGACGTCGTCAAGGAGGGCGAGTCGGTGACGAGGATCATGCTGCCTCGGAGCTGCGGAGTGAACACGGGCAAGCTGCTCCTGCCCGCGCTCGAAGGCTTTCTTGGCAAGGACAGGGTTAGGTTCCTTTTTAGGGCGGCCGGCAACGGCACGGCCGCGGAGAAGAGGCGATGAACGATCCGAGGGATTTCGAGCGTCCCCTTCAGGAGCTTGAGGAACAGATAGAGAACCTGAGGCTTTTCGCGGACGAGGCGAAGCGCGAGAAAGAGATGGCGGCGCTGCAGAAGAAGCTCTGCAAGCTGCGCAAGGATATCTTCGCCAAGCTGACGCCGTGGCAGATGGTCCAGCTGGCGAGGCACCCGAAGAGGCCACACACGGCCGATTACATCGAAGCGCTTTTTCAGGACTTCACCGAGGTGCACGGCGACAGGCGGTTCGCCGACGACCCGGCGATCATAGCCGGTTTCGCGCGTTTCAACCAGGCGCCCGTTTGCGTCATCGGACACCAGAAAGGGCGGGACACGAAGCAGAAGATATACCGCAACTTTGGAATGCCGCGCCCTGAAGGTTACCGCAAGGCGCTCAGGGTGATGCAGATGGCCGAGAAGTTCTCGATGCCCATCCTCACTCTCATTGACACGCCCGGCGCCTACCCCGGAATGGACGCCGAGGAGAGGGGCCAGGCCGAGGCCATCGCAACGAACCTCAGGGAGATGGCGAGGCTGAGGACTCCAGTCATAGTGACCGTCACGGGCGAAGGGGGCAGCGGAGGCGCGCTCGCCCTGGGAATCGGAGACAGGGTGAACATGCTTGAATACAGCATTTACTCCGTCATTTCTCCGGAAGGCTGCGCCGCGATCTTGTGGAAGGACGCGGCGCGGGCCGAGGAAGCGGCCGCGGCGCTGAAGCTGACGGCCAAGGACCTTTTGGGGTTCGGCCTCGTGGACGTGGTCATCCCGGAGCCGCTCGGAGGCGCTCACGTTGACCCGCCGGCCGTCTTCAAGTCAGTCGGCGAGACGCTGGCCGGCCAGATCGAGGAGCTCTCCAAGCTGAAGCCGGACGATTTGCTCAACGGAAGGTACAACAAATTCCGCGCCTATGGCGCTTTCGCCGAACAGGAGCAGCGGGCTTAGGCGTTATAGTCAGGGGGCCGGCCCGCAGCCGTCATGGTCCCGCCCGCCGCTTGACTTGCAAGGCCGTCTGCTCTATCGTAGCCACCGGAGCGGTAAAGAATGGGAATTTACCAGATCCAGCTCGAACACCAATGGAGGCCAGCCTACGCGGCGATAGAAGGCGCCGCCGTGCATAGCCACACTCCTTGCATCGTCCGCCACGACAACGGCGAATGCTTCGCGGAGGTGATCCAGGACCGTGAGGGAAGCGTCCCATGCCTTCAGGGTTTTCAGAAGCTAGCGTTCATACGGCTTGCGACCAGGGATGACATAGAGCGCCGCGAAAGGCAGCGAAAGCAGGAGGCGGAGGCTTTCGCCTTTTGCAGGGAGCAGGCTAACGAGCAGAAGCTCGCCATGAAGCTCGTCCGGGTGATGTTTCCATTCGACGAGCAGAAGCTCGTCTTCGTTTACACGGCCGAAAGCAAGGTTGACTTCAGGGAACTTGTCCGCGTGCTCGCGAGGCGTTTTCAGATACGGGTAGAGATGCGCCAGATCGGCGTGCGGGACGAGGCGAGGATGCGCGGCGGATTCGGCCACTGCGGCCAGCCGCTCTGCTGTGCCCGTTTTCTAAGACAGTTTGCCCCGGTGACCATCAGAATGGCCAAGGACCAGGGGCTCAGCCTTAACCCGGCCAAGATCTCTGGGCTGTGCGGGAGGCTGATGTGCTGCCTTCGCTACGAGGCGCCCGCCAAGAAGCCAGAGAACCGTTCCCCCGGGGACGAGTAACCTCCCCTTTCCAGGAGCAAGAGATGCCAGACCGCAAGCTCATTCGTCCAGCGCTGCGTGACTACAAGGAGAAAGACCATCGCCGCGAAGCCCATGAAGGCAAGGCGCCGGCGAGGGACGCTTACGGGGATTCGGCCCCGGCCGCCCCGAACCTCGTAGGGCCGAGGCGCAAGCAGGTGCCGCCAGAGCAGACCAACGCCGAAAACTTCTACTACCTGAAGCAGATGGGCGCCAAGACGCCCGTCATCGTGGTGCTCAACGACGGCGAGGAGTTGCACGGCTGGATCGAATGGTACGACAAGGAATGCATCAAGGTGCACTGCTTCAACGAAATGAACATGCTCGTCTACAAGCACTCGATCAAGTATATCTACAAGGAGCGGCAGTCATGACTTCACCAAGAGTACTCGTCACCGTGGGAGACCCCGGCGGAACGGGGCCGGAAATCGTCGCCAAGCTTCTCGAAGACAAGAAGCTGCTCAAGAGCTTCAAGATCACCGTCCTGGGCCCCAAGCGCTGCGTGGCGAAGGTTCCGGCTGGAGTTCAGTGGGACGACGTTGACCTCTCATCGCTGACTTTCCACCGGAGGCCGCACCCCGACAACGGCCGCGTGACGATGCTGGAACTGGAGGAGGCCTGCCGCAGAATGCGCGAAGGCGCGGCGGACATCCTGGTCACGGGTCCAGCGTCGAAGGAGGCGATACGCCGCTGCGGCGTCCCGTTCACGGGCCACACCGAGTACCTGGGGCGCGCCTTCCAGTCCACGCCTTACATGGTCTTCCTCACGGGCAAGATGGTGGTTGCCCTCTTCACGATGCACCTTCCGCTCTCGGAAGTGGCCGGGGCGCTCAGCCAGGAGAGGCTAGTCGGTTACGTTGAGGGGCTATCAGCGGCGTGGGCGAAGCAGTTCAAAAGGAAGCCGAGCTTCCTGGTGGCTGGGCTCAACCCGCACGCGGGCGAAGGCGGATTGGCCGGGACGGAAGAGCGCGACATCATCGAGCCGGCGGTTTCGGAACTCGCTGGGCGCGGCATAGAGGTCTCCGGCCCGATTCCGGCGGACAGCCTGTTCCTGAGGGCCCAGGCAAAAGGCGAGGATCTAATCGCGGTCGCTCTCTACCACGACCAGGGCATGATTCCGGCGAAGCTGATGAGCAACGGCTACGCCGTCAACTGCACGCTGGGACTTCCATTTCTCAGGACGTCGCCGGACCATGGGCCGGCCTTCGACATAGCGGGGACTGGCAAGGCCGACACTGAGAGCTTCCGCCGGGCAATTACGGAAGGCGCCGCGTTATGGGAGCGGGCCCGCTGATGCTCGATCTGAACAGAATCAGGAGCCATCCGGGGGAAGTCGCGCGCGGGCTCGCGCGCAAGGGCGTGCCAGCCGGGGCGATAGATAGAATCTTGGATTGCGATTCGGCCTGGCGCAAAGCGGTCGCCGAGACCGACAGGCTCAAGGCGCTTAGAAACGACCTCAGCCGCAAGATCGGCGAAAGGAAAAAGGCGGGCGAAGAGACCGAAGCCGCGCAGGCCGAGGTTCGCGAGATAGGCGAAAAGATTAAACAACTTGGCCAGGAGGCGGCCGATTCGGAACAGCTCCTTCGCCGCCTGATGCTGGAAATCCCCAACGTCCCTTCGGAGAATGTTCCCGACGGCCCCGACGAGTCGTTCAACAGGGTCGAGAAGACGTGGGGCGAGCCTCCGCGATTCGGCTTCGAACCGAAGGCCCACGACGAACTCGGGGTGGCGCTGGGCGTCCTCGATTTCGAGCGCGCGGCGAAAATATCGGGCGCCAGGTTCGTCGTTTACGTGGGCGCCGGCGCCGCCCTCGAGCGGGCGCTGATCAGCTTCATGCTGGACCTTCACACCAGAGAGCACGGCTATACCGAAGTGTTACCACCGTACCTCGTGAAGGCCCACGCGTTGGAGGGCACCGGAAACCTTCCAAAATTCGAGGCCGATCTTTTCAAGGTTGACGGCGGGGATTTCTACTTGATTCCAACCGCGGAAGTGCCCGTCACCAACCTGCACGGGGACGAGCTTCTTGAAGAGGAATCGCTCCCAATCAGATACTGCGCCTTCACCCCGTGCTTCAGGTCCGAGGCTGGCTCCTACGGCAAGGACACGAAGGGCATGATCCGCCAGCACCAGTTCCACAAGGTCGAGCTGGTGAAGTACTCCAGGCCGGAGGATTCATACCAGGAACTCGACAAGCTAGTCTCGGACGCCGAGTCCGTCCTGGAAGCGCTGGGACTCCACTACCGCCGGGTCGCCCTCTGCGCCGGGGACATGTCCTTCTCCTCGGCGAAGACGTACGACCTGGAAGTATGGCTCCCTTCGCAGCAGCGCTTCAGGGAAATCAGCTCCTGCTCGAATTTCGAGGATTTCCAGGCGCGACGGGCCAACATCAGGTACCGCCCGGCCGGGGGCGGAAAGCCGAGGTTCGTACATACCCTCAACGGCTCGGGCCTGGCGGTCGGCAGGACGGTCGTCGCGATTCTCGAAAACTACCAGCAAGCCGATGGCTCAATCGTCATCCCGGAGTCGCTGCGCCCGTACATGCATGGGCAGACGCTTATCGCGGCGCGCTGACTAGAAGGCCGTTGAGAAACTGCCATAGGCCCACGCGGATTTTTCAACTGCCTGCTAGGGCAAAATAACGCGGAAAAGCAGCGCGAAGCCCGCGCCCAAGAGGGCGGAGACGGGGAGCGTGAGAACCCACGCCTGGACGATCTGGCGGACGACGTTCCAGCGAACACCGTTGAGGCTCTTGGCCGATCCCACGCCCATTATGGCCGATGAGATGACGTGCGTCGTCGAGACGGGAGCGCCAAACGCCGTCGCGGCGAAGATGACGGCGGCGCCGCTCGTTTCGGCGGCGAAGCCGTGGACAGGCTGAAGCACCATGACCTTTCTGCCGATGGTCTTGATGATTCGCCAGCCTCCAGCCGCCGTTCCCAGGCCCATCGCGGTCGCGCAAATCAGGATGACCCAGAATGGGACTTCAAAACTCTTCAGAACCCCGGCGCTCGCCAGCGCCATCGTGATGACGCCCATCGTCTTCTGCGTGTCGTTCCCGCCGTGGGAGAGCGCCATCGAGGCGGCCGAGAAGACCTGGATCACCTTGAAAGAACGGGTGAGCTTCGCTGGGGCGGTGTGCCTGAAGAGCCACATCAACGTCACCATGAAGAAGTAGCCGACTATCAGGCCCATTATGGGCGATACAAGGAGGGCGATGCCGATTTTCTCGAGGCCCTTCATGTGAAAGACCTTGGCGCCGTTCTCGGCGATGACCGCGCCGACTATGCCGCCGATCAAGGCGTGCGACGAGCTGCACGGGAGCCCTTGCCACCACGTGATTACGTCCCACACTATGGCTCCAAGTAGGGCCGCCCAGACGACTTTGAGGCTGACCGTCCCGGGGTCCACGATTCCCTTGCCTATCGTCGTCGCGACCGCCGAGTCCATGAAGGCGCCGAGAAAATTGAGCGACGCGGCCATGAAAATGGCCATCGGCACCGAGAGCGCTCCGGTGAGCACCGTGGTGGCGATGGAGTTGGCCGTGTCGTGAAAGCCGTTGACGTAGTCGAAGCAGAGGGCGGTGAGGATGATCGCCCCCAGGAGCAACCAAGAGCTAGCCATTCTTCACCACGATGGTCTCGATGATGTTGGCCACGTCCTCGCACTTGTCCATGCAGGATTCCATCCTGGCGTAGAGCTCCTTGAGCTTGATCAGGTTAATCGGGTCTTTCTCGTTCTCGAAGAGGTCGGCGATCGCCTTGTGGGAGAGGTCGTCGGCCATGTTTTCGAGGCGCTTAATCTCGTGGCAGTATGGCATCAGCTTGGTAAGGTGCGTCAAGTCGTGGATCGCCTGCTGAATCTGCCGAACGGCTTGGTACAACAAGTCGGAGAATTGGCGCATCTCCTCGGTGGTCTCGGTGATCTTGAAGAGCTCGCATCGGGTCGCAAGCGCCTCGATGTAGTCCAGGATGTCGTCGAGGGTCTCGTTGAGCCTGAGGATGTCCTCCCTGTCTATGGGAGTGACGAATGATCGGTTGAGAGCCTCGAACATCCGGTGGGTGTTCTCGTCCCCTTTGCGCTCGATCGCCTTGAGATGGCGGGCCTTCTGTTCGACGTCGGCGTAGTTTTCCATCAAATCCTTGAATGCCTGCACGCCCTCAACGACCACGTCCACGGACTGCTCGAACATCGTAAAGAACCGTTCCTCGCGGGGTGCCAGGGAGAATCGCATTTCGCTCCGCCCTCCGTAGTTTTAATGGAGCTGAGTTCCCCTCATGGGCCGTGCATCTATTGCACAGGCCAAAAAGATAGCACACGGGGTTTGAAAAAACAAGCCGAAAAAGTTGACCTTCGGGCCCCTATCCTGTAAAATCTGCGCCTGAGTGAGGCTCTCCCGCGTGGAGGCCCAGAAAGGACGAGATGGAACGATCATTTCTCTTCACTTCCGAGTCGGTGACGGAAGGCCACCCGGACAAAATCGCGGACCAGATTTCGGATGCCGTCCTCGACGCCGTGCTGTCTCAAGACCAGGCGGGGCGCGTGGCGTGCGAGACGCTCGTGACGACGGGGCTCGCCTTCGTCGCGGGCGAGATCACGACGAAGGCTTACGTTGACATCCAGGACGTCGTCCGCGGCACTTTGAAGTCAATAGGCTATACCAGGGGCGAGTACGGCATTGACCACAAGACTTGCGCCGTCGTCTCGGCGCTCGATCCGCAGTCGCCAGACATCGCGATGGGCGTTGACACTGGCGGCGCGGGCGACCAAGGACTCATGTTCGGCTTCGCCTGCGACGAAACCCCCGCGCTCATGCCTTTTCCAATATACATGGCTCACAGGCTCGCCGAGAAGCTGGCCCAGGTCCGAAAGGATGGAACGCTGCCCTACCTGAGGCCCGACGGCAAGACGCAGGTCAGCGTCGCTTACGAGAATGGCCGTCCGAAGAAAGTCACGGCCGTGGTGCTGGCCGCGCAGCACGACGAGGACGCCGAGACTCCAAAGATCCAGAGGGACCTGATGGAGCACGTCGTCAGGGCGGTTATCCCGGCCAAGATGCTGGACGGAGGCACGCAGTACCACATCAACGCGACGGGGCGCTTTGTCACTGGCGGCCCACAGGGCGACACCGGGCTGACCGGAAGAAAGATCATCGTGGACACATACGGAGGCTACGGCCGCCACGGAGGCGGGGCCTTTTCCGGGAAAGACCCGACCAAGGTTGACCGCTCGGCCTGCTACATGGCCAGGCACGTCGCCAAGAACATCGTAGCCGCCAAGCTCGCTCGCAAGGCCGAGGTCCAGCTCGCCTACTGCATCGGCGTCGCCGAGCCGGTCTCGGTGATGGTCGAGACTTACGGCACCGGCGCCGTGGACGACGGAGCCATCGAGCGCGCCGTCAGGGAGATATTCCCGATGACCCCGAAGGGCATAATCGAATATCTCGACCTGCGCCGGCCGATCTTCAAGAAGACGGCCGCCTACGGCCACTTCGGGCGGGAGCTTCCCGAGTTCAAGTGGGAGGCGGTGAACAAAGTCGCGGCGCTCAGGGAGCATACGGGCCTCAAAGTCAACGAAGGAGGAGTTTGATGCGTTTCGACATCAGGGACAAGAGCCTCGCTCCCAAAGGCAAGGCGCGCATACTCTGGGCCGACAGGAACATGCCGGTGCTCACGGCCATAAGGGAGCGCTTTGAAAGGGAGAAGCCGCTGAAGGGAGTGCGCGTCGCCGCCTGCCTGCACGTGACGACCGAAACGGCGAACCTCATGAGGACGCTGGCCGCCGGCGGCGCCAAGGTGGCGCTCTGCGCCAGCAACCCGCTCTCCACTCAGGACGACGCGGCGGCGAGCCTCGTCAAGGACTGGGGCATAGAGACGTTCGCCATCAAGGGCGAGGACCACGACACCTATTACAATCATCTCAACTGCGTCGCGGACATCAAGCCCCAGATCACGATGGACGACGGGGCCGACCTCGTCTCGCTCATCCACAGCACCCGGAAAGAGGCGCTCAAGACGGTGGTCGCCGGGACCGAGGAGACGACTACCGGCGTCATACGCCTCAGGAGCATGGCGAAGGACGGCGTGCTCGGCTACCCTATCATTGCCGTCAACGACGCGATGACGAAGCATTTCTTCGACAACCGTTATGGCACGGGCCAGTCAACGCTGGACGGAATTATCAGGGCGACGAACATGCTCATCGCCGGCTCGACCGTCGTCGTGGCCGGATACGGCTGGTGTGGGAAAGGCGTCTCGATGAGGGCCAGGGGGTTGGGCGCCCATGTGATCGTGACCGAGGTTGACCCGGTCAGGGCGGTGGAGGCCGTCATGGACGGCTTTGACGTGATGCCGATGGCAGAGGCCGCGCCGAAGGGCGACCTATTCATCACCGTCACCGGCGACAAGCACGTCATAAGAAAAGAGCATTTTCTGGCCATGAAGGACGGCGCCGTGGTCTGCAACTCCGGCCACTTCAACGTCGAGCTCCAGCTAGAAGGCGGCCTCTACGACATCTGCAAGTCGAGGACGATGGTCAAGGAGATGGTGGAGGAGTTCGTCCTCGCCAAAGGCCGCAAGGTTTACGTCCTGGCCGACGGCCGCCTCGTCAATCTCGCCTGCGCGGAGGGGCACCCGGCCATGGTGATGGACATGTCCTTCGCCAACCAGGCGCTGTCGGCGGAATGGATCCTCTCGAACAAGGCAAAGCTGGGCAAGACGGTCCACGTCATTCCTGAAGAAATTGACCGCGACATCGCGAGGATCAAGCTTCAGACGATGGGCTACGAGATGGACAAGCTGACGAGGGAGCAGAAAGCATACCTTGCGTCGTGGCAGGAGGGAACTTGACGGAAGGTGACTTGCGTCACTTTACAAGCGGGTGTTCTTGTTCTAGACTTTGGGAGGTAGCTTAGGAGGTGAGACCATGGCAGATGAGACCGGAGTGGCGAAACCTTACAGCGACGAAGACAAGATTCACCTTTTCCTGGCGTACTTTGGCATTTTTGCGCTGATCCCGTTTTTGATGTTCAAGGACAAAAGGAGCGATCCTCAGAAGGAGTACGTTTACTGGCACGCGCGGCAGGGGTTGGCCCTGGCGATCGTCGTATTCGTGCTCTGCATCGTCTTCATGATCGCCGGCTTTGTTCTGGCCTTCATCCCGGTCGTGGGATGGATTCTGAGCTGCCTGATGTGGGTCTGCCTCATCATCATCGCCTGGGGCGGCGCCATCATGGGCTGGATAAAGGCTTTCGGCGGCCAGAAGTGGGAGATGCCCGGCATCGCCAAAGTCGCCGCGATGTTCAATTAGTTCCTTTGGGCAGTTGGGCTCGCGCGGGGGCCTTCGGTCCCCGCGCTTCCTTTTTGAGGCGAGGCGCATTGGCCGGCAAGTACGTCTTGGGAATTGATACCTGCACGCGCTGGACCAACCTTGCGGTTGCCAGCGCGGACGGATGCCTTCTGGCCGATATACACGAGCTCAGCGAGACCCATGCCACCCGGCTGGTGGCCGCGGTTGAGACGCTTCTTCGCCGCTGTTCCGTGAAATATGGAGAAGTTGCCGCTGTTGGGGCCGTCGTCGGTCCGGGCTCTTTCACCGGCTTGAGGGTGGGGCTCTCGGCGGCGCTCGGTTTCTCTCGGACTCTCGGGATCAATGCCTACGGGATGGACAGCCTCCGCGCGCTCGCCGAGTGCTCGCCGGTGGATGGGCCGGGGATGGCGGTCCTGGACGCGCGCCGGCGCGAAGTTTACGCAGGCCGTTTTGTAAGGAGCGGATCGGGGGTCACGGCGCTCGGCGGCGCCGAGGCGCGTCCTCCTTCGGAAGCCGTCCCAACGGGCTTCTGTCCATCGTGGGCGATAGGCGACGGAGTTCCGCTGGTTGAAGGCCTGCCCGATGGGTGCGCCCTTTTCCCGGACGTGCCCAACCTTGCCATTCCCGCGGCGCGCCGGGCCGCGCGCGCATTCTCGGATGGCGGAGCCGGAGAAGCGCTCAATGCCCTCTACGTCCGCCCGCCGGACGCGAAGCTCCCCTGAGAAATTCCCGGGTTTGAAAAAATGGCGCGGCGAGCGGTCCTCGCGCGGCGAATCAGCGCGCCCCTGAAAAGGACCCCGGTTTGTGGGCCCAGAGCGGGCGGCCCGAATCGTCGCGCAGTTTGAAGCTCTTCCCGCCCTTGGTCAGCTCGGCGGCGAGGATCGCCGCCTCGCCCTTCACCTCGACGCGCGAACCGGTGACGGTCAGCCTCTCACCTGCCGAAACCTGCAAGCCGGCCTCCTCCAAAAAGGTGCTCGGTCCGAGGAAGACGGCCACCGTTTGGCGCTCGCTTTTGAGCACGATCTTCAAGCTGGTCACGCCCGGCCGCATGCCCTCGATTTTCTCGACGCTCGCCACCTCGCCCGAGAGCGTCTCCACCGTGTTGGGGTTGTAGAGCCGGGCGCCTCCCGGCCTCTGGCCGGGGTGGAAGCCACCGCCCTGGCCGTACTGCGCCATTAGACCGATGGCCGTGAGCAAACCCGCCACGCCAATGATGCACTTGCCGGCTTTTGTCATGCGTACCTCCTCGCGGCGCCTCCACGCCGCGAGGATCGCGCGTGAAGCCGCACGCCAGGAAAGACAGGGGGCAGCCGAAAAAGGTTTAACCACCGGCCGGCGGCGAACTGCGGCCGCGCGGATTCGCGCCGCCATCAGTCGTCAGCCGCCCGCCCTCAGCCAATTATTCAGAAGAGCCGCCGTTGAAACACGGTATTGCTTATCGGTTCAAGCGCGTCGTATGCGTTGATAAGCTCCGCGGGTATCTGCTGCTTCTCGCCGCTCAGGGCGTTCTGGCACTGGAATGCGTTGGCGGCGGCCTTGCCTCGGAAGTGGTTGTTGAAGATGGCCACCACTTCTTTGGCGACGCTCGATGCCTCCCGGATCGCCTCGGTCCACGGCGCAAGCTCGGCGGCGCTGTAGAGATAGTCGTAGCGCGCGTCGCGGCCCGCGCCCTCCTGGAACCACGCCGTCGCGTTGCGGCCGTGAAAGCGGAAGTAGGCGAGGTCGGACGTCACGGCGCTCGTCGGCCCGAGGCATTGCGCCAGCGCGGGCTGGTCAATGTTGCAGAAGGCGGCGTTTTTTTCGCGCAGCAGTGCCCGCGCGTCGCCAGAGGCCCAGCTCGCGTGGCGAAGCTCGACCGCGAGCGGGTAGGCGGCGAAACGCGACAGCAGGTCCGACAGGACCTTTCTGTTGTCCGCCGTGTTCCTGAAAGACCACGGCCATTGGACGAGCACGGCGCAGAGCTTTCCGTAGCGGGCGAGCGGCTCCAGCGCGCGGTGGAAGGCGCGCTCGTCAACCAGCGAGGCCTTCCTCGTGTGGGTGAAGCCCTGGAAGAGCTTGACCGAGAAGCGGAAGCTGCCGTAGCCGGCCACCTTCCTCGCCCACTCGGCGGTTCTTACAGGCTCGGGAATATGGTAGAAGCTGCTGTCCACCTCGATCGCCCCGAAGCGCGAGGCGAGGAAGGGGAGGGGATCGAAATCGGCGCCGGGCCTTTGAGGATAGACGAGCCCCTTCCAGTCGGGATATGACCAGCCGGCGACGCCGACGCGGGCGTTCGGCGGGGCCTTCGGTAGCGGCGCCTTCGGGTTCATCGCGCTGGCCGGCGCGGGGTTGAGCGGCATCCTAAGCATTTTTCACCTTTCTTTCACCCAGACGATCTTGTAGACGAAGCGCACCTCGTGCGGCTGGACGACCACCGGAGGGTAGAGCGGGTTGACCGATTCGAGCACCACCATGCCTCCGGCTTCCCTGTAACGCTTGATGTATTTGTCGCCGTTCATCAGGCCCACGACGGCGTACTCCCCGCTTGCGGGGCGCTTGCGGGTATCTACTAGAACAACTTGCCCGTCCTCGTATTTCGGCACCATGCTGTCGCCCGAGACCTCCACCCCGAAACCGTTCGGGTCGGAGAAGCTGGCCGGGCGGTCAATGAAATACATTCCGCCACCGGCGGGATAGCCCTGGTCGGTGAACTGGACGCCGGGCCCGGCGGAGGCGAAGGCGATGACGGGGACCTGTGCCCCTTCCGGCGCCGCCTCGGCGAGCGACGAGACCGCGACCCCGAGGGCGCGGGCGATAGCCTCCAGCGAGCGCAGCGAGGGAGTAATCCTTCCGTGCTCTATGCGCCCGTAGTTTGAAGGGCTCCAGCCCAGGCGCCTGGACACCTCCGCCTGCGAAAGCCCTCTGGCCCTTCTCGCCGCCTCGATCCGCTTCGCGTAGGTCATCCTATTCTCCTTCCGGGACGTCATCGTGAACCATCCCGTTACCTATAATATAGTCATCCGTGACCACTTTGTCAAGCCTGACGCGAACGGCGCGCGCGGAAACCGCGCTATTCAGGAGATGCGGCGGCCTTTTCCGCCCGCGCATGGACCTTTTCCACCCCCGTATCGAGCTTGGCGGGCCGTGCGGCGGGCTGAGCCGCACGGAAAGAAAAGCCCCTTTTTCAATTAGCCGAAGGGATTCCATTTCGCCTTCCGCTGGCGAGGCCAAACGGAACGCGAGGCACGCAGGGAAGGAAGCGCTTGGTGTTTGGTGTCTGGTGTTTTGTAAGCTCGTCGTTGATTTGGTCCGCCCGTAGTTCGCGTGGTGCGCGGGCTACAGAGGCGGGGCGGGTTTTGAGTTACGGGTTATGAGTCTTGAGTTGGGCAAGGCTCGCGCGGCGCGGCGGTGGCGGTTACTTCATGGCATGGCGCTTTGGTTTCGCAGCGTCGTAATGAACGGGCTCTTCGCCAACGGCGGCCGGGTGGCTGATGGTTCGGGCTAGAGCTTGCGGGGTTGCACCCAAGGTGAGGAGCGCTTTGATCAGCAAGTCAACGGAGACGGTGGAATCCGCGGCTTCCATCTTTGCGACGCGGCTTTGGCTGGAGCCTAACATCCGGGCGGTTTCGGCTTGTGTCAGAGTGCGGGCGACGCGGTAGTGGCGAAGGCTGCGTGCAAGGCGGAGCTTCAATTCAATAAAGGCCTCCTCGGCCGAAGTGAGCCCCAGGAATTCAGCGGCGGACCCCACTTTCCAACCGGCTTGCTCCAGTTTTTTTATCTTTTCGCTCTTCATGGCAAACCCCTCAAATGGCGTCGTAGCGACGCATTCGTTCCTTGCAGGCCTTGAGCACCGTCACCGGTGTCTGCTTGGTCTTCTTTGGGAAGACTTCCAGGATGACGACGGCGTCCATATCAAGCCGGTAAATGAGCCTCCAATCCATTTTGCCGTCCACCACTCGCAACTCGTGACAGCGAGATCCAAGAGCTGGTAACGGCCTGGATTTGGGCATTGAAAGCGTTTCGCCCTCCTGTAGCCTTGCGAGCAGGAAACCAGTTTCCAAGCGCGCTGCTGGCGAAAACGGCGGGGATTTAACCCTCCCATGGAGCCAGACCAGGGGTTTTCTTATCCAGGTCTCTCCGAGGGCAGAATATATGTCGGACCGGATATAATGTCAAGGAATTCCGGTCGCAGTGCCAAGAAGAAAAGTGTGCCAAGAAAAAAGGTGCCGAGAAAAAAGACGGGGCTTTCGCCCCGCC
>JBBINO010000054.1:0-18409 GCA_037443845.1 Acidobacteriota bacterium
TGTCCCATCGCCTCGGGAGGTTATTATACCATATGTTTTAGGATAAGTACTTAGAATGGCGATGCCGAATGGCACTGCCCCCCTTTAGCACCTAAATCCCGCGATGGGAATTTGCTCCTCCTTTTTTGATGAAAGGGCCGTTGGCGTAACAACAGGCCCGGGGGCGGCGCCCGGCCTGCGCCATTCGCCTCCGCCATGCTCATATATGCTGCTTTGGGCTTGACACGCTCCGTTTTTCAGGCATAATCGTTTTTTAGGGCGACCATGGGGTGGCGCCCAGGCGTACGGGGAAACGGCCATGCGCGAGCATTCGGCCTCCGTCGCCAAAGCAGCGAGGCTTGCTGGGGAGCGAAAATGACAACCAGAGGATTGACAGCCTTTTCGGCCGCTATTGTTGTCTCTTGTGTCTTGTCATGCCTGGAGGTAATGGCCGTCACGATTGACGCTGGGGCACCGTCAACCGGTTCAACAGCCGTTACACTCGCCTTCAGTCCGCCATCCAACTGCGTTTCAATCTACGCGCGGAACGAGGATGGTTCGGGCGGCTATCTTCCATCGCTCGCTTCTCCGCAGACATGGACATTGGCTCCAGGCGACGGTGTCAAGACGGTGACGCTGACGTACACCTATACCTTTCAGTACGTTTGCGGCCAATACCAATGTGGCAGCTACTGCTGCAATTACGACACCTGGGGTAACTGCACCTCCTACTGCCCCACATACTGCGACCAGTACTGCACGGGCCAAACGAGCTGCCAGGATTCGGCCTCCATCCTTCTTTCGACGCATTCGTCAAGTTCAACCGTGGCCTTCGCCGCGCCGACGCTAAACTCGGCCGGCTCGGGCACCAAGGCTCTGATCCACGGCGATTTCAACCGCGACGGCAAAATTGACGTGGCCGTTGCAAACGCTGGCAGCAACGCCGTGGCCATCCTTCTTGGCAACGGCGATGGAACATTCCAGGCCGCGTCAAACTATTCGGTGGCTGGCGGCTCACCCGTTTCAATAGCGACAGCGGACTTCAACGGCGATGGTATTGCGGACCTTGTAACGGCCAATAACGGAAGCAACAACGCGTCGGTAATCTTGGGCAACGGCGACGGAACTTTTCAGGGCGCCCTTACCTATTCCGTCGGGAACATGCCCACTGCGGTTGTCGTTGGCGATTTCAACCGCGACGGCAAGATGGACCTTGCTTTTGCCAACTATGGAATGTACAGCGTTTCCATCCTCATCGGAAACGGCAACGGCAACTTCTTTGCCCCGGACACTTACCCGGTGGCCGGCGCCGCGATGTCGCTGGCCGCGGATGATTTCAATGGCGACGGTGCTTTGGACCTCGCGGTGGCCAACTATGGAAGCAACAACGTCTCTGTCTTGCTCGGCAACGGCTCCGGAAGTTTCCAGGCGGCGGTCAACTATGCCACGGGAAGCTATCCATTTTCAGTTGCCACCGCCGACTACAACAATGACGGCAAGGCCGATCTTTTCGTCGCGAATTATGGCGGCAACACCCTCTCTATCTTAAAAGGGAACGGCAACGGCACGTTCAGCGCGGTCCCTTCGTACAGCACCGGAACCAGCCCGCGCTCGGTGGTGCCATGCGATTTCAACCGCGATGGCTTGATTGATCTTGCGATCACCTACTCTGGCGGTGGAGTCACGGTATTACGAGGATATGAAAATGGGACATTCTTCAGGGCCGACTTTACCGCGGGCTCCGATCCCTGGGGAGTTGACGCCGCCGACTTTGATGGCGACGGAAGAACCGATCTCGCGGCCGCTTCAAACGGGAGCGGCGCCGCTTCCATACTGTTGAACAGCGGCGTCATTGAAGCTTCAGGCGCCTTTGACGCCGGTCCCGACAACACGGTTGGTGACGACGCCGCCTGGCTCGTCACGGGCGATTTTAACCGAGACGGCAATTTGGATATCGCAACGGCCAATAACTCGAGCCACAGCGTCTCTGTCCTCCTTGGCAATGGCAATGGGACTTTTCAATCTGCTTTGGCCAAAGACACGGGAGATTCGGCCTCTTGCCTGGCCGTGGGTGACTTCAACCGCGATGGGAGACTCGATCTTGCGGTCTCAAGGCCGTTGAGCGCAAGCGTCATGATTTTATTCGGCAATGGGGACGGGGCTTTCAGCTATGGCCCTGTCTTCGGTACGAGCTACCCGGAACCGCGCCACATCGCTATTGGCGATTTCGACCGTGACGGCTGGCCGGACCTGGTCGTGTCGCACTCCGTCACCTTCGGCCAACTCTCTTTCTACAGGAATTCGGGTGGTAGCTTTTCACAGATTTACCAGCAGTCGGCCGGGTATTCGCCTGGGCCGCTCAATGTTGGCGACTATGATAGAAATGGGACACTCGACGTTGCCATGCTTAATTACGGGAGTAACAACGTGGGAGTTTGGGTGAACTGCGGGCTCTCCGGGTGCGGCTGGTGGGTGTCGCGCGACGTTGGCCCCGGGCCTGTTTCCCTTGCTCCGGGCGACTTTAACAGGGATGGAAAGGTGGACCTGGCCGTTGTTTGCGGGGATGGCACGGCCGTCTCGGCTCTCCTGGGCACGGGAGTTGGCGGGTTTTACCCCGCCGCAAATTATTCGGTCGGTTCCGGGCCGCTTGCTGTGGTCTCGCAGGACTTCAACCGGGACGGAAAATCGGACCTCGCGGTCGCTGGAATGGGCGGCTGCTCGCTGGAAACGCTGTGGGGCAACTCCGACGGAACTTTCCAGGAAGCCATCCATTATGACTACGGGACGATCAAGGCACTGGCTTTCGGGGACTTCAACAAAGACGGCAAGATGGACATGGCCGGCATCGCCGGCACGAACGTCGTCCGAATTTTTCCTAACGTCAACGCCTTTAAGACGCTCGCCGTCACCAAGACAGGTTCCGGCGGAGGAACGATCACCAGTGCTCCAACCGGCATCTCGTGCGGAAGCGGGTGCAGCATGAGCTTCAACCGCTCCTCCGTCGTGACGCTGACCGCCACGCCGGATTCCGGGTCGGTCTTCCAGGGCTGGTCGGGAGATTGCGCCGCCTGCGGAACGGACCCGAACTGCACCGTCACCATGAGCGCGGACAGGGCTTGCACCGCCAGCTTCGTTCCCGATCCCGTCGCCTATTGGCCGTTCGACGATGACACGGCGCGGGACTGGATCGGGTCCCACGACGGCACCGTCACAGGACCCGGGGTGAGTTTCGTCCCAGGCAAGGTAGGTCATGCCATCAAGTTCGACAGCGGCACGAGCTACGTCCGCGTGCCGGGCTTCAACTTGGCGAGGCTCACGGTGAGCGCATGGGTCTACCCCGCCAAGTACGGCTACTACACCTCGATGGTGACCAAGAACTATTACGCCAGCGGGTGGAGCTCCCCCTACGTCGCGTGGCAGCTCTGGCTCAGCGAGAACACCGCCTCGCCCGGCTTCATCGGCGGGACGCTCGGGAACACGGTTTCCACCGAAGCCATTCCCATCAATCAGTGGTCGTTCCTTGCCGCGACTTATGACGGCACAACGGTCAAGCTTTACGTGAACGGGGTCTTGAAGGCGAGCCAGGCGGCTCCAACGCCCGGCGACCTGCCAGCCACGACCGGGGATATCTACATCGGCATGCCGCAGTATTCAAACCACAGTTTCCTTGGAATGCTCGACGAGGTCGCCCTCTTTGACCGCGCTCTGAGCGCCGGCGAAATTTCCCAGCAGTACCAAAACGGACTTTCCGGCCAGGGCTACCCAGTGAAGACCTTCTCAGTCGCCGCCTCGGCTGCCGGCACTGGAAGCGGCACGGTGAGCTGTGCGGCCGGTTCCATGAGCTTTGATTATCCGGTGAGCGCATCGGGGACGACCGCTCCGATCCGCGAAGGGACTAGGACGACGATCACCGCGGCGGCCGGCGCGGGCGCGACGGCTTCGTGGAACGGCACCTGCGCGCTGGCTGGAGGCATCGAAGCGGGAAACGGAACCGCGGCCGCGACGTGCAGTTTTTCGAGCCTCCACGCCGACAAGGCCGCCAGCGTGACCTTCACCGGCAAGGCGGGCGAAGCGAGCAAGGAGGGCGCGCCGATGACCCTCGTGAAGGCCAGCGGCACGGCGATTCAGTTCAATTACGCGGCGGCCTCCTGCGCGACGGATCATGCGGTCTACTGGGGGCAGAGCCAGGGGGCGATCTCTTCCCTTGTCTTTTCAGGCGGCCAGTGCGGGCTCGGCACGAGCGGCCAGGCACAGGCCGATCCGGGCGACCCGCCCGCGGGCACCTTCTTCTACTTCGTCATCGTCGGAAACAACGGAACGGTGGAAGGCTCTTACGGCACGGACTCATTGGGGACACAGCGCCCCGAGTCGGTTGGGCTGTCCGGCTGCGACATCCCGCAGGACATCAACGGGGCCTGCCAGTGAAGCCATAGGCTCCGTGCCCAACGGGTTCGGTGCTAAGGGCACGCTCCAGCGTTGAAGACTCTTGCCCTCGCCAGGCCCCCGGCGTAAGCGCAGCCGGCCGAGCCCAGGCCAGACCCGTTTGAGCTGATGACAATGTACCAATAGAAGTCGCCGGCCGCCAGGGAAGAGGGGTCGTCGTCTATCGTGGCGCTGGTTTCCGTGCCGTAGTACCAGAGGGAGGCATCCACGCTTGCGTTCAGGAGGTTTGACAGACAGGCCTTCTGGGCGCGGTAGAGGCCGTAGGAGGTGGCGCCCGCGGTGGCGGGCCAGTTCTGCGTGTTCTTTCCGCTCCAGGTCTGCGCGTCGGCGAGCGTGTCCCCTGGCGCCGTCTCGACGGGAACGGGCGAATAGATGGCCAGGCAGTGATGGGAGCCGGAGGCTATCGTGGTAATGTTTGTTCCAAGCGGGAACGATGCCAGTATCGGATACAAGTGCGGTGTGAAGGTGCCGTCCCCCAATTGGCCGTAGGTGTTGTCGCCCCACGCCCACGTCTTTCCTACGTTCTGGCTGGCGATGGAGTGGCCGTATCCGCCCGCTACGGCCGTCATGCCGCTAAGGCCGGCGACTTGAATGGGAACGTTGCTGCCGCTTTTGGTCCCGTTGCCGAGCTGGCCGGAGGCGTTGTATCCCCATACCCAGACCGTGCCGTCGTTCTTCACCGCAAGGGAGTGAAAGTACCCGGCCGCAATGGCTTTCACCCCAGAGATCGAAACCTGGACCGGGACGTTGCTGTTGCTGTTGCCGCCGTTGCCAAGCTGGCCGTAACCGCCGCCGCCCCATGCCCAGACGGTTCCGTCGCTCTTGAGCGCCATCGAATGGTAATATCCGGCCGCTACAGCGACGATCCCGGTAAGGTTCGAGACCTGCACAGGGAAGTTGCTGTCCGTATTTGAGGCGTTTCCGAGTTGGCCATCGCTGTTTTGCCCCCACGCCCAGGCCGTTCCGTCGTTCTTGACGGCCACGGAGCAATTGCTACCAGCCGCCACGCCGATGACTCCCGTGATGTTAGAAACCTGGACGCGAACGTTGCTGTCGCTGTTGGAACTGTTCCCCAGTTGGCCGTAGTAGTTGTACCCCCACGCCCAGACGGTTCCATCGCCCTTCACCGCGAGCGAGTGGTAGACGCCCCCCGCGATCGCGGTGACTCCCGCAAGGTCGAAGACAGTAACCTGGTAGTCGGTATCGGTGTTCGAACTGTTCCCAAGCTGCCCGTACAAGTTGGCGCCCCATGCGCGAACGGTGCCGTCATCCTTTATTGCAAGGGAATGAAAGCATCCACCGGCGACCGCCGTAACACCCTGGAGGCCGTAAACAGGAACGGGAGGAGTGCGGTTGTCCTGGGTGGTGTCTCCGAGCTGGCCGTGATCGTTGAGCCCCCACGCGTAGGGAGTCGTGGTCTGTCCGGCGCCTTCCATCGAGAACATGGTAAAGGCGATAGCGAACAAGAGCGCATGGATTCCCTGCGCCGCGATCTCGCTTCCACAATTCGCCTTGAACGAGTCTCTGCTCATGATTACCTCCCGGCTCCCAACTGCGTAAACTATGGTGCCTTATTCCTTCCAAAGTCAAGAAACCCTCACGGCCGAATCGCGCCGGACAAATATGCCCTGGCCTGCCTCGCGCCCCTTTCTCCTTCGAGAGGTGGTGTGTTATCCTTTCACCGTGGCTTGAGAAGGAGGGACCGATGAAAGCCGTCAGATGGATCCTTGGCCTTATCGCAATGTTCGTTGGCGTCTTCGTGCTCGACCTGATCTTCTACAACTACGTTTTCAACGGCGAGATGATGGCGCAGGGCGGGCTGGTACGGTCGCCAGAGGAATTGAGGAAGCTCATGCCGGTGATGTTCGGCGGCCAGTTTCTCTTCTCGCTCCTCTTCACCTACTACTTCTTCAAGATTTACAAGGAGGCGAAGTTCCTCCCGCTGCGGGGCTTCCTGTACGGCTTCTGGATCGGCCTCTTCGTCTTCGGGCTGAAGGCGGTTTGGGAGTACTATCTTTTCGCCATCAGCACCAAGCTCGTTCTCTTCATGCTCGGGCTGGGCTGGATCGAGTGCATCATCGCCGGCATCACGCTGGGAGTCATCGGCTGGATCCTTCCCCTGATCATGGGGAGCATGAGCGGCAAGCAGGCCCCAGCCACCCCTCCGCCTCCGCCGCCGCAGTAAGAAACATGATGCCTGATTTCCGCGGGCGGGGAGCCTACCGCTTCCCGCCCCGGCCGTAGGCACGCCCCCGCCAAGTTATTCCAGAGCGCCTGTATTTGGCCACGGAACGCAAAAAGATGTAGACCCAGATTATGGTGCGCGCCGGGAAAAGAAGGACTATCCACCAGGGCTGGCCGGACCACATCGAGACTTGCAGGTTGCAGAAGGCGCCCATTGCCGTTGAGGCCAGCGCTGGGATGAAGAGCGCCGAGGCTCCTGGCAATGCCGCCGAAAGCGCCAGCGCTACCGGGGGCGCGACGTGAACGGCCACGTCGGCCACGAAGCCCGCGCTTCCAAAGAGCAGGTTTCTGTCGAAGGCCGAATAAAGGTTTTTCGTGAAGCCGTCAATGGAAGCCGTGAAGCTTGGGTACATCCTAACGCGTATGTCGCCGAAGGCGGTCACGAACCTGAACCGGCCCCGCAAAGCCTTGATCCTCTTCCCGAGCGCCACGTCATCCACCACTTCGGACTTTATGGACTCGAGTCCTCCGGCTGCCTCCAGCGCCTCGCGGCGGACGAGGTTGCCGGAGCCGGCTCCGAAGGCGAACCACTTCAGCCCGCGGCAGTTGGCAAGAAAAGAGGGAACCGAGTAGAGCGCGAAGGCGTCAAGGAAGGAGGTCACCAGCGGCTCCAGCCCTTCGCCTTCAAGCGTCGAAAGCAAGAGGAGCATGTCGTAGTTTCCCCTCGCCATCTCGCGGGCGGCCCTCGCGTGAACGCCCGGCGCGTATCGCACGTCCGCGTCAACGAAGAGGATGAATTCGCCGGTGGCCCGTTCGAGTGCTTGGCTCATGGCATTCGGCTTGCCCAGCCAGCCTTCGGGCGGCTCTTTCCCTTGAACGACCTCAAGGTTGCCGAATCGCTCCTTCAGACGGGCGAGGATCGCCTGGGTTCCGTCGGCCGAGCCGTCATCGCAGACGACGACTTGAAGGTTGGGGTAGTCCTGCGAGCAGTGAGAGGCGACGGCGGTTTCGATGCCGCTCGCTTCGTCGCGCGCCGGAATAACGACGCTGAGCGAAGGCAGCGGGCCGCCGCTTGACGATGACTTGGGCAGCCTGGGGATCAACAGGCGGTTGAGAACGGCGTAGAGCGACGCCATTCCCCACCAACCGGTTATGCACCAGAGGAGAGCTTGAACGGCGCCCATGGCGACCCCGGCTGCGTCATCTTCCTTCCGCTTCTCCGGCCAGCGTCAAATAGCTTTCAAAACGGCCGGTTGAAATCATTCCCTCGGCGCTGGCGGCGCGCACGGCGCAATCCGGCTCCTTCAAGTGGCGGCAGTCGGGGAAACGGCATCCCTGGGCCGCGGAAACGATTTCGGGGAAGGCGGCCTCGATCTCCCGCCACGTCACGTTCCACAAAGCGAATTCCCTTATGCCGGCCGTGTCAATGATCACGCCGCCGTTTTCCAGCATGTGGGCGAGCGCGCTCGTCGTAGTGTGCTTTCCCTTGCCTGTCTTCTCGAAGACCTCGCCGACGGCCCGTTGCGCGCCGGGAGCAAGAAAATTGGTCAGCGTCGTTTTGCCGACGCCGGTGTGGCCGAGGAGAAGCGTCCATCCGCCGGCCAGCCGCAGGCGGAATTCCTCGATTCCCTCTCCGCTTTTCGCGGACATCGGAAATATCTGGTAGCCGAGCTTCTCATACGGCGCCAGCGCCTCGGCGACCTTTTCAGGTTCCATAAGGTCAACCTTGTTGGCAACTATCACGGATTCTATTCCGGCGGCGAGGGACGCCGCCAGAAACCTGTCCAGCAGCGAAGTGTTGAGCCCAGGGTTCGGCGCCAGCATCACGGCCACGAGGTCTATGTTCGCCGCGACGACGTGCTCCTGGCCGGAAAACGTGATTCTTCTGGAGAGCTTGTTTCTCCTTGGGAGAATCTTTTCGATCAGGGCCTCTCCGCCCGGCTGCGAGCGCGCCGAGACGAAGTCTCCCACGGCTACCCGGTTCTTGAGGTGACGCGCGCCGAGCGCCAGGCGCCCGCCAGGGAATGCGGGCCGGACCTGCTTTCCGTCCCACACGGCGTGCCACTTGCCGAGCGTCTGTACCACGCGAGCTTCAAAAGTTTCACTTGCCAACGGCTCCCCCAGGGCCGGCTAAGCATCGCCTTCCGGTCGTATTCTGCCAGAATGTGCGCCTGCATTAAAGGGCGGCTTGATACGGCCGAGCGCGTCGGCGCCCGAATCGGGCTCAAGCGCAACAACCACTTGACTTCGCATTTTTTTGGGTGCTAAGATAAAACTCGTTTCCGGCGAACGGTTTCCCGGAACGCGATTTGATTAAGGAGTTACGATGGCTACGGGTACAGTGAAGTGGTTCGACGAGAAGAAGGGTTACGGGTTCATCACGGCTGACGAGGGCAAGGATGTCTTCGTCCATTACAGCGCCATCACCGGCGCTGGCTTCAAGAAGCTGGCGGAGGGCGAGAGGGTGCAGTTCGAGATCAAGGAGGGGGCAAAGGGGCCGCAGGCCGATCAGGTTCAGGTTTTAAAGTAGGCCTTGCCCTAAATCCGGTCAATCAGCAAGGGGCCCTTCGGGGCCCCTTTCCTTTTGGTAGGCCAGCGCCACCTGCTCGCGAAGCGCCTTCATGTTTCCGCCGGCGATCGCGTCGCGGATCTTCGCCATCAGGGAAAAGTAGAAGGTGAGGTTGTGGAGGCTGTTAAGCAGGACGGCCGTCGGGTCTTTGGCCCGGTACAAGTGGTGCAGGTAGGCCCTTGAAACGTTGCGGCAGCCCCAGCAGCCGCATGCAGGGTCGAGGGGCGAGTCGTCCGCCGCGTTCGCGGCGTTTTTGATGACCACCACGCCGGACCAGGTGAAGAGCTGGCCGTTTCGCCCGTTGCGGGTCGGCAGGACGCAGTCGAAGAGGTCGTAGCCCCACGAGGCGGCATCCACAAGATCAAGTGGCGTGCCCACGCCCATCAGATAGCGCGGCTTTTCCTCCGGCATCAAGGGCGCCGTGAAAGATGCCATCCTTCTGAAGTCATCCTTGCTCTCTCCGACGGAAAAACCGCCCGCAGCGTAGCCGGGAAGCCCGAGCGAAGCAAGGCCGCCGGCGGAGCGTTCTCGGAGTTCTTCGGAAAAGCCCCCCTGGACGATTCCGAAGAGGCTGGTTTCATCGCGCCGCTTGGCGTTGGCGCAGCGCTGGGCCCAGCGCGTCGTTCTCAAGGCCGCTGCCCGGACGGCATCGAGCGGCGAACCGGCGGGAACCAGCTCGTCAAGGGCCATCGCTATGTCGACGCCCAACTCCTCCTGAATCTCCACGGCCTTTTCGGGGCTCAAGAAGAGCTTCTGGCCGTCCACCGGGGATGAGAACGTTACCCCATCTTCTGAAACGTCCCTGAGCTTGGCCAGCGAAAAGACCTGGTATCCGCCTGAATCGGTAAGGATCGGACCGTCCCACCCCATGAACCGGTGCAGCCCGCCCAGCTCCCCGATCCTTTTGCTTCCCGGCCTCAAGGCGAGGTGAAAAGTGTTGGAAAGGACGATTCGGGCGCCCGCCTCCTTGAGCAGTGGCGGGTGAAGCCCCTTTACCGAGGCCCTGGTTCCCACCGGCATGAAGGCCGGTGTCTCGACAGCCCCGTGCGGAGTGGCCAATCGGCCTTTCCTGGCCTTCCCGTCCCTTTTGACGACTTCAAACGATATTGCCAATCCAGCCCTCCGCTCCCAAAAGCTTACACCAAAAGGGGCGAAAACAAAACTTGACAAAGTCACACTAAAGAATTATATTAGCGCTCGAATAAGGGCGTGATGAGGCGCCCGGGGCTAAAGCAAGCGAGCTAGTTGCCGGTTAAAGGCTGAAGGAGAAAAGCAAATGGCAAAGATCATAGGAATTGACCTGGGAACGACCAACTCGGTTGTCGCCGTGATGGAAGGCGGCCAGCCCGTCGTCATACCGAACCAGGAGGGCGACAGAACCACCCCTTCCGTCGTCGGGTTCACCGACAAGGGAGAGATTCTGGTTGGGAAGGTGGCCAAAAGGCAGGCCATAACCAACCCGGCCAACACCGTTTTCTCGATCAAGCGGTTCATGGGAAGGAAGTACCCCGAAGTCTCTCAGGAGATACAGACCGTTCCTTATAAAGTCGTCCCCGCCGACAATGGAGACGCATGGGTGGAGATAAGGGGCAAGAAATATTCTCCGCCCGAGGTCTCGGCCATGGTCCTTAGAAAGCTCAAGGAGGCCGCCGAAGCATATCTTGGCGAGAAAGTCTCCCAGGCGGTGATCACCGTGCCCGCCTACTTCAACGACAGCCAGCGGCAGGCCACCAAGGATGCCGGCAAGATCGCCGGGCTTGAAGTGCTCAGGATCATCAACGAGCCTACCGCCGCGGCGCTCGCCTATGGCATGGACAAGAAAAAGGAAGAGGTGGTCGCCGTTTACGATTTTGGCGGCGGTACATTCGACATTTCGGTGCTGGAAGTGGGCGAAGGCGTCATCGAGGTCAAGTCCACCAACGGCGACACCCACCTGGGCGGCGACGACCTCGACAAGCGGCTCATCGACTGGGTGGTTGACAACTTCAAGAAAGAGAACGGCGTTGACCTCTCGAAGGACCCGATGGCGCTACAGCGCTTGAAGGAGTCCTGCGAGCGAGCCAAGACGGAGCTTTCCGGGACGCTCGAAACCGAAATCAACCTGCCGTTCATCACGGCCGACGCGACCGGCCCCAAACATCTCCTGCTGAAGCTGACCAGGAGCCAGTTCGAGAACCTCTGCGGAGACATTCTCAAGCGGACGATCGAGCCGTGCAAGGCGGCTCTCAACGACGCGAAGATATCGCCCCAGAAGATAAACGAAGCGATTCTCGTCGGCGGCTCGACCCGCATACCGAAGATCCAGAGCATGGTACAGGACTTCTTCGGCAAGGAGCCTCACAAGGGAGTCAACCCGGACGAAGTTGTGGCAGTCGGCGCGGCCATTCAGGGCGGCGTCCTTGGCGGCGACGTGAAGGACATCCTTTTGTTGGACGTCACTCCCCTGACGCTCGGAGTCGAGACGCTCGGCGGCGTTGCCACGCCACTCATCAACCGCAACACCACCATCCCCGCCAAGCGCAAGGAGACCTTCACGACGGCGGCAGACAACCAGACCGAAGTCGAGATCGTCGTCTTCCAGGGCGAGCGCCAGATGGCAAGGGACAACAAGCTGCTCGGCACCTTCAAGCTGGCCGGTCTTCCGCCGGCGCCGAGGGGAATCCCGCAGATCGAAGTCTCCTTTGACATAGACGCCAACGGCATATTGAACGTCCACGCGAAGGACACGGCCACCGGCAAGGAACAGAGCATCACGATCACCGCCTCCTCCGGCCTGACGAAGGACGAAGTCGAGAAGATGGTGAAAGAAGCCGAAGCCCACAAGCAGGATGATTCCAAGCGCAAAGAAGAGGTCGAGGCGAAGAACCAGGCCGACCAGCTTCTCTACGGAACCGAAAAGCTGCTCCAGGACAACGCGGGCAAGCTCCCGGCCGACGAGGAGGCGAAGGTCCGCGAGGCGCTCGACGGCCTGAAGAAGGCCAAGGAGGCCGGGACGCTCGAAGGGATAAGGAAGGCGACCGACGCTCTGAACCAGGCGACCCATAAGATGGCCGAGCACCTATACAGCCAAGCGCGCGCGCAGCAGCCACCCGCCGGCGAAGCGGCCGCGCCGGGCGCCGCCGAAGGCGGCCAGGGCGACAAGAAACCGGGTGACGTTATTGACGCCGAGTTCGAAGATGTAAAATAGCTCCTTGGCCGGGGACGAGCCGATCGTCCCCGGCAAGGTGGAGGCGCCGATGGCCGTGAAGGGAGAGTCGCTTCGGGAGCTGATGCACCTTCAAAGGCGCATCAACATGATGTTCCACGAGATGCTTCAGCCCGAGGAGGGCCACGCGGCCATCCCCGATTTCGCCTGGGTCCCGGCGACCGACGTGAGCGAGGATGATAGCCATTACTACGTGGACCTAGAACTGCCGGGCGTAGCCATTGAAAACATCTCGGTTACCTTCACCGGCCAGAAGCTGAAGATCACGGGAGAGAGGCGCTCCCTCAGGGAGTTGTCTCCCAGCAACGTCCAGCGGGTGGAGCGCTACTTCGGACCGTTCGCCAGGGAGATAGCTTTTCCGGCGCCAGTCGAATCCGAGAAGGTGAAAGCCGAGCTCGAAAATGGCCTGCTTTCGCTCGCCATACCGAAGAGAAAGCACGCCCGCAAAAGGATCAATGTAGACTGATCACGCGATAGCGGGGGTATGCCGATGGCCAGGCGGGACCTTTATGAAGTGCTCGAGCTTCCTCCGAAAGCTTCGGCTTCGGAGGTGAAGAAGGCCTACAAGCGCCTTGCCCGCAAATACCATCCAGACCTTAACCCAAAGGACAAGTCGGCCGAGGAGCGGTTCAAGGAGATCTCCGAGGCCTACGCGGTCCTCGGGGACCCGGACAAAAAAAAGAAGTACGACTCGTACGGAGCGGCGTGGGATTCGGGGACGGAATCCCAGCAGGGATGGGATGGCGTCAGGTTCGAGGGGTTCGATTTCAACGGCCAGCCTCAAGGCGCCGGCGGCTTCTCCGACCTTTTTGAAAGCTTCCTCGGCGCCGCCCAATCGCGCAAGCAAGCCGGGCCGAGCCAGGGGGAAGACCTCGTCTATCCGGTGACGATTTCGCTCAACGAAGCTTTCACCGGCAAGAAGATCAGGCTCACGATCCGCCACACGGTCGCTTGCAAGGCGTGCGGCGGCATGGGCAGGACGGCTTCCGGCCGCAACCGCCCCTGCAAGCGCTGCGGGGGCACCGGAAAGATCGGGCTTTCAAAAGGGCCGTTCTCCTTCGCTCAGCCGTGCCCGTCGTGCCACGGCACCGGCATGGACCCGGGAGACCCCTGCCGTGAATGCGGTGGAACCGGGGCCAAAGAGGCGAGCGAGACCGTTGACGCCTCCATCCCCGCCGGCGTGGACACCGGCTCTCGCGTCAGGCTCAAGGGA
This sequence comes from Acidobacteriota bacterium, assembly GCA_037443845.1. Taxonomy (GTDB): domain Bacteria; phylum Acidobacteriota; class UBA4820; order UBA4820; family DSQY01; genus JAEMPZ01. Next base: position 13,594 of record JBBINO010000054.1, read on the forward strand.
AAGGGGCAGGCCGGAATCGGCGGAGCGCAACCGGGCGATCTCTACATCGAGACCCACGTGCAGCCTCACCCTGTCTTCTTCCGGGAAGGGCCCCACTTGAAAGTGAAAGTCCCCGTCACATTCTCCGAAGCGGTGCTGGGCGCCAAGATCGAAGTGCCGACCCTGTCCGGCGGGGCGATGCTGAAGATACCGCCGGGAACCGCCTCCGGACAGGTCTTCCGTCTTCGCGAGCGGGGCATGCCTTCGCCAAGAGGCGCCGCGCCGGGCGACCTACTCGCCGAAGTGACCGTGGCGGTCCCCTCCGTCGTTGATGAAAAGAGCAAGGAGCTACTCAGGGAATTCGCCAGGTTGAATCCGGAGAACCCGCGCTCGTATAATTCATCCAAGGGAAGCTGAAGACGGCTTCGGGGCCCCGCGCCCGAACCGCCAGCAGAAAGGGGAAGCGAGATGCCCCGAAGGCCGCCGAAACAGACAGGCAAGCGCTTCTACATGATCAGCGCCGTCTCGCAACGGTACGACCTGCACCCCCAGACGCTCAGGCTCTACGAGAAGGACGGCCTTTTGCGCCCGTCGCGCACCGAGGGCAACACGAGGCTTTACAGCGACGAGGACCTGGAAAGGCTTGAGGTGATCCTCAACCTCACCAGGAATCTCGGCGTCAACCTCGCCGGCGTAGAGGTCGTGCTCAACATGCGCGACAAGATGGCCATGATGCAGATGGAGATGAACTCCTTCCTCGCCTTCCTGATGGAGCAGGTTCAGCAGAGCGGGGCTACTAAGTTGGAAGTCAAGAAGGCCGCGGCTCTCGCGAGGCTGCCGCCGAAGTCCGTCCGCGCCTTGCTGGGAAAGTTGGAGCGCTCCGGTGGCACAGAGGAATAGCTTCACTTCCGGAGAGGAAGCGGTCCTTCTCAAGCGCTACCTCAGGGAAATATCCAGATTTCCACTCCTGACGCCTGATCAGGAAAAGGAGCTTGCAACCAGGGTTCAGCGCGGGGACGGGGAAGCGCTTAAACAGCTCGTCGAGAGCAACCTCAGGTTCGTCGTCTCCTTCTCGAAAAAGTTCCGCGGCTGGGGCCTGTCGTTCCAGGATCTGATCAACGAGGGGAACATTGGCCTGATGGAGGCGGCGAAGCGGTTCGACCCCAAGAAGGGGACGCGCTTCATAACTTACGCCGTCTGGTGGATTCGCCAGGCGATCATCCACGCCATATCCGAGCAGGGCGGCCCCTTCAGGATTCCGCAGAAGCAAGCCAACCTTCTTTACAACATCCACAAGACGATCGCCGCGATGACGCCGGTCCTCGAAAGGGCGCCGACGGCCGAGGAAATCGCCGAGGAGCTGGACGTTTCGAGAGAGAACATCGAGACGCTGATGTCCGCCCAGAACGAGGACGTGCCGCTCGAAACTACCGGCTCGGGCGACGACGGTGACTTTCAGCTTCTCGACAAGATCGAGCAGGAGACGATGCCGCCGGTTGACCAGAGGCTGATGGAGGAGTCCTTTCGCACGCTCGTCAACAGGATGCTAAGGGACCTCGACGACAAGGAGCGCGAAGTGCTCAAGCTGCGCTACGGCCTCGACGACAACCTGCCTCACACGCTCAAGCAGGCGGGGGAGAAGCTGGGGCTCAGCCGCGAGCGCGTCAGGCAGATCGAAAGCTCGGCGATGAAGAAGCTCCAGCGCTCGAAGAAAAACAGGCAACTCATGGGATACTTGAATTGAATGGCAACCGGAAGGCGCTCGCCACCAAGGGCACGGGAAAAAGCTTCTTTGCCCTTCTCGGCTTATCAGCCCGTGCCCCCGTCAACCTCTGCTTGTGTTGCCTCGCCGCTCTTTTGAGCGCCACGGCGCTCATGGCTCGGGAGACTTTCCCGGTCGTCGGCCCTTTGCCCGCGCCGGTCCGGCAGGCTGGCGGTTTGATAGAGGCTTCGGATTACTCCGCCGCGGCCGCCCTGCTGCAAGGCTACCTGCCCAAAGCAAGCGGCCGCGACGCCGAGGCCGCCAGGCTCGCGCTCTCTTCCGCGCTTCTGGAAGCGGATGATTCAAGCGGTGCGATCGAGGCGCTTTCCGCCCCGTGGCCCGCGAGCTCTCCTTTCGCCCCGTACGCCCGCTACCTGCGCGCCAAAGCGCTAGGCGCTGCCCAGAGGCCGGCGGAGGGGATGAGGGAGTTGAAGCCGTTAATGGCGGGGCGCGCCGCCGGCTCGCTGCGCAAGGCCGCCATTACGCTCTTTGCCGTGATGGCTGAACAGTCCGGAGATTTCGGAGCGTCGGCAAAAGCCTGGGGACGGCTCGAAGAGCTTTCAAAAGACGAATCCTCGAAAGCGCCGCTCAGGTTTCGCGAGGCGCAGGCGTTGCTTTCAGGCGGCCAGATGGGACGCGCGGCGGCCATTTTGAAAAACCTTTACCTGAAGGACCTCACCACTCCCTACGGCCACCAGGCGGGGCTGGTCCTCGCCAGGAATTTTCCCAAGGCTCGCGTTTTTCCTTCCGAACCCCGCCCGGCTCTAGCGCTGGCGGAAAGCTTCATCGTCCACGGCAGGGCGCTCGACGGGTGGGACATTCTGCAATCACTGGAGGCCAAGAAGCTTTCGGCAAAGGAGGGCGAAAAGGCGGAAGTCCTCAAAGCCGGCGCGCTTTACGCCTTGAGATGGAACGACGCCCTCTACGAGCAAGCCGACGCCCTGACGAAAACAACCGGCGCCAAGCCGGCCCTCTGCGACGTGGCGCTTCACGCTCTCTGGGCCTGCTTGAGAACCGACGACTCGGCGAGGGCGCGCGCCTACGAGGGCTGGCTTCAGAAGGAACTTCCCAAGGACGACACGAGGCGCGGCGACGCGCTTTACGCCTTGGGCAGCTTCGATTTCACACACGGCGACTTCGCCTCGGCGCGCGCCAGTCTTTCGCTGCTTGATTCCGTGCCAGCGGCCGGCGCCGCGAGAAGCGCGGCCCTCTACAAGCTTGCGTGGGCCTCTCTCAAGCTTGGCGACAAGGCTGGCGCGCTTGATCAGATGAGAAGGGTGGCCCTCACGGCGACTCCTTCCTACGCCTCCCCGGCGAAGTTCATGGAGGCTTCGCTTCTGGCCGAATCCGGGTCGAAGGAAGCGGCCGCGCGAGCGTGGACGGAGCTTTCAATGGAACGCGGCTACTGGGCCGTCCAGGCGCGCGAAGCGCTTGCGGCGATGGGACTTGCGGCACCCGCGAGCGTCGTCGCGCCACCGCCCGCCGCGGCGCCGGCTCAAGCTGGCGCGGCAGAACCATACCTGGCCGAGGCACTTCGAGCCGCTTCGATGGGGGAGTTCAGCGCCGATGCCTACGAGCCCTACTTCAGAATCCACTCGGGCGAACCGGCGGCGCGCCTCCAATACGCCACCTACCTTTCTCTTGGCGCATCGCCCGGCAAGGGCGCGGCCATGGTCTCGTCCGTGTTCGGAGACGTGGAGGGCGCTGACGAGGTGGACGCGTCCGTGGCGGCGGCCGCCTATCCCACGCCTTGGAGAAGCCAGGCCGAAAAGGGGCCCGCCCCGGCCGCGCTCGTCTACGCGATTGCGAGGAGGGAGAGCGGTTTCGACGCTCGCTGCCTTTCGCCGGCCGGCGCGCTCGGCCTTATGCAACTGATGCCCGAAACGATCGCCAAGCTTGCCCTTCAGGGAGAGACGCTTCCAACGCTCGACGACATCCTTGATCCCAAAACCAACCTGGGGCTCGGCTCTCTCTACCTCGCAAAGCTCAAGGAACGCTTCCCTACGACCGCCGCGGCCGTCGCCGCCTACAACGCCGGCGAAGACCGCGTCGAGCTTTGGCTCAAATCCTTCTCCCCGGCGAGCGAGCGCGAATTCGTCGCCATGATCCCCTACGAGGAGACCCGCCTCTACACCGAACGCGTACTTCTCGACTACCGGAGGTACCAGCAGCTTCTCGCCGCACAGCCGCAACCCCGGGAGTGATGCGGCGACCCAACCGCGCCCGCGCCAACAGAGACGTGAGAAGGTTAGACGTGAGATGTGAGACGACCGACGACCGACCACCGACGATAGATGACAGACGAAAAAGGGTTTTGAGTTGGGCGGGGCGGGCGCTATCGGGTTATGGTGAACCCTTCCACTGGATGACCATTCGGTCGCGGCGCTCCCGCCGTTGTGGGAGGCATCTCCAGATGACGATTGCGCACGAGAGGCCGCCTTGTGGCAGGGGAAGAGATTGAACCACAGAGGCGCCGAGGCACGGAGGAAGGATTATCGTTGCGCTACATGCGCACAGGTCACAGAGGAAAGGCGCCCTTTCTTGAAGAAAGCGCGCGTCGTTGATTTGAATCACCCGTAGTTCGCGTGGTACGCGGGCACGGAGATTCTTCTAAACACCTCGGTGCCTCTGTGCCTCAGTGGTGAATAATCCGCGGCTGGCATCGGGGCCTTCCTCGCGCCTTCGGCGCTCTTCGGAGCCGCTCGGGCCGCGCGCCGGAAAGCGAAGGCGCAGTGACATGCGAATGTTGCTTTCCTTCGCTCGTCCCGTCGCGTCCCCCCGCCCTCCGGGCTTTTCGGAAGGCCCGCGCCTTGCGCCTTGCTTTGCATCGTCATTGCGAGCCCGCCGACGGCGGGCGAAGCAATCTCTCCTTTCGGCGTCACGGAATCTGGACGGACGGTAGAAAGAGAGTGGTGTGCCACCTCTCTCTATCTATAAGACGTGCGGCGCGAGTCTCGGACCAATTCCTTTGTCAGCCTTCGGCGTGCGAATCCTCAATGTACATTGAGTACACCTCCGGTTCGCCCGCCTCGGCTTCCTCGGACTTGGCCCAATCCGCGCGCCGCGCCATCCTTC
>JBBINO010000055.1:0-18031 GCA_037443845.1 Acidobacteriota bacterium
TTTATGGCGCATGGCGTTGTCCTCAAACGTTCATACCAAGTGTCAGGTTGAGCTCCTCGAGGAGTTTGTTTATATCCTGGAGGGCTTTGTGTCCAACTATCTTCGAGCTGAGAAGCTCTTTCTCGGTCATCCGGACCAGTTCTCTCACGGTGTTTACGCCGCCGGCTTCGAGCGACTTGACGACCTTGTCGGGAAGATCGGTGTCGGAGACCCGCTTGGCGAGAAGCCCTTTCAGGCTGGCGCTGGCGGCGCTTTTCGCTCCCTTCGGGGCGACGGCCGCTTCCGGCCCGGTAAGCGCGCTGAAGAGCGTCAGGTGGGACTCCAGCAGGGACGCCGCCTTGGCGAGGGCGTTCTGCGGCGTCACCGCTCCGTTGGTCCAGATTTCCAGCTTGAGCCTCTCGTAGTCGGTGGCGTCTCCGACGCGCGTCTCGGTCACCTCGAAGTTGACCTTGCGCACGGGGGAGTGGATGCCGTCCACCGGTATGTAGGCTGGATCTGGCACCTTGTGGGCCTCCGCAGCGACGTAACCGCGCCCCTTTTCGAGCATAAGGTCCATGACGAGGGAGCCTTCCTCGTTCAGCGTCGCGATCGGGGCGTCCGGCGTCAGTATTCTAACGGTGCCGTCGTGCTGGATGTCGCGCGCCTTCACCTCGGCCGGCCCCTTCACCTCGAGGTGAAGCATCTTCGGCTCGTCGGAGTTGAGTATGAACTGAATCGCCTTGAGGTTCAGCACGAGATCGGTCGCGTCTTCCTTTACGCCCGATATCGAAGTGAACTCGTGAAGGACCCCGTCAATCCGCATCGCCGTTATGGAGGCGCCTTCAATGGAGGAAAGCAGAATGCGCCTGAGCGCGTTGCCGAGCGTGATGCCCCAGCCCCTCTCCAGCGGCTGGGCCACGAACTCGCCGTAGCGGTCGGTGAGGGTCTCTATATTGCACTCTATCAACGTTGGCATTTGAAAAGGTCGCATCTCTTTGGCACTCCTTCGCGCGTTTTTCGCTTAAAGGGGCGTGGCCCCGGTTGCATCTCCAGCGCTCCGTCCCAATGGCGGCGCCAAAAGGCGCCGTGCCGCGCCGCTTACTTCGAGTAGAGCTCGACGATCAACTGCTCCTCGATCGGGTAGGTGATGTCCGCCCGCGCCGGCTCCCTGAGCACGCGCCCTTTGAGGTTGGCCCCGTCAAGCTCGAGCCACTCGGGCACGCCGCGCCCCTTCGACGACTCGACCGCCGAGAGCAGGAACGCGTTTTCCTTGGCGCTCTTGGCAACCGTCAGCTCGTCGCCTTCCCGCACCTGATAGTTGGCGACGTCGACCCGCCGGCCGTTGATCTGGATGTGGCCGTGGGTGACGAGCTGCCTTGCCTGGTTGCGGGAAGAGGCGAGGCCGAGGCGGAAGACCACGTTGTCAAGCCGCTTTTCGAGCATGGAAAGCAACACCTCGCCGGTGACCCCTTTGGAAAGGCTGGCCTTCTGGAAATATCCCCTGAACTGCTTCTCCAGGATGCCGTAAAGGCGCTTGACCTTCTGCTTCTCGCGCAACTGAAGCCCGTAGCCCTGCACCTTCCCGCGCCTCCTTACGTGCTGTCCCGGAGGCGTGTTGCGCTTCTCTATCGCGCACTTGTCTTTGAAGCAGCGGTCGCCCTTCAGGAATAGCTTTACTCCCTCCCGGCGGCATAGACGGCAGACGGATTGATGATACCGTGCCAAGGCGTTCCTCCTTTACCTTACACGCGCCGCCGCTTGGGCGGGCGGCAGCCGTTGTGGGGAATTGGGGTTATGTCCGAAATGGACCTTATTTTCAAGCCGGTGGCCTGGATCGCCCTGATCGCCGATTCGCGGCCGGAGCCTGGCCCCTTGACCCTGACGTCAACTTCGTGAAGGCCGTGTTCCATGGCCTTTTCGGCGGCCGTCTTGGCGGCGACCTGCGCTGCGAACGGCGTGCCCTTCCTGGTTCCCTTGAAGCCGCTGGCCCCGGAGGTCGTCCAGGACAGCGTGTTCCCTTCGAGGTCGGTGAAGGTGATCAAGGTGTTGTTGAAAGAGGCGTTGATGTAAACCATGCCGGTGGGAATGTTCTTCTTCTCCCGGCGCGCGGCCTTCTTTGCACCCGCGGTCTTAACCATGCGCTATCTCCTTTGGCTCCTCGCCATTCAGGCGCGTTTACTTCGTTACCTTTTTCTTGCCGGCGATGGCGCGGCGCGGACCCTTGTGCGTCCTGGCGTTTGTGTGGGTCCTCTGCCCGCGGCATGGCAGGCCGGAGCGGTGCCTCGACCCGCGGTACGCGCCAATGTCAATGAGCCTGCGCACGTCCATCTGGACGCGCTTTCTCAGGTCGCCCTCGACGTAGCCCTCTTCCTGGATGGTCTTGCGGATGCGGGCCACCTCGTCCTCGGTGAGGTCCTTGACGCGGACGTCAAGGCTCACTCCGGCCTTGGCCAGGATGGCGTGGGAGCGGGCCAGCCCGATCCCGTAGATGTACGTCAGGCCGATTTCGACCCTTTTGTTAAGCGGAAGATCTACACCAGAGATACGTGCCACGGCTTCTCCTCCTTAACCCTGGCGCTGCTTGTGCTTCGGGTTTTCGCAAATCACCCGGATTACGCCCTTGCGCTTGATGATCTTGCACTTCGGGCAGATTTTCTTGACCGACGGTCTCACTTTCATGGCGAAACTCCATTCACGTCTTGAATCTGTAAACTATGCGCCCACGGTTTAGGTCGTACGGTGAAAGCTCCACCAGTATCTGGTCCCCCGGAAGTATCCTGATGAAATGTTTCCTCATCTTTCCGGAAATGTGGGCCAGAACCCTGTGGCCATTTTCAAGCTCCACTCGGAACATCGCGTTAGGCAGAGCCTCGCGCACGACCGCCTTCATCTGAATGACGTCGTCTTTGCTCATGATGCCCCGCCAACGCCCAGGATCACCGGCTCGGATGGAGTAATGGCGACCGAGTATTCGAAGTGGGCCGACCGGAGGCCGTCCTTCGTCCTCACCGTCCACCCGTCGTCGTCAACCGTCACTTCAAACCCGCCCTCGTTGACCATCGGCTCGATGGCGAGAACCATTCCCGGCTGCAGCCTCGGCCCGTGGCCCTGCTCGCCGAAGTTCGGGATCTGCGGGTCTTCGTGCAACGCCCGGCCTATCCCGTGGCCGACGTAGTCACGCACGACCGAGAACCCGTGCGACTCCACCCACCCCTGAACCGCGTGGGAGATGTCGGAGACCCTGTTGCCGGGGCGCGCCTGTTCGATTCCCTTCAACAGCGACTCGCGCGTCACGCCCATCAGCCTCTCGGCCCCCTCGTCGGCCTGGCCCACCGCGCAGGTTCTCGCGGCGTCTCCGTAGAAGCCCTCGTAGACCACTCCGAAATCAAGCGACACGACGTCGCCCTGCTTGAGCACCCGCGAGCGGGGAATGCCATGGACCACTTCATCGTTGACGGAGATGCAGACGCTGGCCGGGTAGCCGTGGTAGCCCTTGAAGGCCGGCTTCGCGCCCGCGCTCAAGGTAAGCGAGTGGGCCATGCGGTCCAGGTCGCTCAACACGACGCCCGGGGCCAATGCGGCCTCGAGCGCGCCGAGCACCTGGTGCACGATGGCGTTCGCCTTGTCCATGATCCGGATTTCGTCGGCGCTCTTCAACTGGATCATCCCACCGCTTTCATCAGGTCGGCAAGCACCGCTTCGGGCTTCTTGCCCCCATCCACCGTCAACAGGCGGCCCTGCTTCCTGAAATGATCGGAGAGGGGCGCGGTCTTCTCGTGGTAGACCAGAAGGCGCTGGCGTATCACCGACTCCTTGTCGTCGTCCCTCTGGACGAGGCTCGTTCCGCACTTGTCGCAGATTCCCTGCTTGGCTGGCGGGTTCGTCGAGAGGTTGTAGACGGCGCCGCACTTGGGGCACGAGCGCCGCTGTCCGAGGCGCGTGACTATGGCCTCGTCCGGGACTTCGAGCTCGACGGCGCGCGCGACCTGTTTGCCGAGGTCCTTGAGGATCCCGTCCAGGATGCCAGCCTGCGAGAGGTTCCGCGGGTAGCCGTCGAGGATGAATCCCCCGGCGCAGTCCTTCTTGGCGAGCCGCTCCTTGACGATGCCGGTCAGAAGCTCGTCGCTGACCAACTGGCCGGCGTCCATCACCGCCTTGGCCTTGAGGCCGAGCTCGGTACCTTCGCGCACGGCCTCTCTCAGCATGTCTCCGGTGGAGACGTGCGGCAGCCCCAGCTTTTCCGACATGACCTTCGCCTGCGTTCCCTTGCCGGCGCCCGGAGGCCCCAGCAGGATCAAGTTCTTCTGAGCCACGTCACATCCTCCTGCCGCGCAGCCTGCTTCGCCGCGAGAAGCCCTCGTAGTTCCGCATGACGAGCTGCGACTCGATCTGTTGCAGCGTATCCATGGCGACACCAACCACGATTAGGAGCGATGTCCCCCCGAAATAGAAGTCAAGGCTGAACCCGCGGAGGATCCAGTCGAAATGGGCGGCCTTCAGGAAGTTCTCTATTGACGGCCCGATTCCCCAGATGTGCTGCAACGGCAGGCCGCTTATCAGCATGACCGGCAGCAGGGCGACCACGATGAGGTATAAGGAGCCCGCGAAGAGCAGCCGGTTCAGGGATCGGTATAGGAAGTCGCTCGTGCTCTTGCCGGGCCTGATGCCGGGAATGAAGCCGCCGTACTTCTTGAGATTGTCCGCCATGTCGTCCGGGTTGAAGACGATCGAGATGTAGAAGTAGGCGAAGAGGATGATCATGACGGCGTACAAGGCCAGGTAGGTCAGCGAGCCGTAGCCGAAGTAAGACTCCAGCGTCCGGGCCCACTCGTACTTTGAAAGGACCGGAAGCTGGAGGATCGTCTGGGGCACGGCGAGCAGCGAGACCGCGAAGATGATCGGCATGACGCCGCCCGGATTGAGCTTCAGCGGGAAGTAAACGGCCGTCCCTCCGACCATCCTTCGGCCGACCATGCGCTTGGCGTACTGGATCGGTATCTTGCGCTGCGCCCGCTCGAAATAGACGATGAAGGCGACGACCGCCAGCATGAATGCCATCAGGACCACGATGACGAAAAGGTTGAGGTCGCCCTCCGACCACTTCTTGAAGGTCTTAACGATGGCTGGCACTAGCCCGACGACGATGCCCGCGAAAATCATCAGCGAGATGCCGTTGCCGATCCCGCGCGCGGTTATCTGCTCGCCCAGCCACATGACGAAGACCGAGCCGGCCGTCAGGATGATGACGACGGAAACGTGGTACCAGAGGTTCGGGTTGGGGACGATCCTGTGGCCGGTGGGTGCGACCAGGCCCTTGAGCCAGACAGAGATGCCGGCGGCCTGGACGACGCAGATCAGGATCGTGAGGTAACGCGTGTACTGGACGATCTTCTTGCGCCCCTCGGCGCCTCCCTCCTTCTGCAGCTTCTCGATGTAGGGCCAGACCACGCCCAGAAGCTGGAAGATGATGGAGGCGGTTATGTACGGCATGATGCCCAGGGCGAAGATCGTGCAGCGCGCGAGCGCGCCTCCCGAGAAGAGATTGACGAAGCCTAGCACTCCGGAGGCGTACTGCTTGAAGAACTCCTGCAGCGCGAGCGCGTCTATTCCTGGAGTTGGGATCTGCGCGCCGACGCGGTAAACCGCGAGCAGCAGGAAGGTGAATATCACCCTCTTTCGCAGGTCGGGGATCCGGAAGATGTTCTGGAAGGCTTCGATCACGGCTATATCACCTCGGCTTTGCCGCCCGCCTTCTCGATCGCCGCCTTGGCGCTTTCCGAGAAAGCGTTCGCCTTGATTACAAGAGCCTTTTCGACTTTCCCTTTGCCAAGCACCTTGACCGGCTTCTCAGCGGAGGCGATGAGCCCCTCTCCGGCGAGCAGCTTGGAGTCAACCTCCGTGCCCGCCTTGAACCGGCCAAGCTTTTCGAGGTTGACCACCTGGACGTCAACCGCGAAGATATTCTTGAACCCGCGTTTGGGCAGGCGGCGCTTCAGCGGCATCTGGCCGCCCTCGAAACCGGCGTACTGGTGAAAGCCGGAACGGGACTTCTGTCCCTTCTCGCCCTTGCAGGCGGTCTTGCCGTGGCCGGAGCCAGGCCCTCTGCCGACCCTCTTGCGCTTCTTGCACGCGCCCTTGGCAGGGCTCATCTCGCTCAAGAACATTGAAGTCCCCTCAGCTTTCCTCGGTGACCGAGAGCAGGTGTTTGACCGCGAAAATCATCCCGCGGATCTCGGGCCTGTCCGGGTACCGTTTGGTGTCGTTCATTTTGCGAAGGCCCATGCTCCACGCTATCTTTCTGAGTTTTTCGGTGGAGGGGCGCTTCACCAGGGTGACGACCACGTGAGCCTCTTTCTTCTTCTTCGTTACCATGGCTTACCCCAGTATCTCTTCCAGCGTCTTGCCGCGCTTGCGGGCGACCGACTCGGGGCTCTGGAGCTTTCTGAGCCCCTGAAAAGCCGCCTTGACGACGTTCTGCGGGTTATTGGTGCCGATGCATTTCGTGAGGACGTCCTGGACGCCGGCGACCTCCATGACGGCGCGGACCGCTCCGCCCGCGATGACGCCGGTTCCCTTGGAGGCTGGCCTCAGAACGACGCGCCCGGCGCCGTAGCGGCCCTCGACGAAGTGGGGCAGCGTGCTGCCCTGCAGCGGGATGGAGACCATCCGCCGCTTCGCCTGCTCCATCCCCTTTGAAATGGCCAGCGGAACCTCGCGCGCCTTGCCCAGGCCGTAGCCCGCGCGGCCCTTGCCGTCGCCGACGACGACGAGCGCAGAGAACGAAAAGTTCTTGCCGCCCTTGACAACCTTCGTCACGCGCCTGATCTGGACCACGTGGTCCTTGAATTCGCTCGCGCTTGCAGTGCGATCTTCCATCGAGATTCCTCCTAGAACTTCAGGCCGCCCTTGCGGGCGCCTTCCGCAAGTGACTTCACGCGGCCGTGGTAGAGGTAGCCGCCGCGGTCGAACACGGCCGCCTCGATCCCCTTGGCCTTGAGGCGCTCCGAAATCAAGAGCCCCAGCTTCTGGGCCACGGAGACGTGCTTGCCGGAAGTCTTCAGCCCGCCCTTAAGCTCGGGTTCGAGCGATGACGCCTGAGCGAGCGTCACGCCGGCGACGTCGTCCACAGCCTGCACGTAAATGTACTTGCGGCTTTTGTAGACGCAAAGGCGCGGCTTTTCGGCGCTTCCTTCCAGGCGCTTCTGTATCCTGACCCGGCGCCAATCTCTCTTCTGCTTTCTGTCCATATTGCGGTGGTTCGCCATGACCTCTGCCCTCGCTTACTTGGCGGCCTTGCCAGCCTTGCGGATGATGTGCTCGCCGGTGTACATGACGCCCTTGCCCTTGTATGGCTCGGGCTTCTTGAAGGCGTGTATCTTCGCCGCGATCTGCCCGACGAGCTGCTTGTCGAAACCGGTTACGGTCACGTGGGTGTTCTTTTCGATCGTTATCTGGATGCCGTCGGGAATCGGAAGCTCTATGGGATGGGAGTAGCCGATGTTGAACACGGCCTTCTTTCCATCGACGTTCGCCTTGTACCCGACGCCCACTATGTCCAGCTCGCGCTTGTACCCATCGGTAACGCCCTTCACGGCGTTCGCCAAAAGAGCGCGGGTGAGCCCGTGAAGCGCGCGGGCCGGCTTGGTGTCGTTGTCCCTGGCCACCAGAAGGTTCTGGCCTTCGACTCGGCACCCGATGAGCGCCGGCACGGGAGTGGAGAGCTTGCCCTTGGGACCTTGAATTTCAACGACGCCCTCGCCCACGGCGACCTTGACCGCCTTCGGGATCGGGATCGGCTGTTTACCTATTCGAGACATGGCGCCCTCTCCTTACCATACCTTGCAAAGGACTTCGCCGCCGATGCCTTCGCGGCGGGCGGCTTTGTCGGTCTTGAGCCCGTGGGACGTGCTGATGATGCAGATGCCCAGCCCGTCCAGGACCGGCTTGATTTCGTCTTTTCCCGCGTAGTAGCGGCGGCCCGGCTTCGACGCCCGCTGGATGCCGTCTATGACCGGCCGTCCGTCGTCGCGGTACTTCAGGTCAACCTTCAGGACGCCCTGCTTGCCGTCCTCGGTCACCATGTAGTTGGTCACGTACCCTTCGTCCTTGAGAATCTTCACGATCTCGACCTTGAGGTTGGACGAGGGCAGCTCGACGGCCTTGAGGCCTGCCGCCAAGCCGTTGCGGATGCGGGTGAGAAGGTCGGCGATGGGATCGGTAGTGCTCATTCTGTCACCTCACCAAGACGCTTTGACGACGCCTGGCAACTGGCCGGCCAGGGCAAGCTGCCGCAGACAAAGGCGGCAGAGGGCGAACTTGCGGTAGTAGCCACGCGACCTCCCGCACCGCTTGCAGCGGTTGCGGTAACGGATCGCGAACTTCGGTTTCTTTGCCATCTTGGCGAACGCTCGCGTACTGGCCATTCTGCTCTCCTGAAATTACTTTCTAAACGGCATCCCGAAGTGGGCCAAAAGGGCCTTGGCCTCGGGGTCCGTGTTTGCCGTCGTCACGAATGTTATGTTCATCCCCATCGCCCGCGTCACTTTGTTGTACTCGACCTCCGGGAAGATGAGCTGGTCTCGGACGCCGATGGTGTAGTTGCCGTTCCCGTCGAACGAGCGGTCGGGTACGCCCCTGAAGTCACGCATCCGAGGGATGGCCAGCGAGATGAACCGGTCCATGAACTCGTACATGCGGTTACCACGCAGCGTCACCACGGCTCCGATCGGCTGGCCCTGGCGCAGCTTGAAGTTCGATATGGACTTGCGCGCCCTGCGCAACGCGGCTTTCTGGCCGCTGATGGCCGTCAGCATGGCGGCGGCCTCGTCCAGCAGCTTGATGTCGCTCTTGGCTTCGCCGATGCCGACGTTCACGGTGATCTTGTCGAGCTTCGGTATTGCCATGACGTTCTTATACCCGAGCTCCTTCTGGAGCTTCGGCATGATTTCCTTCGCGTACTTCTCGCGCAAGCGAGGCATCGTTTTCATGGCGCGCTCCCTAGTCCTGCACCGCGCCGCACTTCTTGCAGGCGCGGACCCTCTTGCCGCCATCGGCAACCTGGGCCTTCAGGCGCGTCGGCTGCTGGCAGTCCTTGCAGACGACCATCAGGCGGCTGACGGGCATGGGCGATTCCTTTTCCAGAATCCCGCCCTTGATGTTCTTCTGCGGGTTGGCCTTCGTGTGGCGCTTGACGAAATTCACGTTTTCGACCTTGGCGGTGCCGTCGGCCGGGGAGACGGAGAGCACGCGGCCGCGCTTCCCCTTGTCCTTGCCGCCGAGGACCACCACCTGGTCGTTCTTCTTGATGCGAATGGTCATAGCCGTTTCCTTCCCAGCCTTCAAATGACTTCAGGGGCCAGCGATACGATTTTCATGAAGCGGCGCTCGCGCAGCTCACGGGCCACCGGGCCGAAGACGCGGGTGCCCACCGGCTCGCCCTTGTCGTCCACAAGAACCGCCGCGTTCTCGTCGAATCTGATGTACGAGCCGTCGCGCCTTCTAGTCTCCTTGACCGCGCGGACGACGACCGCCTTGACCACCTTGCCCTTTTTGACGGGGGCTTGAGGCGCGGCTTCCTTGACGGAGCAGGTGATGATGTCGCCCAGCCTTGCGTACCGGCCGGCGGTGCTCCCGCCCTTGAGCCTGATGCAGGCGATCTTCTTGGCGCCCGAATTGTCCGCCACTTTGAGGATCGTTCCCATCTGAATCATAGCGTCACCTCGCCCTAGCGGGCCTTCTCAAGGACGCGCCGGACGGCCCAGTGCTTGTCTCGGCTCAAAGGCCTGGTCTCGATGATCTCGACCTTGTCTCCCACGCCGCACTGGTTCTTCTCGTCGTGCGCCTTGAATCGCGCGCTGCGTTTGACGACCTTCTGGTAGGCCGAGTGGAACATCTTCCGCTCGACGCGCACCACGATGGTCTTGTCCATTTTGTCGCTCACGACCACGCCCACCTTAGTGGCGCGGTGGCGGGCCGGGGCCTTCTTCTCGGTGCTTTCCATCGCTTCAGCTCCCCTTCGCCAAACGCCGCTTTTCGGCCAGCACGGTCTTTATCCGGGCCAACCCGTGGCGGTATTCCCTGATGATTGAAGGATTCTCGACCTGCCCGGCCGCCTGCTGGAAGCGCAGCTTCATGAGGTGGTCGGAAATCTCGCGAGCCTCCTGGTTCAGGTCTTCGATGGAAAGGTCGCGCACCTTCGCCGTCTGCCGAAGTTCCTTTGGCTTCATCATGACGCGAACTCCTGCTCCTTGCGCGCCACGAAGCGCGTCTTTATGGGGAGCTTGTGGGCGGCGAGGCGGAAGGCCTCCTGGGCCTCTTCCGTGGTGACGCCCTCGAGCTCGAACATGACTCTGCCGGGCTTGACGACGGCCACCCACCCTTCCAGGTTCCCCTTTCCCTTGCCCATACGGGTTTCAAGGGGCTTCTTCGTGTACGGCTTGTCCGGAAAAACGCGGATCCAGAGCTTTCCGCCACGCTTGATGTAGCGGTTGATGGCTATGCGGCTCGCCTCGATCTGCCTGTTGGTGATCCAGGCGGGCTCGAGAGCCATCAGCCCGAAATCGCCAAAGTCAACGTGGTCGCCGCCCTTGGCCGGGCCGGAGCGCCGCCCCCGCATCTGCTTTCTGTACTTGACCTTCTTCGGCATCAACATGGTGAAACTCCCCTATGGGCTAGTGGCCGACCTTTTCGCCCTTGAAAATCCAAACCTTGATTCCGATTATCCCGTAGGTGGTGCGGGCCTCGCCGAGCCCGTAGTCAATGTCGCTCCTGAGCGTCTGCAGCGGAAGCCGGCCGTCGAGGTACCATTCCGAGCGGGCGATCTCCGCCCCGTTGAGCCTGCCGGCGACGCGGATCTTTATGCCGAGCGCGCCGAACTTGCGGGCCATCTCAATGGCCCTCTTCATGGCACGGCGGAAAGCCACGCGCTTGGTAAGCTGAAGCGCTATGGAGTCGGCGACCAGCTTGGCGTCGAGCTCCGGGCGGTGGATCTCGTCAATCTTGACGTAGACCTCCCGGCCGGTGCGCTTCTGGAGGTCCTCCTTGAGCTTGTCAACCTCGGCGCCCTTCTTGCCGATGATGATTCCCGGGCGGCTGGTGGCGAGAGAAACGGTCAGCTTCTTGCCGGCCCTTTCGATCTCGATCTTGGCTACGCCCGCGTGTTGGAGCTTCTTCTGGAGCTCCTCGCGCAGCTCTAGGTCCTCGTGCAACAGCGTCTTGTAATCCTTCTTGGCGATCCAGCGGGATTCCCAAACCTTGTTGAATCCCAGGCGGAACCCCACGGGGTGGACTTTCTGGCCCAACGCGCACCTCCTGTAAGGCCCTGAGGCCTACTTGGTTTCCTCCAAACCGATTTCGATGTGGCTCTGCCTGCGCACGAAGCGGTACGCCCTGCCCATCGGGGCGGGCATCGTGCGGCGGCGGGTCTTCAGCGAAGCGCCGTCAACCGTGACGGTGGAGACGTAGAGCTTGTCAACGTCCACGTTCCCCTTCGCGCCCGTCTCGGCGTTCGCGACGGCGGCCTTGAGGACCTTCGCGAAATCCTTCGCGACGCCCTTCTTGGTGAATTTGAGCGCCGCCAGTGCCTCGCCGACGAGCTTGCCGCGGATGGCGTCAGCGACCAGCCTCGCCTTCTGGGGCGAGACGCTCACGTATTTTACCGATGCCTTGGCGATCATATTGGCCCCCTCGTCACTTTGCTGGCGCCGCCGGCGCTGCCGCCGCCGCTGGAGCAGGCGGAGGCGTGGAGGTTACCTCGGCCTTGCGCGCTCCCGAATGGCCGTGGAACGTCCTTGTCGCGGCGAACTCACCAAGCCTGTGGCCGATCATGTTCTCGGTGACGTAGACCGGAACGAATTTCTTCCCGTTGTGGACCGCGATCGTGTGGTTGAGCATCGCGGGCACCACCATCGAGCGGCGGCTCCAGGTCTTGATGACCTGCTTCTTGTCCGAGGCGTTCATGTCGTCCACCTTTTTGAGAAGGTGGGCGTCCACGAAGGGGCCCTTTTTCAGCGAGCGGGACATTTAGCGTCTCCTCTTGAGTATGAACTTCGCCGTGCGCTTGTTGCGCCTGGTCTTGTATCCCTTCGTCGGCTGGCCCCATGGCGTCACCGGGTGCCTGCCTCCCTTGCTCTTGCCCTCGCCGCCGCCGTGCGGGTGGTCAACGGGGTTCATGGCGGTTCCGCGGACCTTCGGCCTGCGGCCGAGCCAGCGCGAGCGCCCCGCTTTGCCGAGGACGACGTTCTTGTGGTCCAGATTGCCCACCTGGCCTACCGTCGCGAGGCAGTCCGCGTTGACCATCCTCATCTCGCCGGAGGGCATCTTCAGCGTCGCGTAGTGGCCCTCTTTCGCCATCAACTGGATGGTCGCCCCGGCCGAACGGGCCAACTGGCCGCCGCCGTTCACCTTCAACTCGACGTTGTGAACGAGCGTGCCGACCGGGATTTTCTTGAGTGGAAGCGTGTTCCCGGTCGCGACTTCAGCCTGGTCGCCCGACATGACGGTCTGGCCGGTCGTCAGCCCCTCGGGGCAAAGGATGTAGCGCTTCTCGCCGTCGGCATAGAACAACAGCGCGATGCGGCACGTCCTGTTCGGGTCGTACTCGATCGCGGCGACCTTGGCCGGGACGTTGAACTTGTCCCGCTTGAAGTCAACCACCCTGTAGTGACGCTTGTGGCCGCCGCCCCTGCGCCTCATGGTCACGTGGCCGTGGGCGTTTCTGCCGCTCAGGCGCTTCTTGGGCTCCAGGAGCCCCTTCTCGGGCCGCTCTTTGGTGATCTCCTCGAACGTCAGGTTCGAGATGTATCGCCGGCTCGCGGTGTATGGCTTATAGGTCTTGATACCCATGGCTCTCCCCTTAGATGCCCTCGAAGTACTCGACGGGCTTCTGGCCCTTTTTCAGTGTGACGTAAGCCTTCTTCTTGTCAGGGCGCTTGCCCTCGGAGCGGCCCATCCGCTTGATCTTGCCGAGCGTGTTGACGATTCGGACCGAGGCGACCTTGGTCTGGAACGTCTTTTCGACGGCCCTGGCCACGTCTATCTTGTTGGCCGAGACGGACACCTCGAAGGCTAGGGTGTGCCGCCTCTCCTTGGCCAGGAGGTTCTTTTCCGTCAGAAGCGGCCGTATGAGAACTGTCTGCGGGTCTCTCATGGCGTCAGGTCCTTTGCGAGCTTGAGAAGCGCCGGCTCGGTGAAGACGACCGTGCTGTAGCGGGCGAGGTCGTAAGCGTTGACCTCGGCCACCCGCGCGACCTTCACGCCAGGCACGTTGCGGCTCGCCATTAGTAGCGCGCCGGCGGGCTCCACGTCAACGAAAAGAAGGCTCGACGAGCCGTTGACGAGCGCGCCATAGCGCTCCATGAACTGTTTCGTTTTGGGGTTGTCCAGGGCCAGCGCGTCGAGCACCTTCAGGGAGCCGCGCCTGACGCGTTCGGAGAGGATGGTGCGCATCGCGCTGTGGCGCACCTTCCTTGGCAGCGCGTAGTAGTAGTCGCGCGGTTTCGGCCCGAAGACGATGCCGCCGTGGTACCAGAGCGGGGATGTCCGCTCGCCCATCCTGGCGCGGCCGGTGTGCTTCTGCTTCCAGAGCTTCTTGCCCGAGCCGGAAACCTCGTCGCGGCGCTTGGTCGAAGCCGTGCCCTGCCGCTGGTTCGCCCTGTAGCTGCGCACCGCCTCGTAGACCAGGTCGCGGCGGTAGGGTTGGCCGAATATCTCCTCGGGGAGGGAAAGCTCCCGCTGAGGTTCCATGGATGCGTTGATCACCGTTAGGTTCACCATGACCTGTCCCTCACCTGATTCCGTGCACTAGCACGAGGCTGCCGCGGGGGCCTGGCACCGCGCCCCTGATGAGGAGCATGCCGTTTTCCGCGTCCACCTTGACAAGCTTCAAGTTCTTCACCGTCACCCTGCCGTGGCCCGTCTGCCCGGCCATGCGCGTCCCTTTGAGGACGCGGGAGGGGTCGGACGAAGCGCCGATGGAACCCGGGGCGCGGTGAAACATCGAGCCGTGCGTGTCCCTTCCGCCCTTGAAGTGGTGGCGGACGACGACGCCCTGAAAGCCTTTGCCCTTGCTCGTTCCGATGACGTTCACGACCTCGATCCCGCCGAAGGCGTCAGCGGCGATCGTGGAGCCCACCTTCAGATCGGGGAACTCTCCCCGAAGCTCGCGCACGGCTTTCACCGAGGCGGCTCCGGCCTTCTTGAGGTGGCCCGTCTGCGGCTTCGTCAAGCCGTGGCGCCCGACCTTCTCGACAAGGCCGATCTGCACCGCGTGATAGCCGTCGGTCTCGGGGCTCTTCTTCTGCAGGACGACGCACGGCCCCGCCTCGATGACCGTCACCGGCACCGCCGCGCGGCTCTCGTCGAACAACTGCGTCATCCCCAGCTTGCGCCCCAGGATGCCTATTTTCATGCCTGCTCTCCTCAAGCCTTGGTCGCCCCAGTTCGGGCGACTTGCTTGCCCGCCGCCCTCCGCTTCAGGCGGGGGCGCGGGATTATTATGCCCGTATAACCTACTTGGCGAACGCCTTGATCTCCACATCCACGCCCGGAGGCAGGTTAAGCTTCATGAGAGCGTCAACCGTCTGCGGCGTCGGGTCGTAAATGTCCAGAAGACGCTTGTGCGTTCTCATCTCGAACTGCTCCCTGGACTTCTTGTCCACGTGGGGCGAGCGGTTGACGGTCCAAATGTTCCGGTCGGTCGGAAGGGGAATTGGCCCCTTGACTCGGGCGCCGGTCCTTTTGGCCGTCTCCACTATCTCCTTAGTGGAGCGGTCCAGAATCCAGTAGTCGTACGCCAGTAGGCGTATGCGGATCTTCTCGTTCAGCATGAGCTCCTAGCTCCTACTCCACGATCTCCGTGATAGTGCCGGCGCCTACGGTCCTGCCGCCCTCGCGGATGGCGAACCTCAGGCCCTTCTCCATGGCGATTGGCTGAATCAGCGAAACCACCATACTTACGTTGTCGCCCGGCATGACCATTTCGCGGTCGGCAGGCAGCTCGACGTTCCCGGTCACGTCGGTCGTGCGGAAGTAGAACTGCGGGCGATACCCCTTGAAAAACGGCGTGTGGCGGCCGCCCTCATCCTTGGTGAGGATGTAGGCTTCGGCCTTGAACTTCGTGTGAGGCGTTATGCTGCCAGGCTTCGCGACGACCTGGCCGCGCTCGACCTCTTCCTTCTTGGTTCCCCGAAGCAGAAGCCCGACGTTGTCGCCGGCCTGGCCCTGGTCCAGGAGCTTGCGGAACATCTCGACGCCGGTGATGACGGTCTTGAACGTGGGCCTGAGGCCCACGATCTCCATTTCCTCGCCGACCTTCACGATGCCGCGCTCGACGCGCCCGGTCACGACGGTGCCGCGCCCGGAGATCGAGAAGATGTCCTCGATCGGCATCAGGAAAGGCTTGTCAATGTCGCGCACCGGCTCGGGAATGAAGCTGTCGCACGCATCGAGCAGCTCCTGGATGCACTTGGCGTCGGCGCCGTTCGGATCCTCGGACTGTCCGGCTTTGAGAGCCGACCCGCGGATGACGGGGGTCTTGTCGCCGGGGAACTGGTACATCGAGAGAAGGTCGCGCACTTCCATCTCGACCAGCTCCAGGAGGTCCGGGTCGTCAACCTTGTCGCACTTGTTGAGGAAGACGATGATGTAGGGAACGCCGACCTGCCTGGCGAGCAGGATGTGCTCGCGCGTCTGCGGCATCGGGCCGTCCTCGGCCGAGACGACCAGGATCGCGCCGTCCATCTGCGCCGCGCCGGTGATCATGTTCTTAACGTAGTCGGCGTGTCCGGGGCAGTCAACGTGCGCGTAGTGGCGCTTGTCCGACTCGTACTCCACGTGAGAGGTCGCAATCGTCAGAATCTTGGTCGGGTCGCGCCGGCCCTGGGACTCGGAGGCTTTAGCCACCTCGTCGTAGGGGATGAACTTAGCCATGCCCTTGGCCGCCTGCACCTTCGTGATGGCCGCGGTCAGCGTGGTCTTTCCGTGGTCTACGTGTCCAATGGTCCCGACGTTTACGTGCGGTTTGGAACGATTGAACTTCTCCTTAGACATCCTCAGCCTCCTTAACTGCCCTGAACGCGGGCGATGATCTCGTCCGACACTTGCTTTGGAACTGGTTCATACCGCTCGAACTGCATGACGTAATTGCCTCTCCCCTGCGTGAGCGACCGCAGGGACGTTGCGTAGCCGAACATTGCCGCCAGCGGCACTTTCGCCGTGATGACCTGGAGGTTCTGGCGCCCCTCCATGTCCTGGATCTTGCCTCGCCGTGAGTTGAGGTCTCCAATCACGTCGCCCATGTAGTTGTCGGGGACGGTCACCTCGACCTTCATTACCGGCTCCAGGATGATCGGGCCCGCCGCTTTGGCCGCCTCCTTGAAAGCCATGGAGCCGGCGATCTTGAAAGCCATTTCGGAGGAATCCACCTCGTGGTAGGAGCCGTCGTAGAGAACGATCTTCACGTTGCGGACCGGGTAGCCCGCGAGAGCGCCCGTCTCGGCCGCCTCCGTGACGCCCTTCTGCACCGCCGGGATGTACTCCTTCGGAATGGAGCCGCCGACGATCTGCGATTCGAAGATGACGCCGTCGGCCGCTTCGGCCGGCTCGACCTTGATCTTGACGTGGCCGTACTGGCCGTGGCCGCCGGTCTGCTTGATGTACTTCCCTTCCGCCTGGGCGGGCCTCGTCAGCGCTTCGCGGTAGGCGACCTGGGGCTTTCCGACCGTCGCCTGGACGCCGAACTCGCGCGTGAGGCGGTCAACGATGATTTCGAGGTGGAGCTCGCCCATGCCGGAAATCAGCGTCTGGCCCGTCTCTTCGTCAACGTGGCAGCGGAAGGTTGGGTCTTCCTTGGCGAGCTTCTGGAGCGCCGCGGAAAGTTTTTCCTGGTCTGCCTTCGTCTTTGGCTCGATGGCGACGGCGATGACCGGGTCGGGGAAATCCATGGATTCGAGCACGATGGGGTGGTCCTTCGGGCAGAGCGTGCTTCCCGTGACCACGTCCTTAAGCCCGACTATCGCGCCGATGTCGCCCGCGCGCACTTCGTCAATCTCCTCGCGCTTGTTGGCGTGCATCTTCAGAAGGCGGCCGACGCGCTCCTGCCTGTTCTTGGTTACGTTCCAGATGTAGGAGCCCGATTCAAGCGTCCCCGAGTAAACCCTGACGAAAGCCAGCTGGCCGACGAAGGGGTCGGTCATGATCTTGAAGACCAGCGCGCAGAACGGGTCTTCGTCCCTGTGGTTGCGCTCCTCGACCTTGTCGTTGTCCGGGTTGACGCCCTTAATGGGCGGGATGTCGGCGGGCGAGGGCAGGTATTCGACGACGGCGTCCAGCATCGGCTGGATGCCCTTGTTCTTGAACGCCGACCCGCATAGGACGGGCGTGAAGTGCATCGCGATCGTCCCCTTTCGGAGCGCCGCCTTGACCTTCGCCATGTCCAGGGGCTTTCCTTCAAGGAAAGCCTCCATGAGCTCGTCGTCCTCCTCGCAGGCCATTTCCAAAAGCTTCTCGCGGTAGATGGCCGCCTTCTCGGCGTATTCGGAGGGAATGTCAACCACTTCGTAATCGGCGCCCAGCGTGTCGTCGAGCCACCTTATGCCCTTCATCTCAATGAGGTCAACGACGCCGACGAAGCTGTCCTCCTGCCCCAAGGGCAGGCAGACCGCGACGGGGCGGGCGTGGAGGCGATCCTCCATCATCCTCAGTACGCGTTCGAAGTCCGCGCCCTGCCGGTCCATCTTGTTGACGAAGGCTATGCGCGGCACGCGGTACTTGTCGGCCTGGCGCCAAACGGTCTCGGACTGCGGCTCGACGCCGCCGACGGCGCAGAAAACGCCAACCGCGCCGTCGAGCACTCTCAGCGAGCGCTCGACCTCGGCCGTGAAGTCAACGTGGCCTGGGGTGTCAATGATGTTGATCCTGAAATCCTTCCAGAAACAAGTGGTGGCGGCTGAGGTGATCGTTATGCCGCGCTCCTGTTCCTGGACCATCCAGTCCATCGTGGCCGTCCCCTCGTGCACCTCGCCCATCTTGTAGTTGACGCCGGTGTAAAAGAGGA
>JBBINO010000056.1:0-17062 GCA_037443845.1 Acidobacteriota bacterium
CTATTTCATCCGCCACAAAACGACGCGGAGGCGTTTGGAAAGGTCCCTTACGCCTTGCCGCCATTCGAGCCGCGGCGATATGGAGCGCAGGGCGGACGCGCGCCTGGCCTGAGCCGTGCCGACCTCCGCGGCCAGGAATCCGCCAGGCTTCAGAGCAATTTCCGCCCACCGCGCGAGGGCGCGGTACGGCTTTAGCGGGTCGTCCCCTTCCAAAAGCAGCGCGGCTCGCGGCTCGTGGTCGCGCACTTCGGGCATGAGCAGCGGCCACTCCCGTGAAGTGATGTAGGGAGGATTGCTTGCGATCAGATCGAGGCCGGAGAACGGGCATGGGCCGTGGAAGTCGCACTTGGCGAGGCGGACGTTCGCAAGCCCGGCGGTGTTCCGGGCGGTCCATTGAAGGGCATCGTCCTCGCAATCAACGCCCGCCACGAGCGCGTCCGGCCGCCGCGATGCGATGGCTGCCAGGAGGCATCCCGAACCGGTGCCGGCCTCCAGGATTGAAGGCCGCGCCACATTCTTGATGCAGTCCAGAGCCGTTTCCGCGAGGTGTTCCGTCTCGGGCCTGGGAATCAGGCAGCCGGGGCCGACTTCGATCCGCCTTCCCCAGAACTCCTGAACGCCCCTGATGTACTGGAGCGGCTCGCGCGAGGCCCGGCGCGCGATTGCCAGCGCGAAAGCCTGGTCCTCGCCGAACGAAAGCTCCCTCTCCTGGTGGCCGAGCAGAACAGCCTTGTCGAGTTTCGTGGCGTCGCTCAAAAGGAGGATCGCGTCCCAGAAGGGGTGAAGCACTCCCTCCTGTTCAAGGCGGCGCGAAGCTTCGGCCAGCGCTTCACGGATCGAAGGCAATCTCATTCATGCTTCGCTTCCCGAGACGTCCACCAGCTCGATGCCAAGATTCTTGGCGGCCTCGAATATCCGCTCGTCGCGGTAGAACTCGCCGAAGACTATGCGCTTGATGCCCGCGCTCGCGAGCAGCTTGAAACACGTCCAGCAGGGCGATGCCGTGATGTAAGCCGTCGCCCCGTCGGTGGCGATGCCGTGCTTGGCGGCCTGGACGATGGCGTTGGCCTCGGCGTGGCTCGTCCGCTCGCAGTGGCCGTTGACCATCATGTGGCCCACCTTGTCGCAGTGCGCGAGGCCCGCCACCGAGCCGTTGTAACCGGTAGCGATGATGTACTTCTCCTTGACTAGAACGCAGCCGACCATCTTGCGGTCGCACGTCGCGCGCGTCGCCACCTCCCGCGCTATGTCCATGAAGTAGGCGTCCCAAGATTTCCTCATGAGCTACCTCATCTCTCTTCCTTCGGCGAAAGCGGGCGCTTGCGCCCGAACTCACTTGTGGTTGATGAGCTTCCAATAGCCTTCGGCGTTGAAGAGCGGGGAATCGCGCTTCGTGTGGCAGCGCCCGCACGACTCGGCGGAGACCTCGCCCTTCTCCATCTTCGCGCTCGGGTGGCCTCCGCCAGGGCCATGGCACGCCTCGCAGCCGACCCCCTGGATGAACGGGAGCTTCTCGGAAGCGGGCAGCCCGTCCGAGCCAAGCCCAGTGACGTGGCAGGAAACGCAGGCCGGGTCGAGCTCTCCGTGGTCAATCTTCAAGTCCTCGTAGGCCTTCGCGTGGCGCGAGAGCGACCATATTTTGTGGGCCTCTGCGTGGCACTTGGCGCAGGTGGCGTCGCCGACGTAAGGCCTGGCGCTCTTCACGGTGCCCCCGAGCTTCTCCAGCGCCTTCTGGTCGAGGGCGCGCGCTTCCGAGAGGACCTTGTCCACGCCAGCCTGAACGGCCTTGTCGGTTGGAACTTCCGGGCCCAGATAGGCTCCCTCCGGCCACGCCTCGAATTGGCGGCCGTTCCAGCTGACTTCGAGGTTCGTGTAGCGCCGCCCCTTGTCCCCGTTGTAGACGACCCAGGTATTGCCGACCCGCTGGGGCATGGTGGTCACGTCGGCCTGCCAGGTGGCGACTATCGCGATCAGATTCGGAAAATCCTTGTGAATCACGGTGAGCGTTTCCGGAGAGAGCGAGCCGAATACCACGTAGCCGCCGGCCGGATGTTTGTGTATCTCGTCACCAAGCGCCTTTATGGGGTCCGGCATGGAGACTCCCCCTGGTTGAGTTTCCGAAATGAAGATGGCTCGAAGCAGC
Source organism: Acidobacteriota bacterium (assembly GCA_037443845.1). Lineage (GTDB taxonomy): Bacteria > Acidobacteriota > UBA4820 > UBA4820 > DSQY01 > JAEMPZ01. Next base: position 2,144 of record JBBINO010000056.1, read on the forward strand.
GCTCCTTTGTCGCCGATGCCGCCGATGCCCCATCCCCCAAGCCTGATTGATTCCCCGCCATCGAGATCGTTCCGGCCGGCCAGAAATAGGCGGCTCTTCCCGGCGAGCGCCCGAATCTTGTCGAGGCCCAGCTCCAGGTCGTATCCCCCGACGCCGACCCAGTAGCCGTTCCGGCTGAAAAAGCCGCCAGCCTCCTTGTTGAGGAGATCCTTGGCCGTCGCGCGCGTCGAGAATCCGTTGGCCAGTTCTACAGGAATGACCAACTCGCCCTTGGCCATTTTGCGGACGTTGTCGAGAAGGGCCTGGCGCCTGGCCAGGCCGCCAGCCGGGACGACCCTGCACCCGCAGGGCGTCAACAGCCCTTCGGTGTCTCCGGTGATGACGAAAGCCGCCGCCGACGGCCGCCCCGTGAGCATTACGGACCCCACGAGCAGAACGAGGAGAAAGACAACCGAGAGCAGCGCCAGAAACGATTTCCATTTCACCACTTTGCCTCCTTCGCCTCGGCGAGGCCAGGGTAGAGCCGCCTGTACTCCCAGTAGTTGAGAGCGATCCGTCTCACGTATTGGCGGGTTTCGCTGAAGGGAATGGACTCTATGAAGAGGTCGGGCTCTTGCGGACAGCCCGGGCGGGCGAGCCATTTGTCCACGTTGCCAGGGCCGGCGTTGTATGAAGCGAGCGCGAGGTCGTAGCGCCCGTCCCAGCGGTCAAAGACCTCTTTGAGGTAACGGGCTCCAGCGGGGATGTTCCACTCCGGCGTCCTCAGCCTCTCGGGCGTTGGAGGCGCGAGCCCGTTCTTCCTCGCCACCTCCCTCGCGGTGTAGGGCATAAGCTGCATGAGCCCCACGGCGCCGGAGCGGGAGATGGCCTCCTTGTCCCAGAGGCTCTCCTGGCGGATGACGGAAGCGAGGAACAGCGCAGGCAGGCCGGTGTCGTGGCTGGCGGACTGAATCGCAGCCGCGTGCTCCAGGGGATAGAAGGCCTTGAAAACATCGTCTGGCAGCAAGTCCCCCGCCTGGCCGAAAGAGCCGGGGAAGGCTTTTCTGGCCGCGATGATGGTCTTGGGCAGGTCGCCGGCTTTCCGGGCCTCCTGGGAGAGCGCCCAGAACAACCCGGCCGAGGGCCTGGCGTCAGAGGCCATGGAGAGCTCGCCTTCGGCTTCCGGGTAGAGCGCGATCTCGTCGAGTAGGGCGCTCTTGTATAGGTGCGTTCCAGGCGATCCCGCCGGACGCTCTGGCAGCGGCCCGCTCGCCTCATCGCCGACGGGCGGTGAGAAATTTCTAAGCCTGTACCCGAAGTAGCCGTACTTTGATGTCGAAAGCAGCTCGGTTCTGGCCTCCTCGGCCTTGGCCGGGCTCAGCCCTCCGGTACGGAGAAGGGTGTAGAGCGCGGCCTGGTGCGTTTCGTTGGGTTTAGGCAGCGCGGCCACCAGGTCTCCGAGGAGGCCGTAGGCGGCCGCCACCTTTCCCGAAAGGCTGTCGTCCCAGGCTTGGCGGTAGAGGAAGGCGCTCGCGTCGCCGTTTTCGCGGCCGTTGTCCAAGACCTTGATGGCAAAATATTCGGCGCCAGCCTGGTCGGCCTGCCTGAGCCTCCAGCGCCAGAGGGCCAGAAAGGCCTTTTCCCTCGCCTCGCTTCCTGCCGGAAGCGAAGCAAGGAGACGGACCGCTTTTTCAAGCTCGTTTTTGGAGAAGCCGGCCGCGGGGATGGCCGCCGCCGCCCGAACGAGCGCGACCTGCGAGACAACCTTGTTTCCGGCGAGCGCCAGCAGGGAGTTGGCCGCCTGGCGCGCCCGCCCGGCCTTTTCTTCGAGGCGCGCCTCGAAGAGGAGCTTCCAGCTTTTCTCCTCTTCCGTTGGGGAGCCGCCCAGCGAAGACGACCACGGTCCGAATTCCGATGAGAGAGGGCCGAGCGCGTTTGCCGCCTCCAGTCTTATCAAGCGCCTGAGCTGTTCTTGCGGCGCCAGCTTCGCGACATAGGCCATTCGGCTCTTTGGGGCCAAGAAGAAGGCGCGCGTTTCCGGGCGGGCGGGCATCTCGGTGTAGAGCCAGCGGGCAAGCTGGGCCGCCCGCGCGCCGTCTCCGGCGCGCTCGCATGCGCCGACAAGCTTCGCCGCGAGTGAACAGTCGAAGGGCGAGGCCTTGAGAAGCTCTTCGAGCGGCTCGACCGCGTCCGCCCACCTTTCATCCTTTATGGATTCCTCGGCCAGATTCGAGGCCGCCTCCAGTTTGAACGATGCCTCGCCCTGGCAGGAGAAGAGCCTCAAAAGAAGTTGCCTGGCCCGCTCCTTCTGTCCCTGGTCCTGAGAGAGCGCGTCGTAGCTCCACTTCCAGGCGTACTCTCTCAATGGGCTAGTTTCAAGAGCCGCGTCGCCCAGCACGGCAGCGGCCTGCTGGGACTTTCCAAGTTCGAGAAGCGTTCTGCCCAATACGAGCTTCAGCTTCGCCGCGTCGTCGGGTGGCGGAGCCGCCCGAAGCGCGGCCTCGATTGCGGCGGCGCGGACATCCGGCGCCATTGCCGCGTACTGCTGGAACGCCGTGGGGGGAAGAGAGCCAGAGAGCGCCGCGAGCGCCAACAGGCCCGCGGCCAAGGCGGCTGGCCGTGAAATCAATGCGAAGCGCCGGCTCTTGGGCCGAGCGCTACAGCCCGAGCAGCGATGCGTCGCCATCCGCGAGATAGGTAACCATGGCCTGCCCGAAGTAGTCGCGCGCCCTGATGGAGGGCTTAGCAAACCGCTGCTCGTAGGCTTCGCGGCTGCGGTCTATGTCTTCTTTGAGCAGGCGGTAAATGTTCTTGCCGGCGCGCCCGTCCTCGACCTCTTTGGGATGATAGAGGACTATCTCCTGGATGAGCAGGCGGGCGAAGCGCTTGGCGTCCTCGTGGGCCTTCTCCTCGCCAGGCGGAACCGGCTCCTCGGCCGCTGGCGCTTTCGCGCCATGTGGCTTCGATGGCGCGAAGGAAATCTCCGGGGCGGCGGGCGCCTCTTCAGACGGAATCTCGGCCATCACCGTCTCGCTTGGCTCGGACGAAAGCGTCCCGCTGTCCTCGAAGAGCGCCTCGTCCTCCTCCTTGGGCTTCACGGCCGCGGCCGCGCCAGGAGTGATGATGTCCTGGTTTTCAAGGGCCGCGGGCAGCGGGTCGCGCTTCGGCCTCAATGGCAGTATGTCTATCGCCAGGGAGGCCACCCGGATCAGGATGTCAATCCCGTAATGGTCCAGCTTACCCGAAGAATCGGAATCGGCGTAAAGAAAGGCGGCCGGTTTTCCCTTCAGCAGGAGGGGGGCGATCATGCTGCGCCTGACGGCGCCCTTTGCCGGCACGAAAGCGGGCAGGGTGTTGTCCAGAAGAATTCGCAGGCGGCTCTGCGCCATTGTCTTTAGAAGCGGGTCTTCATCGAGCGAGGCCTTCCATCCGCGCACCTCTTCGGGAAAACCGAAGCCACCCCACGACTGCGCGCCGTCGCCCTTCAAGATATAAAGCGCGCCACGGGAGGCGAACTCCTGCGCGCCGGCCATCAGCCTTTTCAGAATCTCGACCTGGCTGTCGGCGTACTCGATGGCCGCCGCGTGGAACAGAAGGAGGTTCTGGCCGGCCTGTCCGCCTGTCTGCAAGGCGGCGGGGGAGACTGGCGCCTGGGGCTCTGGAAGTGCCCCGGCTATCGCTCCGGCCAGTTCTCCGGCGGATGGGATAACCGGAACGGAGGCGGACAGTGCGCTCAATGAATCCCTAAGGGCGTTGAGCCGGTCGTTGAGAGATTGCAGTGAGGTCGTCAGCGTCTCCTCGATTATCTTTTCCTGGCTCATGGTGCCCCCTTCTAGTTATGGCGCTTCCTTCGCGCGTCCCTCAGTTTATTGGGAGCCGCGCCCAAAAGTCAAGGCGAGGCGTCCGTGAAAAGCCCGTTGTCCTTTCCCGCCGGCAGCTTCGCGCCCAGGTGGCGGCACGCCAGCTCGGTTATTCTCCTGCCGCGGGGCGTTCTGTCAAGAAAGCCGATCTGCATGAGGTAGGGCTCGTAAATCTCCTCGATCGTATCCTTCTCTTCTCCGATCGAGGCCGACAGCGTGCCCAGGCCGACGGGGCCGCCGGAGTACTTTTCAAGGATCGTCAGCAGTATCCGCCTGTCGAGATCGTCGAGGCCGTAGCGGTCAACTTCAAGCCGCTCGAGGCTCTGGACGGCGCAGTCCATGGTGATCGTCCCGTCGCCCAAAATCTGGGCGTAGTCCCTCAAACGCCTCAAGAGGCGGTTGGAGATCCTCGGCGTGCCGCGCGACCGGCGGGCCACCTCGGCGCACGCGCTCGCTTCTATTCCTACCAGCAGAAGCCCCGCCGAGCGCCCCACTATCACCTCAAGGTCGTTCGCCGGGTAAAAATCCAGGTGGAAGGTGATGCCGAAGCGGTTGCGCAGCGGGGCGCTCAAGAGGCCCATTCTCGTCGTCGCCCCGATGAGCGTGAAGCGGTTCAGTGGAATGGTGAGGCTCCTCGCGCCCGGCCCTTGCCCGACGACGAGGTCCAGCTTGAAGTCCTCCATCGCCGGATAGAGCACCTCCTCGACCGCTGGCGAAAGCCTGTGTATCTCGTCTATGAAAAGGACGTCGCCGGTGTCCAGGTTGGTCAGCAATGCCGCCAGGTCTCCGGCCTTTTCTATCAGGGGGCCGGAAGTTACCCTTATGTTGACGCCCATCTCCGCCGCGATGATGTGAGCCAGGGTCGTCTTGCCCAGTCCCGGCGGGCCGTAGAGCAGAACGTGGTCGAGCGCCTCGCCCCGCCGCTTGGCTGCCTCTATGAAGACGCCCAGGTTGTCGGTGACGCGCTTCTGGCCGATGTAGTCGGCAAGGCGCCTCGGCCGCAGCGCCGCCTCCCACTGCTTTTCGGATTCTTCGGCGAGCCCTTGCACCATCCTGTCTTCGGCCATCTCCGCCTCACAAGAGGTGAAGGAGCTTGTCGTTGGTGCGCCTCAGCTTGGCCACCAGGTCCTTGATGAGGTTCTCGCAGAGCCTTTTCCTGAGGTCGTCGGAATGAGCCAATACCTGCCTGAAGGCTTCGGAGGTCAATTCGAGAAGCTCTCCGTTCGTGAGCGCCTCGATCGTCGCCGATCTTGGGGCGGCGTCCATGAGCGCCAGCTCCCCGAAGCTTTCGCCGGGACCGAATTGAGCAAGCTCTTTGGAGGTGCGTCGCGTCACGTAGGCCCTGAACTTGCCGCTCTTGACGACGAAGAGCGAATCGCCCAGGTCGCCCTCCTTTATGGCCACTTCGCCCGGGGCGAACTTGTGGTGCCGCACCATCTTCGAGATTTGAATCAGCTCCAAAGTGTTGAGGTCCTTGAATAGCCTGATTCTTTTCAAAACAGCCATGTCTTCCATTGCGCTCCCCCTTTAATCAAAGAGCAACGACCAAAGGCCCCTGACCTTTTCCGGAGCTTGCGGTATGACGGAGGCCGCGCCCGAGACGCCGTCCTCAACCAGCATGACCGAGACGTTGCGAACCCTCGGCTGAGGCGTCCGGCCCGTTTCCGTGCGAACGATTTCCGCCTTGACAACGCGAAAGGGTGTACCGGTGCTCTTCCAGTAGGTTCCCTTTTCCTCGACCGCCATCGAAGTGAAGGGCAGGCGGGAAATTTTCGTGGTGATTTCAAGCCGGGTGCACTCGACGCGCCTTCCGGAGGCGAGTAGCACCTCCTCCTTGCCGAGTTCCTTCACGGCCTGCTCGACGACGATGTTGGCGGCCCGGTTGCGGACGAAGCTCAGCACGCCGTCGCTCAATGCGTAGGGAGGCCCGCTCTTTGGAGCGTACTGGGCCTTCTGCGCCTCCATCAAGAAATTCAGCGCCTCCTTGGGCGAGGGATGTTCCTTGAGAAGGACCTTCAGCGTGCCGTTCCGGTCCGTCAGAAAGTCCTGCGGCCCGGCCTCGACCCAGAGGCACGGCACACCCTCGGCCTGCTCGCCTCCCGTTACGGCTATCGAAAATGTCTCGACCTTGCCCGGGCCTTTGTCGCCTGGAGCCTTGGTGATGACCAGGTAGCGCGCCCACGCGCCCGGCGCCGGGGGAGCGGCGAGGAATGACGAAAGGTCCTGCGCGCGCGCGTATGCTCCAATCAAGCCGCACAAGAAGGCCACCGTGATGAAACTGGCGCGCTTGCGGATGGAAATCATCTAGCCTCCCCTTTGCCGGCGCCTGCGTATGCCTAAACAGCGCGTCCCAAGTGTACACCCATGCCAGGCCCCGTGAAAAGGCGGCGAATTTGACGGTAAAGCGGCGTCTGTTATAAACTACGCGGCATGGAGGGGCAAAAGAAGTGGCCCAAGACCTGACGAACAGAGAGGAGCGCATCCTCCTCGCCCTCTTGCAGGAGTTCGTGCGGACGCGGCGTCCCGTCGGTTCGCGGCTGCTTTCCGGCCACGGCCCGGACGCTCTGGCCCCAGCCACGATCAGGCTCGTGCTTCAGCGGCTCGAAGCGCTAGGGTTTCTCGCCAAGACGCACGTTTCGTCAGGCCGCGTCCCCACGAGCCTTGCCTACCGATACTGCATCGAGCGCATGGCCGGAGTGGATGCCGCCGAGGCTCCCGGCCAGCCGTCCGCGGCCCCCGATTCCAGGAGCGCGACGCTCACCGGCCTGATCCGCTCGGCCGCGGAAAACATTTCAACCTGCGCGCGCGGCCTCGGCTTCGCCACCACCCCGTCATTGGGCCAGGCCAGGCTGAGGGCGTGCGACCTGGTCCCGGTCTCTGGCGGCTCGATCCTGATGGTCCTGGTGCTCCAGAGCGGGCAGGTTTACGAGCAGTGGCTGGCGCCCTTGAGGAAGTACGGCGCGCATGAACTGAGAGCGTTTTCGGCCTGCCTGTCGGAGGCCTACAGCGGGTGCACTCTCGAAGAAATCCGCGACAGCCTGCGAAGGCAGGTGGCCGAGGAGAGCGAGCGCTCGACCGAGGTCATGCGTGACGCGGCGGCGCTGGTAGAGCCCTCCTTCCCGGCCGCCGCCTTGCTTCCCGAAGTGTTCTGGGAGGGGCTTCCTTGGCTCTTGGAAGCGCCGGAGGTTAGCGGGGACGCCAAGGTGTTGAGGGCCGTGCTTTCGGCGCTGGAAGAAAAGAGGAACCTCCTGCTGTTTCTCGATGAGGTCTGGGACCAGGTGAGCGGGCTGGCAATAGTCATCGGGGAAGACTGGCCCGATCCGGAATCGCGCGGGCTCGCCCTCTTAGGGACGGCCTACGGCGACGTCTCGACCGGGCTCGGCTTCGTGGGCGTCATTGGTCCTGAGTGCATGCGCTTCGACCTCGCGCTTCCCGCCCTGAAAGCCCAGGCGCGGAGGCTCACCGAGGCCAGCCACGTTTTTGCCCTCCAGGGCGGGCCAGATGAGTGACGAAAAGAAAAACGGCCTCGATGACTCCGGCGACTCGGGCGACCCCGGTGACATGATGATCGAGTTCGTCGAGCACGACGAAGGGCCGCACGCCGTCATACCCCTGGGGAAGGATGAAGGCCTCTTGGCCGCCGGAAAGAGCCGAGACGAAGACGCCTCGGAGAAGGTGAAGAAACTCGAGGATTCCCTTTTGAGACTTAGGGCCGACTTTGAAAACTACAGGCGCCGAGCCGAGCGCGACCAGGCCGAAGCCGGCGACAGGGCGCAAGGGGAGTTGATCCGCTCGCTGCTTCCGGTGCTCGACAACCTGGACACGGCAATCGCGCTTTTGCGCCGGGAGGCGCCGCCCCAATGGTCAAGAGGGTTGGAACTTTGCCAGCAGAGCTTCATGGAGGTTCTGGCCAAGGCGGGCGCCGAGCCAGTCGAGGCCCTGAACGTGCAGTTCAATCCCGAGTTGCATGAAGCGGTCATGCTCTCGCGGGACCCGGAGCTACCACATGGCGCCATTACCGAGGTCATGCAGCGCGGCTTTCTCTTCAAGGGAAAATTGATCAGGGCCGCCAGGGTTAGAGTGAACCGGCTGGACGCCGAGCCGCAACCGGAGACTTCCAATGGCTAAGGTCATCGGCATTGATCTGGGGACCACCAACTCCTGCATGGCCTTCATCGAGGGGGGCCAGCCAGTCGTCATCCCGAACATGGAGGGGGGCAGGACGCTTCCGTCCATCGTCGCTTTCAGCGAGCAGGGAGAGAGGCTCATCGGGAACTTGGCCAAGAGGCAGGCGGTCACCAACCCTTCAAACACCATTTACGCCGTAAAAAGGCTGATCGGGAAGAAGTTCTCCGACCAGACGATGACGCAGGCTCAGGACGTGCTTCCATACGCTTTGGTTGAAGCGCCGAACGGGGACGTGCGGGTCAAGGCGAGAGACCACGAATACAGCCCGCAGGAGATCAGCTCATTCATCCTGGGCGAACTGAAGAAAAGCGCTGAGGAGTATTTTGGAGAGGAGGTCACCGAGGCGATCGTCACCGTCCCGGCCTACTTCTCCGACCCGCAGCGCCAGGCCACGAAGGACGCCGGGCGCATCGCCGGCCTGGAAGTCCTGAGGATCATCAACGAGCCGACCGCCGCCTGCCTGGCCTTCAACCTCGAGGAATCCCAAACCAAGACGGTGGCCGTTTACGATCTCGGCGGGGGCACATTCGACATCTCGATCCTTCGCCTTGGAGACGGCCTTTTCGAGGTCGTCGCCACCGCTGGCGACACTTACCTGGGCGGAGAAGACCTCGACAACGCCATCATGGTCGAGCTCATCCGCAGATTTCAGGAAGATTCGGGCATTGACCTTGGCGCGGACAGGCTCGCCCTTCAACGGCTCAAGGAGGTCTCCGAGCGCGCCAAGTGCGACCTTTCAAGCATGATGGAGGCGCAGATCAACCTTCCATTCATAGCTGCCGACGACGCCGGCCCGAAGCACTTCGTCACGAAGCTTACGAGGGCGGAGCTCGAGGAGATTATCGGGCCGATCATCGAAAAGACTAAAGCCCCCTGCATGGAGGCGCTGAAGATCGCGAACATGTCGCCAAAAGCCATTGACGAGGTTCTCCTCGTGGGCGGGCAGACCAGAACCCCGCTCGTCATCCAAACGGTTAAGGAGATATTCGGGCGCGAGCCGAGACGGGACAAGAACCCCGACGAAGTGGTTGCATTGGGGGCGGCGCTACAGGCTGGCATAATCAAGGGCGAGGTCAAGGAGATCATCCTTCTTGACAGCATCCCGCTGAGCTTGGGCGTCTCGACCAAAGGTAACATCTTCGTCAAGCTGATCGAGAGGGGATCGGCGATACCGACCAAGAAAAGCCGCATCTTCACGACGGTCAGCGACAACCAGGACAAGGTCGAGATCCACGTCCTCCAGGGAGAGAGGGAGATCGCCGGGGAGAACATCTCCCTGGGAAGGTTCGAGCTGGTCGGCATACCGCCGGCTCCCCAGGGAGTGCCGCAGATAGAGGTGACGTTTGACGTGAACGCCAACGGCATAGTTTCCGTTTACGCTAGGGACCTCATAACCGGCAACGAGCAGAAGATAGTCGTCAATCCGTCTTCGGGGCTATCCGAGAACGAGATCAACCAGATTATTCAGGACGCCGCTTCCAGGGAGAACGAGGACAAGAGGCAGATCGAGGTCCAGAAGTTGCGCATGAAGCTCGAGCACCTTCTCGACAGCAACCAGAAATCGTTCGCCCAATTCAGCGCGCTTTTGAACGAGGGTGCCCGCAAGGAAGTTGAAGAGGCGATAAGGAAAGCTCAGAAGGACTTGTCGAGCGAGAGCGCAGGCCGGCTCCAGGAGGCGCTCCAGAGCCTGACCGACGCATCTCGCGCGCTTTCGGAGGTCATCTTGTACGCTCCGCAGGTTCCAGCCGATAAAGGGCCGAAGAAATGACGGCGGGCGAGGACTTTTACCAGATACTCGGCGTCTCTCGCGGGGCGTCCCAGGAAGAAATCAAGTCGGCCTACCGCAAGGCGGCGCTCGCCTACCACCCGGACCGCAATCCCGGGAACAAGCAGGCCGAGGAGAAGTTCAAGAAGGCCTCGGAGGCTTACAGCGTCCTCGGCGACCCAGAACGGCGCGCCCGTTACGACCGGTTCGGCACGGCTGGGAATACCGGGCAGGTGGCCTGGGATTCGGCCGTCTTCGAGGATTTCCAGGACCTCTTCGGGAACCTCTTCGGCTTCGGCGACCTCTTCGGAAGGGGGCGCGCCAGGACGCCGCGCGCGCAGCGTGGAAGCGACCTCAGGTACGACGTCAGGCTGACGCTGGAGGAAGCTTTCGCCGGGAAAGAAGAGACGATCGAGCTTCCGAGGGAAGCGGCGTGCTCCAGATGCGGCGGAAGCGGATCGAAGAGCGGCCAGCGCATCGCGTGTCCGGCCTGCCGCGGCCGCGGCACGGTCGCCTTCCAGCAGGGCTTCTTCACCGTCAGCCGCACGTGCCCACAGTGCTCAGGGGAAGGCGAGATCGTTCGCGACCCGTGCTCCGAATGCCACGGCAGGGGCCGCGTCCGGACTCAGAAAACGCTTAAGGTCCGCATCCCCCCCGGCGTTGATTCCGGTTCGAGGCTCAGGATCGGCGGGGAAGGAGAAGCCGGCGAGCGCGGCGGCCCGAGCGGCGACCTTTACCTGTTCATTGACGTCGAAGGCCACTCGTTCTTCAAGCGCGAAGGCGAACACCTGACCTGCACGGTCCCGCTGACGGTCCCCCAGGCGGTGCTGGGCGCCGAGATATACGTGCAGACCCTCGACGAAAGCGAGGAGAAGGTCAAGGTTCCCCCCGGCACGTCTCACGGCCAGCGCTTCAGGGTGGCCGGGCGCGGCATGCCGAGGATCGGCTCCGGAGGAAGGGGCGACCTCTACGTTGACGTCGAGATCGTGACGCCGAAGAAGCTATCCAAAGAAGAGAAGCGCCTCTACGAGGAGATCGCGAGGCTTGAAAAGGAGGCCGCCCAAAGCTCCGGCGGCTTTTTCAGGAAGGTGATACAGAAACTGGCGGAGGGCAAATAGCCATGAGGCTTGCGTCGGTGTCGCTCTTGACTCTTTCGGTTGCAGCAATGACGGCGTGCTCAACGATGGTCGGCCCGCAGGACGACCTGGCGCGCAAGGTTGACTATTTGAGGACTGACGTCGAGAATCTGACGGCGCAGCAGAAGGAGCTGTCCGCTCAAATTCAGCAGATGAAGGACTCGCTCGCCGCCTCGCCTAAACAGGCGCCCGTGGAAGCGGCGCCGCAGGTGCTCGCGCCAGTGGCGGCCGCTCCGGCCGAATCGGGAGACCTCGCAGGGGATCCGGCGCAGCTTTACAAGCGCGCCTATGACCTCCTGGCCGCCGGGAAGGTGAAGGAGTCGCAGGAGGCTTTCTCCGAATTCATCCGGCGCTTTCCCCAGTCCGACCTTGCCGACAACGCCCAGTATTGGATAGGCGAGGGCTTCTACTCGGTGAAGGACTTCAAGAACGCCCGCGACGCCTTCAAGGCGGTGGTGGACCATTTTCCCTTCGGCAACAAGGTGCCCGACGCGATTTACAAAGAGGCCATCTGCACAGGGGAGCTGGGAGACAAGCCGGGCGAGAAAAAGTTGCTTCAAGAGATAGGCGAGCAGTACCCTTATTCGGAGGCTGCCGCTCTGGCGAAAGACCTCCTCAAGAAGCTCTAGGCGGCGGGCGCGACGTGAAAGACGATAAAAACCATCCCCCCGGCAAATGGGTGCCGCTCCAGGCTCACGCGTCAGGCCGGGATTATTTTCGCGGCGAGTGGGAGGGCGCTCCGGCGCTCCTGGCCGATTTCGGGGAGGACCGGGACGGGCGCGACCGCTTCGTCGCCGTCACCGGCCTTCTTGAATCCAAGGGCATCACGGTGCCCAGGCTGCTCTGCGCCCCGGACGGAGCTTCCTGGCTCGTGGAGGAGTTCGCCGAGGGGCGGCTCTGCTCGTCGGGGCGCTGGAGCTCCGCACTTGAAGACCAGGTCCTGGAGTTCGCGTGCGCCATCGGCGAGATCACGGCGGAGCAATGGCCCCAGGCCGCGCCCCCGCTCCTTTCGCTGGACGTGGCACGCCTGAGGTTCGAGCTCGGGTTCTTCGAGATGCATTTCCTCGGAGGCCTTCTCAATTCGCCGCCGCCTCCAGAGGCCCACGCGGCGCTCTCCGAGCTGGCGGCCTCCGTTGCCGAGGCGCCCTTCCAGATGGCGCACCGCGACTACCATTCCGAGAACCTTCTGGTCAGAAGCGGAGGGGGCCTTCTCGTCCTCGACTACCAGGACGCCCTCTTGGCGCCCAGGTGCTACGACCTGGCTTCGCTTGCGGTTGATGGCTACCGCCCGGTGCCCGCGGCCTTCCAGGCGCGATGCGCGTCGCTCTGCGCCGACAGAAGAGGCGCGCAGCGCGAGGAGTTTGAGCGCTGCGCCCTTCAGCGCGCGCTCAAAGCCCTGGGCACCTTCGGCTACCAGATAACGAGGCGCAAGCGCTCGCGCTACCTCGCATCGGTCCGCTTCACACTCGGCCACGCCCTCAAATACCTCAAGAGCGCGCCGATCCCCCTCGATTCCCTCGAACCGCTCCTCGCCCAAGCAAGAGAAGTCTTCTAGCCATGCTCCTGCCCAGCGCGAAAGAACGTTCACCACAGAGGACACAAAGGTCACGAAGGGAAAGATAGAACCGCAGAGGCGCTGAGGCACGGAGGGGAGATTATAGTTGCGTTAAATGCGCAAAGGTCACGGAGGAGAAGAAGTGTTTGGTGTCTTGTGTCTGGTGTTTTGTAAGCTCGGCGTTGATTTGATCCGCCCGTAGTTCGCGTGGTGCGCGGGCGACGGAGGCGCAAGGCGGGTTTTGAGTTCTGAGTTTTGAGTGTTGAGATGGGCGGAGCTGACGCGACGCGGCGACAGCCGTCATCTGGTTCTTGAGAACCCTCCCACATTGGCCGCCGTAGGAATCAACCCAACGCGCGGCTTGAGCTTCGGGCCCGTCCTTATTCTTGCCTTTGCGCTATAGCCTGGGCAATGAATGTGAGGCCCGCGACGATGAGCGAGGCGCGGCATGGGTACGCGCCTCGCTGCCGCCGGCCTTTGAGAGCAAAGGCCGCTACTTCTTTTCCTGGCGCTCTATTTCAAGGTCCCAACGGATCATCTCGTCCTTGGCGGCCCTGGCGTCGGGGGCGTCGGGCGCCCCCCGCAGATAGATGTTCATCAGACGCTTTGCCTCCGGGTAGTTCTTGAGCTGGCCGTTCAGAAGCGCGGCGTTGTAATAGAGCTTGGGCATGTAGGGCGCCAGGCGGATCGCCTTGTTGAACTCTCCCACGGCCGAAGCGAGGTCGCCGTCCTTTATGAGCGCCTCTCCTCTGACCACTCGGACGCGCGCCTCCTCGGGAAGCTCGGGTGGCGTCGGCATCTTCGATGCCGCGGCGAAGCTGGCGGCGCGCAGATCGTCCGCCGCCTTGCCCTCGGCGAAGCCGAGGGCCTTCGCGTACTCGGAGAGGCAATCGGCATACCTGCCCTCGGCCTCCAGCTTCTTCGCCTGGTCGGCGTGCTGTTGAACGAGGGGCGCGAACTGCGCGACCAGGGCGGCCCGGTCCTGCCAGAGGGGGACACAGCGCTGGTCGGCCTGGCTGGCCACGGCGAAATAGGCGTTGGCGGCCTTGTCCATCTCCCCCGTCTTCGCGTAGCAGAGGGCGCGGCCGATCTGCACGTGGGTTTCGGTGAAGGGCATCAGGGGCGGCTCCGTTGCCGGGTCGGCGAAGGCTGCCAACGCCTCCTGGGGCTTGTCCTTGGCAAGGAGCGCGAAGCCGAGGGCGTAGGTAGCCGCGAAGGCTTTGCCGTCTAGGGATTTAGCCTGCTGGGCATCCTGGAGCGCCTTTTCGGCGTCGCCCTTCGCCCGGTAGAGTAAAGACCGAAGGGCGAAGGGGAGGGCCATTTCCTTCGTCATCGCCGGTGAGGCGCCCATGTAGGCGTTGATCTTGTCGAGCGCCGCCTGCGTGTCGCCCTGGTAGTAGAGACAGAAGCCCTCGTAGAGAGCGGCGTCGGGCACGCCCGCCGCCGCGGCGTTTCTGGCCGCCTCCATCGCCGCGTCCATGTTGAAGAGCGACAACTGCGCCACCACGACGCCTCTCAGCAGGTTGGCGTTCTTCGGGTCGTAGCCGAGCCCCATAGTGAAGTTCTGGAGGGCGCCCTTGACGAGCCCCATGTACATATGGGACACGCCGAGCACGGCGAGCCCGTCGCCGGTAGGCTTGATTTCGAGCGAGCGCAAGGCGGCCGTCTCCGCGTCCTTGTAGCGATTCAGGGCGAGGTAGGCGGCGCCCAGCAGGGCGTAGGTGATCGGCTCCTTCGGCGCGGCCGCGATGGCCGCCTGCGCCGGTCTGACGGCCAGTTCCGGCTTGCCCATGTCGCGGTAGGTCAGGGAGAGCAGGGCGTTCAATTGGGCGACCATCTCCGGGGCCTGCGGCTGCAGGGCCAGCCCCCTCTGCGCCGCCTCCACCGCCTTGTCGTACTGCTTGGCGCCCCTGTAGGCCTGGCAGACCATGTTCCAGTAGGAGGGGTCGTTCTTATAGACGTTCACGACGCTCGGTTCGGTCCATATCTTGATCGCCTTGTCAAAATCTCCGGCGCTGAAGGCCTTCTGGCCCTGCTGGATGTGGATAGCGGCCATAGCCTGGACGAAGCCGGCGGAGGCGGGAATGGAAATGACAACCAGCATGGCCAGCAAGAGAAAATGGAAACCAATCTTTTTCATCATTTGTCCTTTCCTATAGAACCCACTCCACCCTTGAAATTTGATGCGCGAAGCCAAATCATCGCTATTGAGGCAGGATAAGCGTCCCTTTCCACTGGCGATGCAGGGCCGCCCCTTAGGCAATATGCCTCTGCTTGCCGCTGAAGTCAAGCTACTTGCCTCCGAAATCCCGCGATTGAAACATCGTGCCCTCAACCGTGATGGCGCCGCGCTGAAAGAAAAGAAGTCATTGATTACTACTCCGACTGGAGTAATGTTGACATTTTGGCGAAGGGCCTCCTCGAAGTGGGGATGGG
>JBBINO010000057.1:0-17034 GCA_037443845.1 Acidobacteriota bacterium
GAGACGTGAAACGTAGCGGCCTTTGCTTGCAAAGGCCGGCTGTTCGGCCGATGGCTGCCGCCGCTTCGCGGCGGGAAAAGAATGTTCACCACCAGGGCCACAAAGGACACAAAGGAAAGAAGGATTGAACCACAGGCGCGGGGCCAACGCCGAATTATGAATGCTAAATTTTAAATTTTGAATTGATGGTGGGATCGCCGATAGGCAAGAAGTGCCACAATCCAACAATTAGAATTCAAAATCGAGAATTCCCAATTTGTAATTGCCCCCAGGCCTGGCGCGCGCGGCCACCGCGGGTTTTGCGACAGCCCGCTAGAGCTCTTTCTTCAAGCGGCGGACGACCGTCTCAAGGACCTTGACTCGGGCGAAGTTCTTGTCCACCGCCTCGACGAGCGTCCATGGCGCCCCCGGCGTGCTCGTCTTCTCGAACATCTCCACGGCGGCGGCTTCGTAGGCGTCCCACTTGGCCCGGTTGCGCCAGTCCTCGTCGGTGATTTTGTAGTGCTTGTAAGGCGTCTCCTCGCGCTCCTTGAAGCGCCTCAACTGCTCCTGCGGTGTTATGGCCAGCCAGAACTTGACGAGGATCGTTCCGAAGTTGGCAAGCTGCTCCTCGAAGGCGTTGACCTCGGCGTAGGCTCTTTGCCAGTCCTCCTTCGCGCAGAACCCCTCTATGCGCTCGACAAGGACGCGGCCGTACCAGGAACGGTCGTAGATCGTGATCTTGCCGAGCCGCGGCAGGTGGCCCCAGAAGCGCCAGAGGTAGGGGTGGGAGCGCTCCTCCTCGGTCGGCGCGGCTATCGCGATGACGCGCGTGTCGCGGACGTCCATCCCCATCCTCAGTCTCTTGATGGCGCCGCCCTTGCCGGCGGCGTCGGAGCCCTCGAAAACTATCGTCATCGAGCGTTTCTTCTCGTAAAGCCTGCGCGTCAGGCGGTTCAGCTCGCCTTCGAGCTTTTCGAGCCGCGTGTCGTATTTGTCCTCGGGCACCGCCTTTGAGTAATCGAGGTTCCTGAGAAGGTTCACCTTTGGCGGCTTGGGCCTGTCTGGGACCCGCTCGGGCTTCGGAGCTTTGGCAATGTCGCCGAGTTTCTTCGTTATCGAATCAACGAGCGCCCTTCCCACGGTCAAGTTGCGGTAGCGCCAGTCCGTGGCCTCGACGATGTGCCAGGGCGCGCCCCCCGTGCTCGTGCGCCTGAGCGCCCTCTCGGCGACCTCGCGGAACTTGTCGTACTTCCTGAAATACTTCCAGTCCTGCTTCGTCACGCGCCAGGCGGTCAGCGGGTCGGATTCGAGCTTCTTGAAGCGCTTCCTCATCAGATCCTTGCCAAGGTGCAGCCAGAACTTGACGACGAGGACGTTTTCGTGGCCGAGCATCTCTTCAAAGTCCACGATGCGGTCGAGGGACTGGTCGAAGCCGGCCTGGGAATTTTCCTTGAAGACCCTGGAGACGATCGGCTCGGTGTACCACGAGCCCAGGAATATCCCCGTCCTTCCGGTGGGAGGCAGCAGCCGCCAGAAGCGCCACATCGGCGGCCGGTCGCGCTCCTCGTCGCTCGGCTCGCCCATCGCGTGCGTCTCTATCCCCCTGGCGTCGAGCCAGTCGAGCAACTGGTTTACGGTGTGGGTCTTCCCGGCCCCCTCGACGCCGCCGACGAGGATGACTACGGCGAGGGGAGACGCCGCGAGCGCCTTCTGCGCCTCAAGAAGCTCCTCCCGGAGCTTCGCCTCCTCGCGCTTGTACACAGCCTTTTCGACCCGGTTCCCGACCTCGGCCGTCTCGAACATGGCTCGCCTCCCTTCACGCTTCCTAAAAAGTCTACAACAAAACGGGGCGCCGCGAAAGCAAGCCACGCGGGCCATTCTTGCCTCGGCAAATCCAGGCGGTTCTTCGGCCTATTGAATTAGGCCCGGCGGGGGGCGATAATCTTGAAAGGCCCGGCGAGAGAAAGCGCCATGTCGAAAAAGCCTCCCGCCCGCGAAGAGGCTTAAAGCGCCGCACGGCCTGAAAAGAGGGAATCGCAATGGCGATCTCACGTTCGGCATCGTTTCTGAAAACAAAGAACGGCGCGGCGCTTTTCGCGGCGGCGCTCCTTGCGGTTGCCACCCTGGCCTTCCCTTGCGCCGCGATGGCGCAAGCCAACAGCAGGTGGGCGTGGGGTGATGATTTTAACGGCCAGCTAGGGGATAATAAGCCCGCAAATTACCAATGGATCCCAGTTGGGATAAACGCCACGACGAACAATCTGACTTCGGCAGATGACATATCCGCCGGTTACGCGCATTCGCTCGCCTTGAAAAGCGACGGAACCGTCTGGAGCTGGGGATGGAACCATTATGGCCAGCTTGGAACCGGTGGTGCTATTCCTGGCAGCGACAGCAATGTTCCCGCAAAGATCACCGGCCTGACGGGAATGACTGCCGTGGCCGCGGGCGGCTATCACTCATTGGCGCTGACGAGCGGCGGCGCCGTGAAGGCGTGGGGGCATAACAACTACGGCCAGCTTGGAAACGGCGTCACGCTTCCAGGCAGCGACAGCAGCAGCCCCGTAACCGTGTCGAGCTTAACAAACGTGAAGGCCATCGCCGCCGGTGGCTACCATTCTCTTGCGCTTAAAAACGACGGGACCGTCTGGGCGTGGGGGTTCGGCCTCGACGGCGAGCTTGGGGACGGGCTGCACACGACCAGCAGCACGCGTGTCCAGGTCTCTTTTCCGAATGGAACCCCGCCCATCAAAGCGATTGCCGCAGGGCTTTACCACTCCCTGGCAATAGACAATAACGGGACAGTCTGGGCGTGGGGCCGAAACGTCAACGGCCAACTGGGTGACGGGTCAACAACCCAGAGGAACAGCCCCGTCCAGGTTCACGTCATAACGGGCATCGTCGCGATCGCGGGCGGCGGAAGCGATGATACCCAGACATACGTTGGAGGATCGCACTCTCTCGCGCTAAAGAACGACGGCAGCGTATGGGCGTGGGGGTACAACGCCAACGGCCAGCTCGGCAACGGGACTTATGCTGACAGCGACGTTCCGGTCGAGGTTCTTACGGGGGCGAAGGGGATAGCGGCTGGCGGATGGCACTCCATGGCGATCAGCAGCAGCAACGGCACCGTGGCGGCCTGGGGCTTGAACAATCAGGGCCAGATCGGAAACGGAACGCTATCCACAAGCGGCGTTCCGGTGATGGTCTCAAACATCACCGGAATGACACATATAGCGGCTGGCGGCTACCACTCCCTGGCGATCTCCTGTACCGCTCCCGGCGCGCCGACGCTCAACAGCGCCACCGGCGACTGCAACGGCGTGAACCTCGCCTGGACGGCCGGTAGCGGTTGCACCACCGCTTACAACGTCTACAGCTCCGCGAACACCTCGTGTCCCGTGGGGACGTTGACGAAGATCGCCGGCCCCATCACCGCGACGAGCTACTCCGACACGACGATAGCTGCCGGAGCGACGCGGACGTACGTCGTGCGCGCGGCGTGCGACGCATACGGGACGGCCGAGTCCCCCAACAGCAACTGCCTCGCGGGAACGCGCCTCGTCACGCCCGCCGCGCCCGCCGCGCCTGGCGTCGCCGACGTTGATCCCTGCGCGCTCAGCGGCGTCAGCATCAGCTGGAGCGCCGTCACCGGCGCCACCGGCTACGATATGCAGGTGGATGGCTCCACCGTCGTGAGCGGCGTCACGAGCCCCTACACCTACAGCCCCGGCAACAGCAGCTCCCACAGCTACCAGGTGCGGTCAAAAAACACGTGCGGCTCAAGCTCTTGGTCCACGGGCACGGCGGGGACCGACGCCGTCTGCCCGGTGCCTGGCGAGACCTCGCCCGGCACCGGCGGCGCAGCCACCGGGATGACCTGGTCTTCGGACAAGGGGACGATCAGCTGGCAGGCCGTCTCCGGCACGGTGAGCGGATACCGCCTCTACAAGGGCGTTCCGGCAAATTTGCCGAACCTCCTGAACTCTTCGACCGATTCCTGCACGAGGTACGACGGAACATCGCTAAGTTACACTTTGAACACCACCACCGACGCCCCCTCTTCCGGAGGCTTCTACTGGTTTCTGGTTGACGCCTACAACGGGGCGGGCGAAGGCTCCGCCGGCAACGCCAGAATCGGAACGACGCTCGTTGGACGAACCGTCAACAGCTCGGGAGCTTGCCCCTAGAAGATTGAATTTTTAATGCTGAATGTTGAATGCTGAATTGAGGAATGCTTTTTTCTTCAGTACGCCAACATTTCCGCCTTTATGCTTCCTCTATCTCTCCATGCAGGCGAGAACCTCGCGGGCCACGGCGACGGCGTCGCGCGCCTGCTCGCCGCCGACCAGCGGCGCTTCGTTCCCGCGAACCACGCGGATGAAGTGCTCCAGCTCCAGCCTGAGCGGTTCTTTTTTCTCGACGGCGATCTCCACCTTCGCGATCGTCTTGCCCGCCGCCGAGGCCTCGACCCGGTAGCACTCGACCGCCTGCTCGGCGTAGTCCACGGCCAGGTAGGCGTCCGGCTGGAAGACCCTCAGCTTGCGGACCTTGTCCTTCGATATTCTGCTCGCGGTCAGGTTTGCGACGCAGCCGCCTTTGAAAGTGAGCCTGGCGTTGGCAATGTCAACGTGGCGCGTCAGGACGCGGACGCCGACGGCCTCGACCTTTTCCACCGGCTGCCTGACGAGGCTTTGCGCGATCTCGATGTCGTGGATCATCAGATCAAGGATCACGTCCACGTCGAGCGAGCGGCCGGTGAAAACGCCCAGCCGGTGGACTTCAAGAAATCCCGGCTCCTTCACGTGGGCGGCGAGCGCCTCGACGCCCGGGTTGAAGTGCTCGATGTGGCCGGCCACGAGCTTCGCCCCGCCGATGTCGCGCGCTTTCAGAATGGCGTCGCACTCCTCGACCGTGGCCGCCATCGGCTTCTCGCACATGACGCCGGCGCCCTTTTCGAGGAAGTACTCGGCGATTTCGCGGTGGAGCGTCGTGGGCGCGGCTATGGAAACGCCGTCAACCGGGGGAAGATCTTCTATCCTCTGAAAAGCGGCTACGTTGTACTTCGCCGCGATCTCGCGCGCCCTCTCGATGTTCGCGTCAACGACGCCCACGAGCTTCGCCCCCGGGGCGTCAGAGAGGATGCGCGCGTGGTGCTGGCCCAACGAGCCGACCCCGACCACCGCCACTTTCATCACGCCGCTCTTGGTTGCAACCATGTTGGTCCTTGTTTCCTTCCTTCGTTACCCTTTGTGCCCTTGGCGCCTTCGTGGCGAGAAAACTTTCTTCCTTGATCGCTGCTACATCTGAATTCCGCGCTTCGACTCGCGGATAAATTTGACGAGGTAGGCCACCTGCGGGACGTGGCCCAGTTCGGCCTCGACCGCCGACACGGCCTCGGTGAAAAGGAGCTTCGAGTGAAAGAGCATCCGGTATGCGGCCTTCAGCGCGTCTATCGCCTCGGGCGAAAAGCCCTTTCGCTGAAGCCCTATCGTGTTCACGCCGAAGGTCTTGCCCTCGCCCCTGGCGCCGACCGTCTTTATATACGGAAGGACGTCTCTAGTAATGATGGAGCCGCCCCCGATGAAGGCGTAATCGCCCACGCAGCAGAACTGGTGGACGGCCGAAAGCGCCCCGATCGTGGCGTGGTCCCCGACGTGGACGTGTCCGGCCAGCGTCCCGGCGTTGGCGAAAATTATGTTGTCGCCGACCCGGCAGTCGTGGGCGACGTGGCTGTAAGCCATGAGGAGGCAGTTGTTCCCGATGCGGCAGACGCCGCCGCCCTTCGCGGTTCCCCTGTTGATGGTGACGAACTCGCGGATCGTGTTGCCTGAGCCTATCACCACCTCGGTGGGCTCGCCTTTGTAGGAGATGTCCTGCGGCGGGCCGCCGATCGCGGCGTGGGAGACGAGGAGGTTCCGCTCGCCAAGCGTCACCTTGCCGTGGAGGACGCAGTGCGGGCCTATCTTCGAGCCGCCGCCTATTTTGACCTCTGAGCCGACATAGACGAACGGGCCGATCTCGCAGCCCTCGCCAACCGCCGCGCCCTTCTCTACAACCGCCGTGGAGTGCACAGTCGTCATCTCAAGCCTCGCTGTCAGCGGTCAACCATTGCCGACATCACGACGGCTTCGGCGACGAGCTGCCCGTCAACGAAGGCCTTCCCCTGCAGCTTGCAGGTGGTCGCCTTCTTCTTCAACACCTCTACCTCGAAGCGCAACTGGTCGCCCGGAACGACCGGCTTCCTGAAGCGCGCCTCGTCAATGCCCATGAAGTAAACCAGCTTCTTGTCCCTCTCCTCGACCTCGCGCAGCAGCAGGATGCCTCCCACCTGGGCCATCGCCTCGATGATCAGGACGCCCGGCATCACCGGCTTTCCCGGAAAATGGCCGACGAAGAACTCTTCGTTCACCGTGACGTTCTTGATGCCGACGATTTTTTTGCCGGGATCAATTTCGATGATCCTGTCCACCAGCAAAAATGGATAGCGATGAGGAAGAATTTTCTGGATTTCGACCACGTCCATCATGGCTGCCTCTCCTTATCACCCCTGGCCATTCTCGCGACGGCCTCTTCTAGCGCCTTTATGCGGCCTACCATCTGTTCAAGGCGGCCGACCATTGCTCGCTCCCTGAGCCACAAGCGGTGGTCCTGCGCGGGATGACCCGTCACGAAGCCTCCCGGAGGGACGTCCTTGGTGACGGCCGATTTCGCCCCGACCGTCGCGCCGTCGCCGATCTTGATGTGGCCGACGGCCCCGGACTGGCCGGCAACGATGACGTTCGCGCCCAGCCTCGTGCTGCCGCTGATGCCGCTCTGGGCGACCAAAATACAACCGGGGCCGGTCCTGACGTTGTGGCCGATCTGAACCAGGTTGTCCACCTTCGTGCCCGCGCCGATGCGCGTCTCCTCCAGAGCGCCGCGGTCCACCGTGGTGTTGGCGCCGAGCTCGACATCCGACTCGATGACGACGCGGCCGACCTGGGGCACCTTTACGTGGCGCCGCCCCTCGTGGGCGAAGCCGAAACCGTCGGAGCCGACGACGCACCCGGCATGGAGGATGACCCTATCCTGAATCTCGGCGCCGTCGTAAAGCACGACGTTCGGATAGAGGTGGCACGATTCCCCGATGGCGCAGCCGTCGCCGATGACCGTCCCCGCTTCCAGCACGGAATGGGCGCCGACCCGGCTTCCCTTGCCGATGACCACCCGGGGGCCGACGTGACAGGAGGGATCGAGCCCGCACCCCTCGCCAACGACCGCCGTGGCGTGGACGCCCGGCGCGAACGCCTTGGGCGGATGAAAGAGTTCCAGCGCTCTGGCCAGGGCCAAATATGGATTGGGATGGAGAAGGAGAGTCCGGCCCTCGAGGCCTTCGGCCGTGGCGACGAGGACGGCCCCCGCGCGGCTTGCGCGCGCCGCCTCTCTGTACTTGGGGTTGGAGAGAAAGGAGAGGTCGCGCTCGGTTGCGCTATCCAGCGGCGCGACGCCGGTAATTTCAACGCCGGCGTCGCCCTCCAAACCGGCCTGAAGCAACCGAGCGACTTCCCCAGCTTTCATGGCGCTACTGGCCCGGGTAGGCCTTGTCCATCTCCGCGATGATGTCCGAGGTAACGTCCAGCGCGTCGGCGTTGTACAGGCAGATTCGCTTGCTCAAGACGAGCGATAGCCCCTTGGACGCCGCGTATTTGCTGACTACGGCGCTGATCTTCACCTGAAGTTCCTGTAGGGCCTTGTTCTGGCGGCTCTCCATGTCTTCCTGGGAGGCCTTGGCGAATGCCTGGTACTCGTAGTACTTCTGCTTGAACTGGTTCGCGAGCTCGTCCTTCTTGTCGTCGGCCAGCTTCGGATCCTTGGCCTTCTCGTCAAGAGCCTTGAGCTCGGCCTCTTTCGCGGTTATTTCGCCCTGCTTCTGGTCGTGGTAGGCCTTGAGCTGCGCCTGGACGCGCTTGCCTTCCTTCGATTCGTCCATGATGCGCTCCGGTTCCACGACCGCAAGCTTCATCTGGGCGAAAGCGTTCACTGCCATGATGGTGAGAGCCAATGCAAAACCGGCGTTCAACAGCTTCTTCATCTTGTTACCTCCAAAAGTCCTATCAGCGTTTTAGAAAGTAAGCCCTATCGTGAACTGGAAGTTGCTGAAATCATCCCCAGGCTTCGGCCGGAGGTTGTGAGAATAGATGAGCCGGAGCGGCACGTTGAACATCGGGACGAAGAACCTGAGCTCGATGCCGGCGTCCCCGCGGTAGTTGGAAAGCTCCCACCGCTGGCGCTCGTGGTAAGTGTTGCCGGCGTCAACAAAGAAAGCCAGGTCCAACTGCTCGACTAGGTGGAAGACGTACTCCGCGTTGGCCAGGATGTAGCGGTTGCCGCCTTCTATCGTGCCCGTGCCTGGATCAATGAAATACCGGCCGTCCTTCGTTACCGGATAGACGGACCTCGTCGTAAATCCGCGCAGGGAGTTCTCGCCGCCGAGGAAGAAGCGCTCCCACGGCGGAATCGTGTGGCCGTCATAGCCGGTAACGAACCCGGAGCTCACCCTGAAGGCGGCGTTCTGCTTCTTGAAGGTGGGCAGGTAGATTGAGCCTTCAAACCCTGGCTTGATGAAGTAGTTGGTCCCGCCCAGCGCCGCCCCCGCGACGGTCGTGCTCAAGCTGAGCGACATGCCCCTCGTCGGCCTGAACGGGCTGTTCACCGTATTGAGCGAGATGCCCCCGAAAACCGCGGAGGTGGTAGAATTCGTGTAGTAGTTAGGATAGAGCGGGTTCGGATTGACGATGCTCAGGACGCTGTCAACCCTTGAGCGCTCGTAGCGGTACCCGACCTGCCAGCCGGCGAAGTCGCCCAGCGGGAAACTGAACGCCAGCGTGCCGCCCATTGACCGCTGGTCGAACTGGACGTAGCTCAGCCTGTTGTTGTAAATCGAGGTGGACAACCCCACGCGCTTCCCGAAGAACCACGGGTCGCTGTAGTTGATGGAGTAGAGTTTCTGAATCTTGCCGAGTTCGGCGTTCAGGGAGAAGGTCGTCCCCCTCCCAAAGAAGTTGTAGGTCCGGTAGGCGCCGGAGATGAAGAATCCGTTGACTCCGCCGTAGCCGCCGCCGAAGAGCAACTCGTTCTTGCTGGCCTCGGTGCCCTTGATGTCAACGTCAACGGTCCTGGTGTTGGGAACCTTGTTGATGACCGGGTCGTCCTTAATCTCGAAAAGCCCGGTCTGCTTCAGCTTGTAGAGGCCGCGCTGGTAGCGCTGGTAGTTGAAGACCTGCTGCTCTCCGACCCCCATCTCCCGCCTGAGGACGTAATCCCTGGTTGAGGTGTTGCCGTAGAACTCGATCCGGTTGACGTAGTACTGCTGGTCCTCGTTGATCGAGATGGTCACGTTGGCGATCTTCGTCTTCGGATCCTTGTCGAAAATCGGCGTCGCAGTGGCGTAGATGTAACCCTTCTGCCCGTACTTGCCCTCGATGGCCTTCATGACGTAACCGAGCCCCACCTTGTCGAGCGTGACGCCCTTCTTGAACTTGAAGCCCTTCATCAGCTCGGCGTCGGTGAAGAGGTGGTTTCCCTCGAAGCTCACCGTGCCCATCTTGTACGAAAGCCCTTCGGTAATGGGTATGGTCAGCGTGAGCCACTTCTTCGTCTTCTTTGCGTTGACGCGGCTGTCTATGATGGGCTCGCCTATGTCAACGTCGAGGTAGCCGTGGCTTTCGTACAGGTCGCGCAGAAGCTTCGTGTCCTCGTTGAACCTGGACTCGGTGTAGAGGTCGTGGCGGCTCGCCCACGAGAACATCCAGTGCTGGCGCGTCTTCTTCATCGTGTACCTGAGCTTCAGGTTCGAAAAGGCGTGGTTTCCGACGAACTTGATCTTGGATATCCGCGCCTTGGGCCCCTGCGTTATGTTGAAAACGAGGGAGACCTGCGAGCGGCCGATCGGGTTCACCTTCGAGGAGACGACCGCGTCCGGGAAGCCCTTCTCCGCCGCCATGAAGCGCAGCGCCGCCTCGGTGTGCTTGATTTTTGAATAGTCGAGAACCGTGCCCGACTTGATTTCCGCGTTGTTGTCCTTGAGCTTGTCGAGGACGGTGGATGAGGTCAGGGTCTTGGAACCCTTGAACTCGACCGTCGCTATGATCGGCCTCTCCTTGACGTGAAACAGCAGTATCTTGCCGGTCTTGCCGTCCTTGGCCTCGACGCTCAGGTCATCGAAGAGCCCTGAATCCCATATCTTCTTGTATTCCTTTTCTATGACCTGGGGATCGTACGGGTCGCCGGGGCGAAGCGACGTGAGCGCAAGAAAGGCGTCCTGCGTGAGCCGGTCGTTTCCGTCAATGATTATCTTTTCTATCTTGGGAGCCTCGGCGGCGAACACAACTCCAAGGAAAAGCGCCAAGCAAACGGAAGCCGCCGCCACAAGTCTCGTCTTCGCCATTGGTCACCTATCAAAAAGTCGTGGCAGCCTCGCGCCACTCCGCCTCTCTCCATGATCCGGCCCGAGGGCTCGGCCCGCGAAGCCACCTTCGACAGTTCGCCCCGCCCGGGGATTATACCACCCGCGGGCGGCGCCTGTCACCTTACCTGTCCGTCGGCAAGCCGCGCGGTGCGGTGGCAGGTCGCGGCGAGGCCGGTGTTGTGCGTTGCCATCAGAACGGCGAGGCCGCGCCTCTTTGCCAGGCCGAAGAGCAGGGACGAGACGGAGGCGGCCGTATTTTCGTCCAGGTTTCCAGTCGGCTCGTCGGCCAACAGGAGCGGCGGGTCGTTGATCAGCGCCCGCGCGATGGCCACCCGCTGCTGCTCTCCGCCCGAAAGCTGAGAGGGGTAGTGGTGTTCGCGGCCTTCAAGTCCCGCCTCGGCCAGAAGCTCCTTCGCGCGGCGGAGCCCCGCCTCCCCCGTCCGGGCTATGAGCGAGGGGATCAGCACGTTCTCCAGGGCGGTGAATTCCGGCAGCAGGAAGTGGAACTGGTAAACGATGCCCATCGTCCTGTTCCTGTACCTGTCAAGCTCGCCGCCTTTGAGCCTCGTCACTTCCTGGCCGGCCACAACGACGGAACCGGAATCGGGGCGGTCCAGCCCGGCTATCAGGTGGAGGAGCGTGCTCTTTCCGACGCCGGAAGGGCCGGTGAGCGCGACCACCTCGCCTTCGTTGAGGGCCAGATCCACGCCCTTGAGCACTGGCAGCGGCGAGTTCCCTGAGTGATAGCTCTTATAAAGGCCACGGACCTCGGCGATCATTCGTATCTCAGCGCCTCGACCGGATCGAGGCGGGAAGCCTTCGCCGACGGGTATAGCGTCGCCGCGAAGGTTATGGCCAGGGCGAACAAGGAGACCGCCGCCACCTGCTGCCACGAGGTGACGAAGGGGACGTAGGGCAGAGGATAGACGTCGAGCGACAGCGGTATGGCGTGGTATTTGTCGAGGAGCTTGCAGGCTGCGGCGCCGGCCACGTCCCCCAGGAGGGTTCCCATGACCCCTATCGCCATGCCGTCAAAGAGAAAGACGAGGCTGATGTCGCGAGCCGATGCCCCCATGCTCCTCAGGATCCCTATGTCGCGGACCTTCTCCATGACCATCAGGATGAGCGTGGAGACTATGTTCAACGAGGCGACCGTCACTATGAGGCCGATGGCTAGAAAGAGCAGGACGCGCTCCATTCTTAGCGCCTTGAAGAACTCGGCGTTGCTGCCGACGAGGTCGAGGACCCTTATTCCTGGGCCGAGGTCCTTCTGCAGCCGCTCCCTAACCGAACCGAGATCGGCGCGGGGCTTGAGCCTCACCTGGATAGCGCTGACGCGCCCAGGCCCCGTGAAAAGCTCCTGCGCGAACGGCAGGTCAACGAAGAGAAACTCGGTGTCGTAGAGGTAGTAGCCCGTTTCCAGAAGCCCCGAGACCTTCACGCGTACTATCTTTGGGAACCCCCCGAAGGGAGAGAGCGTCAGCTTGGGGACGAGGAGCTGGAGCGTGTCCCCCACGTTCACGCCGAGCGTGGCCGCCAAGTCGGTGCCGATGATCGCCCCGTGCGCCCCGTCCGGCGTCTGCCCGAGAAAAGTCCCGCCCCTCACGAACGGGGTGATGTCAACTACCTTGGACTGGCGTTCGGGCGCCACGCCAACGACCTTCGCCACCACTCCCACCCTCGTATAGGGCCCGCTGAGAAGGCCAGTTCCCAGCACAACTGGGGCGTAGGCTTGGACCTCCTTCGCCGAGTCGAGTTCCTTGGTTACGGCCGCCTGTTGCTCCTCGGGAAGTTCACCCGGGCCTCCCAGGATGTTGAGATCGCTGTTCAATAGCTGGATCTTTTCCCGGATGCGGTTCGTGAACCCGGTCGAAATGCCCAGCGCGATTATGAGCGCCATCACTCCGACCGCCACGCCGAGGACGGAAATCACCGTTATCAGCGATACGAAAGCCTGCTTTCGGCGGTGAAGGAGGTACCTTCGGCCGACGAAGGAGACGAAGCTCATTCATCGCCCCGCGGCTTCATGTGAGGAAATAGGACGACGTCCCGGATTGACGGCGTGTCCGTCAAAAGCATCGCCAGCCTGTCTATTCCAAGCCCCTCGCCGGCCGTCGGAGGAAGGCCGTACTCCAAAGCGGTGCAGTAATCCTCGTCGTAAGGCATCGCCTCCTCGTCTCCGCGAGCCTTCGCGTCCATCTGGGCCTTGAAGCGCGACCGCTGGTCCTCCGGGTCGTTGAGCTCCGAAAAGCCGTTGCAAAGTTCCATCCCGCCGGCGAATAGTTCAAACCGGTCCACGGTGTCGTCGCTGCCCGGCTTGCGCCTGGACAAAGGCGAGACCTCGACGGGATAGTCTGTGACGAACGTCGGCTGCCAAAGCTCCGGCTCGACGAGGGTCTCGAAAGCTTCGACGAGAAACCTTTCGGGAGTGGAAGCCTTGGCGGGGCTCATGCCGAGCTTCGGCGCCCATTCAACCCTGCCGCCCTCGGCGAGCCATGCGCCATTGGGGACGCCCCTCTCTTCGAGGGCTTTTCGCGCCGCTTCCCGAAGAGGCAGTTTGGGCCAGGGGGGGGCGAATGACATCTGGCGTCCCTGGTATGTAATCTCCGCGCCGCCGGTGACTTCGGTTACGACCTCCGAGAGAAGCCGCTCCGTGAAGCCTACAAGGTCGCTCGCGCAGGAATAAGCTTGGTAGAACTCCATCATGGTGAATTCGGGGTTGTGGCTCGTGTCGAGCCCCTCGTTCCTGAAGTTGCGGTTGATCTCGAAGACGCGCGTCAGCCCGCCCACGACGAGCCGTTTCAGGAAAAGTTCCGGGGCTATTCTCATATAAAGGGTCATGTCCAGCGCGTTGTGGTGGGTCACGAACGGGCGCGCCGCGGCTCCGCCCGCGAGGGCGTGGAGCATGGGGGTCTCGACCTCGGCGTAACCCTCCGAGATCATGAAGCGCCTTATCGCCTCCACCATCCTGAACCTGCGCTGGAACCTGTCGAGGCTCTCCTTGTTGATGGCGAGGTCGAGGTAGCGCTGGCGGTAGCGCTGCTCGACGTCCACAAGGCCGTGCCACTTCTCCGGAAGCGGCCGCAGGCATTTCCGCAATGGCAGGTAGGAGGAGACCTTTACGGTCAGCTCGCCGGTCCTCGTCCTGAAAAGCGTGCCTTCGGCGCCCACCCAGTCGCCCAGGTCGAGAAGCGAGAGTTTGTCGTAGGATTCCCCAAGCCCCTGCTTCTCGAAAAGGAGCTGAAGCCTCGCCCCTCCTTCGGAAATGTGGGCGAAGGCCAGCTTGCCCATCTTGCGCAAGGCAGCAAGCCGCCCGGCCACGCGCACCTTTTCACCGGCCGCGGCCAATTCCTCGGCGGAAGTCTTTTCGGTACCGTCGTGCTTCCCGGCTATCTGGAGGAGGGAGACCGAAATTTCGTAACGGTCGGGATCGCTGCCTGGAAAAGCATCTTTCCAGGCGGCCAGCTTAGCTCGGCGCTGAGAGACGAGTTCTTCTTCCAAGTGGCCCCCTCATCCTTGGCCGGATGGCCAAACGCTTCAATTATAGAAGAATGGCGCCCAGGAAAAAAGATGGCGCGCCATAATGGCGCGCCATCTTGGCACATCAAGAAACATCCTTCAATCGGCTCGGAAATAGACGTACCTTCCGCCCATGTCGTCTTGAAGGTATATGCTGACCGCCTCGCCTTTCTTTACGCCGGCAACCGCCCGGCTGAATTCGTCAGCGTTCGAGACGGATTTCCCGTTCACTTCGCTGATTATCGAGCCCTCGCGGATTCCTTTGGCGAACGCGTTTATCGCTGGATCCACCGATGTAACGAGAACGCCTCTCACGTCGTCGGGGATGCGGTACATCATGCGGGCCTGGCGGGTAATGTCCTGGACCCTGATGCCGAGCTTGGCCTCTTTCTGCTGGCCGTTGTCGCCCTGGCCGGCCTCGTCTCCCGAAGAGAGCCCTTTGGCCCTGTCGCCCAAAGTGACGTCGAATTTCTTCCTGGCGCCGTCCCTTAGAACGTCAAGCGTAATGGTCTTCTTGGGAGGGAAGCCCGAGACTTTGTGGACGAGCTCGCTGGAATCCTTGAGTTCGATGCCTTCCACCGCCGTTATGATGTCGCCCTTCTTCAGGCCCGCTTTCGCGGCGGGCTGGTCCGGCTCGACGCTCTGTACGACGGCGCCGCCCTTGACGTCAACACCATACTGCTGTTTGAGGTAGGCCTTGGCGTCCTTGTCCAGGGGCCCGACTTTCACGCCTAGGTAGCCTCTCGCAATCCGGTGGTCTTTCTTCAAGGGCTCGATCATCGCCTTCACCATGTTGATAGGTATGGCGAATCCTATGCCTTCGACCATCCGGCCCATGCCGTCGTTGCGGGTGATGGCGGTGTTGATTCCGATGACCTCTCCCCTCGCGTTGATCAAGGGCCCGCCGGAGTTTCCGAAGTTGATGGCGGCGTCTGTCTGGAGGAAGTCATCCAGGGCCGAGGCGGAAAGCCTGCGGCCTTTTGCCGAAATCACGCCCATCGTCACCGTGTGGCGGTACATGAGAGGGTTGCCGATGGCCAGGACGAAGTCCCCTGGGCGCATGGCATCGGAATCACCGAGGACGACGGTCGGGAAATTCTTGCCGTTGATTTTGAGCAGCGCGACGTCGGTCTCGTCGTCCGTCCCGACGACCGTGGCGGTGTATTCGCTGTCGTCGCTCAGGGTGACGGTGACCTTCTCGGCCCCCTTGACCACGTGGTTGTTGGTGAGAATGTAGCCGTCGGGGCTGATGATGAAGCCGCTTCCACCGGCTTCCTGGACCGGCTTCTGGCCCTGAGGCATGTTGGGGTGCGGCATTCCGAAGAAGAATTCAAAGGGATTGCCGAACGGGCTCTGCGGCATCTGGGGGGAATCTTGGCCGCCTTCGCCCTGGCTCTCGTCGCCTCCAACGGATATGGCAGTTATGCTGACAACCGCCGGGTCAACCTTTTCGACCACGTCGGCGAAGCCAAACGGCGGGGCGGCGTTCGGGCCGCTGGTGTATTCGGGCGGGGCGGCGGCGCTCGCGACCGGGGCGCTCACCTGCCGAACCTGGGCCAAGCCGAAGCCCAAGACGATCAGCAGAACCCCCGCCAAAGCTACTAGGAAAAGGCGTGCTATCTTCATGTCAAACTCCTTTCGTTCGGTTCCTGGCTGTCCCTGTAACCGTATTCCTTTAGTTTCCGGTGAAGCGTCCTCAAGCCTATTCCGAGGACGCGTGCCGCCTGAGTCTTGTTCCCGCCCGTCTGCACAAGCGCCGACATGATGGCCTCTTTTTCCATCTGGTCGAGGGTCACGGCCGCCGATTGCCGGGCTGGGAACGTCACCGTGGAAGCGGGAGCGGGGGGCGGCGCGCCTCTGTTGTTCGAGCCGAAGTCGGCCGGCAGGTGGCGCTCCTCCAGAACGTCGCCGTCGCAGAAGATCACCATCCGTTCGATGACGTTCTTCAGCTCGCGGACGTTGCCCGGCCAGCGGTGGTCCGCCAGGGCGCTTAAGACGCCGTCGCCGACCCTTTTCACCTGCTTGTTGTGTTCCTTGCTGAACTGGCCGAGGAAGGCCTGGACGAGCAGCGGCAGGTCCTCCAGCCTTTCGCGAAGAGGCGGAATGGAAAGCTCGACGACCTTCAGCCTGTAGTATAGGTCCTCTCGGAACTTGCCCTCCCTCACGAGGGCGAGCAGGTCCCTGTTGGTCGCCGTGATTATCCGCACGTCCACAGATATCGAGTGCGCGCCGCCGACCCGCGTGACCGCGTGCTCTTCGAGGACGCGGAGCAGCTTCGCCTGAAGGTCCAGCGAAAGCTCGCCGATTTCGTCGAGGAAGAGCGTTCCTCCGTGGGCCAGCTCGAACTTGCCCGGGTGAGCCTTGTCCGCGCCCGTAAACGAGCCCTTCTCGTGGCCGAACAGCTCGCTCTCCATCAGGTTCGGCGGAATTGCGGCGCAGTTCAGTGGCAGAAACCGCCCGCGCTTCCTCTCCGAATGGTGGTGGATCGCGTTGGCGATCAGCTCCTTGCCCGTGCCAGATTCGCCGCGTATGAGCACGGTGGCCCTGGTGGCGGCGACCATCCTCGTCTGCTGAAAGAGCGCGCGCATGGCCTGGGAATTGCCGACGATGTTCTCGAAGCCGAAACGCTCGTCCAGTCTCGCCTTCAATTCGGCGTTTTCAAGGCTCAGCTTCCGCTTGTCAACGAGCGTCTTGACGCGGCTTCTCAGCTCGTAGATGTCAACCGGCTTCGACAGGTAGTCGTCGGCTCCGACCTTCATCGCTTGCACCGCCGATTCCACGGAACCGAAAGCCGTGACCAGAAGCACGGCCACCGATGGGTCGTTCTTCTTCACCTGCTTAAGAACTTCTATGCCGTCAAGCCCTGGCATCTTAAGGTCGGTGACGACGATGTCAACGCTGTCGTCGCCGCGCAGGTAATCCAACCCTTGCGCCGGCTCTTGAAAGCCTTTGACCTCGTAGCCCACTTTTTCCAGCGCCCTTGTGAGGCTCTGGAGGTTTTCTCTCTCGTCTTCAAAAATAAGAATCTTCCCTTGTGCCATTTTGGCACTCCCTTCACGCCAAGATTACACCATAAGCAAGGC
>JBBINO010000058.1:0-17000 GCA_037443845.1 Acidobacteriota bacterium
GGGTGGCCCTCTTTGTTGAAGTCTGGAAGGTAGTTGGCGGAGGCGCTCAGTTCCTGGGTGAATCCCTCTTCTATGCCCGAGGCGTCAAGAGCCTCGAGGGCGCGCTCCCATTCTCCGGCCGTAAGGGGCCGGCGAAGGAGAGGGTGAGACGCGGCGCCGGGGGGCGGGAAGTATTGGGCCATGAGGCTCACGGCCACTCCTTTTCCCAGCGATCGGGAGAGAAAGGCCAGAACCTCTCGAGTTTGCGACAAGCCGCCCGGGAGAACCAGGTGCCTCACGAGCAGGCCGCGCACGGCGACGCCTTCTTCGTCAAGCTTAAGCGGGCCTGTTTGGCGCCACATCTCGAGGATCGCCGCTTGGGCGTTGCTCGGGTAACCGACGGCTTTGGACAGCTCGCAAGCCTCTTTTTCGCCGGCGTACTTCAAGTCCGGCATGTAAATGTCCACTATGCCTTCAAGGAGTTTCAGCGTGTCAATGTCGTCGTAGCCGTTGGAGTTGTAGACGACCGGCAGGCGGAAGCCCCGTTCCGCCGCCAGCAACAGTGCTTCCACGGCTTGGGGGACGACGTGGCTGGGGCTTACCCAGTTGAGGTTATGTGCGCCCTGGCGCTCCAGTTCCAAGTATATCTCGGCCAGCCGCCTCGGGCTCACGGTGCCTTGGCCGTCGGTCCATTCCTGGCTGATCTGGTGATTCTGGCAGAAGAGGCACTCGAGGTTGCAGTGGGCGAAGAAAACCGTGCCAGAGCCGCGCTCTCCGCTGATGCAGGGCTCTTCGCCGTGGTGAAGGCAGTAGGAGGCCACCTCGGCGTACCTTCCAGTGCGGCAGACGGCGCGCTTGTCGTCCATGCGTTTGACGCGGCAGTGGCGGGGGCAGACCTCGCAAGGCTGGAGGCGGGCGAGGAGCCGCTCGGCCCGCGCGCGCAATTCGCCGCTTTCCAGCAGCCTCAAGTAGGAGGGAGAGGCCGTCAAGGTGCGTTACCCCTGTTTGGTGACATGCCGAGATACTCTCGCGGCGCCGGCCTTCTCAAGAGCCTGGTTGCATTCCATGATCATGGAGGAGAGAATCTCCGCCACCGGCGCGCGCTTGCGGACGAGCCCGGCTATCTGGCCCATCATCACCGACCCTCTAACGATGTCCCCTTCCATAACGGCCTTCCTGAGGGCGCCGATCGCGAGCCCTTCGATCTCTTCCCACGGGGCGTTGGCCTCCTCCAGCTTGTGAAATTCCAGGGAGAGCTGGTTCTTTAAGGCTCGCACCGGCTTGCTGATTTTCCTGCCGGTCACCGTGGTCGAACGGTCGGCCGCCTCGATGATGGCGTTCTTGTAGTTATCGTGGGCCCTCGATTCATCGGCCACTACGAGCGCCGTGCCGAGCTGAACTCCTTCGGCTCCGAGGACGAAGGCCGCGGCCATCGTGCGGCCGTCTCCGATTCCGCCCGCTGCGACCACGGGGATTTTGAGGGCGTCCACCATTTGCGGGATAAGGGGCAGCGTCGAGGTTTCCCCTATGTGGCCGCCCGATTCCTGCCCCTCGGCGACGATGGCGTCCGCTCCCGCGCGTTCAAGCCGCTTCGCGAGAGCGACGGAATTGACGACGGGGACGACCTTCGTGCCGGCCTCGTGCAGTTCGGCGATGTAAGGGCCGCAGTTGCCGGCGCCGAAGGTTACGGCCGGAACCTTTTCCTGCTTGACGACCTCGACGCATTCTTTCAGGTTCGGGTTCAGAAGAATCAGGTTGACCGCGAAGGGTTTCTTCGAAAGCTTCACGTATTTATGGATTTCCTCCCTAAGAAGCTCTCCCGGCATGTTTCCGGTCGCCAGGCAGCCGAGCCCTCCGGCCTCGCTCACCGCGGCGGCGAGGACCGCTTCGGAGACCCACGTCATTCCTCCGGCGAGCACCGGAAAGGAGATGTCCAAAAGCGAGCAGATGCGGTTGACTGCCATCATGTCTCCAATGGGGCGGCTATTCGGCCTGAGGGACGACCCCGTTTGTGTCAAGGGCGTCTTTGAAGGGCTTCATGGTTTCGAGTTCCTCCGGCGAGGCGCATCTTCCCAAGAGTGGAATGAAGCCGAGATGGTGCGAGAGCCTTTGGGCCAGGATTTCAATCTTCGGGTCCTCGATCTCGCCCCTCCAGCAGGCCAGAAGTATCTCTCTTACGGTTTTGAAGACGAGCGGCGGGGCGTCCGCCTCGTTCACGGACCCGTCGCCCTTGGCCTCGAAGCGCGCGCCCGGATCAACTCTCGCCGCGCAGAGGTGTATCTTCTCGGAAGACTGGCCGTGGGAGGGGAAAAAGCCCCCGCCCAGCGGTTCGATGGCCGAAGGGGCGATTTTGAATCCGGCCTCCTCCTCGACCTCCGCAACGACGCGCGAGAGAAAGCCATCGACCCCCGAGTCGTTGGCTTCAAAGCTTCCGGCCACGGCCTCTGGGATGAAGAGGTAGCGGCCTCTGTCGGGCAACGGGAGGGGAAGCTCCTTCCGAAAGTAAACGGGGACCCGTATGCCGGGCCTGTATGCCATGTAAGGGACGCCGTCAAGCTCGTAATAAATCGCGATGGCAACGGCGTCAAAACCGCGCCTGTTGATGTACTCGTAAACGTAAGGCCTCGAAACCTCGCCGTTGTCGTACCTGTTGCGGTAGCGCCGGCTCGACAGGGTGAGAAAGCCGCCTTCTTCCTTTGATGCCGGGCCGAGATCCTCGATGGCGGTCACCTTTCTGGCACCGGTCATTCGCTATCCCGTACCGGGTGAAGGATGAACCTGCCGCCCGGTTCCTGCTCGATCTTCGCGGCCTGTACGTCAGGATCGTGCTCGAAGAAGAGCGTCCACCCTTTGCGCGCGGCCTCGGGCAGGATTCTCTTCTTGGTGGCGAGGGTTTCGGTGGGGTACAGGTCGTATGCCATGATCCACGGCAACGGAATGTGGTGCGATGTAGGAACGCAGTCGGCGAGGTAGAGGCCGGTCTCTCCGCCGGAATGCAGCATCAGCCCCTGCAGCCCCCTTGTGTGGCCTGGAAGCGGCTCGGCCGCTACGCCGTGAGCTATTTCGGTCTGGCCGCTGACAAGCTCCATCCGTCCTTCGTCGTAGAGTGGCTTGTAGTTTTCGGCGAAGTATGAGGCCTTGTTCCTCTCGTTGGCGGCCATGGCCGCGTCGAACTCCGTTCGCTGGACGAGGTAGCGGGCGTTTGGAAAGACTGGAGCTATCCTGCCGTCTTCGCCGCGCGAGGTATTGCCGCCGGCGTGGTCGAAGTGGAGGTGCGTGTTTACCACTACGTCAATGTCCGAGGGCGCCAGGCCTCTTGCAGCGAGCGCTCCTTCCAGCAAGGAATGGCTCAGGGCGTAAATCTCATGGAACTTGGCGTCCTCCTTGTCGCCGGCTCCCGTGTCAACCAGAATGCTCTTATTTCCGGCATTGATCAGGAGGACGTTCATAACCATGGATATCCGGTTCTTGTCGTCCGGGGCCATCTTCTTTTCCCACAGCACCCGCGGGATGACGCCGAACATCGCGCCGCCGTCCAGCCTGAAGCGGCCGGCGACCAGCGGGTGGACTTCAATCTCTCCAAGCCGCATAAGCTCGCTCCTTCAAGGTCGCTCCTCGTCCCTTGCCAATGGAATAACAACCGAGAACACCGAACCCTTCCCCACCTCCGAGACGACTTCGATCTTTCCGCCTAGAAGCCCGGTCATTCGGTCCGCGATCGAAAGGCCCAGGCCGGTGCCGGAGTGCCGCCTGGAGTCGGACCCGTCAATCTGCCGGAATTCGTCGAATATCCTGGGAAGCGACTCGGCCGGAATGCCCGGTCCAGTATCGGAGACGCTGAATATCAGCCTTGTTCCTTCCCGGTTCACGGCCAAGGTGGTGCCGCCAGTCTCGGTGAATTTATAGGCGTTGCTCAACAGGTTCGTCACTATTTTGCGAAGCATCTCCTCGTCGCAGCGCATGTTCTGTGGAATATCCTCGCCGAGGCGGACCTCGAATGAAAGCCCCTTGTGATTGAAGAGAGGGGACATGCTCTCCTTCAGGTTCTGGACGAAACCGGCGAGCGGGAATTCGTGAAACCTGGGTTCGAGCTGGTGGCGCTTGAGCCTCGCCAGGTCAAGAAGATCATTGATGAGGTCTTCGAGAAGCCTGGCGTTTCTTCTGATCAAGTCGAGCTGGTGGCGCTGGATCGTGGGCGCGGATGGGCCAAGGTAGCGTTCGAGAACCTCGGAAGTGACCAGGATCGTCGTTAGCGGCGTCCGCAACTCGTGGGTGATGTTGGCGACGAACTGTTCCTGAAGCCGCCCGGCCTCTTCAAGCTTGTAGAGGCTCTGGCGGAGCGCGGCGGTCTTCGTTTCGAGCTGCTCCCTCGCCGCCCCGAGGTCATTTTCGAGCTGCGCGATTCGGGCCGCGTCGTCCGCCATGGTTCAGCCGACCCTGTTTTCGAGCCTGACGCCGACCACTTCCACGCAGACGAGGTCTCCCGGGGAAAGCCTCCCCACGCCGGCTGGCGTCCCGGTGGCGATGAGGTCGCCCGGCTCCAGAGTCATGACGCTGGAAATAAAACGGATGATCTCCGGGATCGGGAATGCCATGATGGAAGCGCTTCCGCGCTGAACTTCGCGCCCGTTGAGAAAAGTCCGAACTTCCAGGCTGGAAGGGTCTTCGACGGGGACGATCCAGGGGCCGGCCGGGCAGAAGGTGTCGAAGGATTTGGCCCTCGTGAATTGGACGTCCTTCTTCTGCAAGTCGCGCGCCGTGACGTCGTTGACCGGTGTCACGCCGGCGACGTAGGCCATCGGGTCTTCCTTCGGGCCGAGAAGATGACAGGCGGACTTTATCACCACTCCGATCTCGCCCTCGTACTCGACCTGGTTGGACTGCTCGGTGAGCCTTATCGTCCCTCCATGGCCAAGAAGGGACGAGACTGGCTTGAGGAAGAGAAGGGGAGTGTCGGGCATGGCGTTGCCGAGCTCCTTGGCGTGCTCGACGTAATTGCGGCCCACGCAGACGATCTTGGTCGGCCTTGAAGGTGGCAGGAAGCGGACGGATGCCAAATCCACCGGCGCGCCGCCAGGCGCGCGCGCGATGCCGTCATCGCCGAGAGACAAGTCCGTTACGCGCCCCTCGTAAAGTCCGCGCCCGAATTTCATGCGAGGGCCTCCGTGAGGCTTTCGTCGGAGAGAAAGCCCCGGAAAACGACGCGCGCTTCGCCCTTGAGCCGCACGCTCAACTCCGCTCCGCCCGCTTCGTCAATCTCCACTTCAAGGTCGCGTCCCGAACGGACCTTGAAGCGCTGCAGCGGAGGCTTTCCGAACAACTTGTACAGCACCCACGCCGCCGCCGTAACCCCGGTGCCGCAGGCCAGGGTCTCGCCTTCGACTCCGCGCTCGAAGGTGCGAATGAGGTGAGGCCCCTGGGCGCCGATGAGCTGGACGAAGTCAACGTTCGCCCCGCCCTCTCCAAGGTCGGGGTGCCACCTGAGGGACTGGCCCAGCGTGGCGACCGGGGCCCTCTCGGCGTCGTTCACGAAGAGAACGAGGTGAGGCACGCCGGCATTGGCGAAAGAGGCCGTCAGCGGGCGTCCCTGGACGCGCAGCGTCATTGAGCGCGGAGTCTCCGCGCGCACCGGCATGCGAAGGCTAACGTCGGCCCCGTCGCATATTTCAGCGTCAAGAATTCCGGCGGAAGTCTCGATGGTCATTCGCCTGCCTGCTATCACCTTCAGGAAAGCGAACCTGGCCGCGCACCTGGTTCCGTTGCCGCACATGGAGGCCTGGGAGCCGTCGCTGTTAAACACGCGCAGCTTGAAGCGGGCTCTCATCGAATTTTCGACCAATATGAGGCCGTCGGCGCCTATGCTCACGCCGTGCTTGCATAGGCCCGCCGATAGCGCCGCAAGGTCGTATACGCTCCAGGCGCCGCCGCGGTTGTCGGCGACGATGAAGTCGTTGCCGGCGCCGGTCATTTTGTAGAATTCAAGCTGCTCGCTCATCGCCTACGCGCGCTTTTCGGCGGCCGGATGAGGCGCCGCGAGCGAGGAGACGACGTCGCTCTTGGGCCTGGGATCGCCCTTTTTCCCGCACGCGAGAGCCAGCGCCAGCAGGCAGAGGATGGCGGCGGCCGCCGCGATGCGGCGCGGCATGAGACGGAATGATCTTGAAGCCGTGGCGCTCATCTTGACGTCCCCAATCAGCTATTTCGCGCGAATCTTTTTCTTTACGTCGCGGTAGTTGGCGTTGGCAGCGTACACTTCCTTGAAGAGGGCCTCGGCATCACCTTTGCGGCCCTGCTCCTCGAGGGTTTCAGCCAGGTCGTACTTGAGCCCGGTATAAATCTCGTCGGGGAACCCTTTTGCGTCGAGCCCTTTGCGGTACCACTTCTCCGCCAGCTCGCCAAGGCCCTTCTGTCTGAAACAGACGCCCAGCATCGAGCAGCACTCGACGAAGAATTCGGGCGAGCGGGCGGCCATCTGGAACTCGCCGATCGCTTCGTCAACGAGGTCCATCTCCTTGTAGGCGATGCCCAGGTTGTAGTGGGTCGCGTAGTCCTCTTCGCCGACTTTCTTTTCGACGCCCTTCTTGAATTCCTTGAAGACTTCCTCGAAGGACATTTCTTCCGGGGATTTCTCCTCGTCGAAAAGAGACTCCTCCGGTTTGTCCAGGCCGTCGAGCGCCGCTCCCAGTTCGGCGGCCAGGTCGTAGTACTCATCGCTCGCCGCCGCTTCGGGCTTCGCCTCCTCGGCGCCCGCCGGCGGCCCCTCTTCGAGAAGCTCCTCGGCCGTAACCTTCATCTTGGTCTTGGTTTTTGGAGCCTCCACCTCGGCTGGGGTGGCGTGCTTGGGCGTGGCCGCCTTCTTCTTGGAAAGAAGCTGCTCGTCCAACGCTTGAAGCTCGGCGAGCGACGCCTCGGATAGAAGGGAAGCGGCGGCTTTCGGAGCCTTGGCCATTGGCGCCGCCACCGCTTCTTTCGACTCCGGTGGGGGCGCGGCTTCCGTCTCCAGGGGTTCAGCCGGTGGAGACGCCTGCGGCTTCGCGCCTGGCTCCGGCCACTCCTCGGGGCCCGCCTCCTCGGCGGCGGCTAGGGGCTTGTCCTCTTCGATGGAAGCAGGCGGCTGGACCGCCTCGGATTCGGCCTGGATGCGGGTTCTGGCAGCCTCCGCCTCATTCACTTTGAGCCTTACGAGAGCCGCGCGCGGATTTTCGCGGAACTTTTCGCAGAGCGAGTCCGCAGTCCTGCGCGCTTCCTGGAGAAGGTCCTGGCTCAGGTAGAATTCGATCTCTTCGGCGCGCTCGGCGACTTCACGCGCCTCTTCGGCGGCGGGAGAAGCCTCGGCCTCGGAGAGGTCTATGACGATGGACTCCTCGGATTGAATGGGTGTCGCAGCCGGAACCTCTTCCTTGGAGGGCAGCACTTCGAGCGGCTGGAGGTCGAATTCTATCTTTGGTGGCTTGGGTTTGGCCGCCGGGCGTGACGCGCCCGACAGGAGAGCCTCGGTGCTAAATCTCTGGGCCGCCTGCGCGGAAGGCTCTTCGAATTCCTGAATAGCCTTATGGTTCGGGTCTATCGCTCGGGCCTCTTCGAGCAGCGTCGCGCAAGTCTCCTCGTCGCCCTGCTTCCTGAAGACCTCCGCGAGCTTCAATATTTGTCTTACGGCCTTGTCTTTCTTCCCGAGGCCCTTGAAAATGGTTATCAGTTTCTGGTGTGCCTGGATGTGATCCGGAATGCGCTTCAGGACGCCCTGGAGCGAGCCGACGGCCTTTTCAGAGAGGCCGTATTTCAAAAAGACCTCGGCCTCGGCGAGCTGCTCCCGAATCATCTCGCCTTCCATCGCGCTCAATGGGGCGGCTTCCGGTTCGATCTCCGGAGGCCCGGCCTCGGAAGGCTGCTGTTCCGCCTCCGGCTCGTCAAGCTCGATGGCTATCTCTTCGGGCTGCTCTTGAGGCACGGGGCGCAATGGCTCGGTTTGCGCAGGGGGCTCGAGAGGCTCCGGTTCGAGCGCGATGGCCGCGTCTGTTGAAACCTGCGGCATCTCGAAGTCGCCAAGTACAACTTCAATCTCCGATTCACCGGTTTCGTTTACCGCTTCCTCAGGCGGGGGAGGCGCCGCCGCGGGCGGAGGTGGCGGGGGCGCTGGCTCCTTCGCCATACCCATTTTTGCTTCTATGGAGCGAAGGCGTTCGCGGTATTGGCTGCTCTCCGGCTCAAGTTCGAGAAGCTCCATGGAGGACTGCCTGGCTGTCGCAAGGTCACCGGAGGCAAGCGCGGCGTCGGCCAGCGATGAGAGTACATTCGCCTGCAGCGATTCGTTGCCAGCCTTCTTGTAGACGTCGCTCAGCCCCTTGAGAGATGGCACGTGGCCGGGCGCCACCTTCAGGATTTCCTTGTACAATGCTTCGGCGTTCTGTAGGTCGTCGGGGGCGGCCGCCTGGCGGACCGGTTCGAGGAGCGAGGCCGCGAGGTCGAACTCGCGCAACTGCGAAAGAACGCGCACGGCCCTCGCCAACAGGCCCCTGTTCTGAGGCTGTAAGCGAAGCAGCGCCAGACAGTCGGCCTTGGCCCTCGCGTACTCTCCCGCCTGCACCAGGACGTCCACCTTGAGCGCCTTGAGCGCCGTGGACTCCCGGTTGCGCTCCAGGAGCCCGTCCAGAAGCGCTATCGCCTGATCGGCGTGCTTCTGCGAAGCCAGGTCCTTGACGACCTCCTCCAAAAGGCCGATGTTCTCGGGGTCTATCTGAAGGGCGCGTTCGTAAATGCGCGCCGCTTCCTTCGTCTTGCCCTGTGCGGCGAGAGACTTGCCGGCCTTCACGTAGTGCTTCAGCGCCTCCGCCTTGCTGCCCTTCTTCAGAAGCAGGTCGCCG
Organism: Acidobacteriota bacterium; assembly: GCA_037443845.1. GTDB lineage: Bacteria > Acidobacteriota > UBA4820 > UBA4820 > DSQY01 > JAEMPZ01. Next base: position 8,841 of record JBBINO010000058.1, read on the forward strand.
ACGTGCAGCCGGACTCGCAGGTTGTCTGGATCTATGTCAAGAAGCTTCTGGTTGACGCGCAGCACCGCTTCGGAGTCGCTGCCTCCGCTGACGAGCTCCGCGACTTTTTCGTAGGCGGTGCGGGCCTCCTTGACGAAGCCCTGTTGTTCGGAAAGCTCCGCCAGAAGCTCCCAGGCCCGCAGGTTGTTGGGGTCTTCTCTAACCGCGATTTTGAGGGAGGCGACGGCCTTCATGGCGAAGCCGTTCTTGTTGAACAGTTCCGCCACCTTGATGAAGATTGGAACCGCGGCGTTCTTGTTTCCGGCTCTGAGGTGGAGATTGCCGAGCTGGTTCAGGGTGGCGATGTCGCGCGGGTTGTCCTCGACGAGCTTCTGGTATTCTCTTATCGCCTCCTGGACCTTGTTGGCCATCAGGAGCTTGTCGGCGTTGATTTTGACCTTCACCCGGTCAATGGCCATCGTACAGAGGTCCCCTCTGGCAAGGGCGGAAGCTGATCCGGTGCATGGGGCTCGGCCCGTAACGCCTTATCGCTTCAAGGTGCTCACGGGTTCCGTAGCCCTTGTTCCGCCGCAACCCATATAGAGGATAATCCTTTTCCATGGAGCGAATCAACCTGTCCCTCGTGACCTTGGCCACGATTGACGCGGCGGCGACTGAAACCGAAAGGGAGTCTCCCTTCACGACCGCTTCGGCGGGGCAGGGGAGAGGGGGGAGGACGTTGCCGTCCACGAGCGCGTAATCCGGGACCGGCGAGAGCGAGGCTACGGCCTGAGCCATGGCCTTCAGCGTTGCTCTCAGGATGTCCGAGCGGTCAATCTCGGCGGCATCCACCAGCCCGACTCCGATCACGTGGCCTCCAGTCGTGATCTTCTCGAAAAGGGCTTCCCGTTCTCCCTCCGGCACCTTCTTCGAGTCGCGGATCCGAGAAAGGTCTCCTTGTGGCGCTATGATCACGGCGGCGGCCACGACCGGGCCGAAGAGGCTCCCGCGGCCCGCTTCGTCAACGCCTGCTATTCGCGCAAGGCCGCGGTCCCATAGCGCCCTCTCGAGCGCCAGCAGGTCAGCCATCGCTCAGCCGCTATTCGCGGCGCAGCTCCTCGATGCGCGCCTTCTTGCCCTGAAGGTTCCTGAGGTAGTAGAGCTTGGCCCTGCGGGTCTTGCCCTCCTGCATGACCTCGATCTTGTCTATGATCGGGCTGTGGAGGGGGAATATTCTTTCGACGCCGATGCCGCCCGAAATCTTGCGGACGGTCAGCGTCTCGCGCAGCCCGCCGTGCTTCCTCGCTATTACTACGCCCTGGAAGACCTGGATTCTCTCCTTGTCGCCTTCCTTGACTTTGACGTGGATGCGCAGCGTGTCTCCCGCCTTGAAAACTGGGACGTCCGTTTTCAGCGCCGCTTTGTCTAGAGTTTCAGCCGTCTTCATTGAGTGCCTCCAAAGTTAGTGCGCGCCGGACCATATCCGGACGCCGCGAATTGGTCATTTTTAGGGACTGCTCCTTCCGCCACCGGCGAACCGCTTCATGATCGCCAGACACTAGCACCGCTGGAACCTCGTGGCCTCTGTAAACGGCGGGCCTGGTGTAGTGCGGGTATTCGAGAAGGCCTTCGCTGAACGATTCCTCGACGGCCGACTCCTCGTCGCCCAAAGCGCCTGGCAGAAGGCGAACCACGGCGTCCGTCACGGCGATGGCCGCGGGCTCCCCGCCGGAAAGAACGTAATCCCCGATTGATATCTCCATGTCAACGAGGTCGTCAATGACGCGCTGGTCTATTCCCTCGTAACGCCCGCAGAGAAGAATAAATCCATCGAGGGCCGACAGGTCCCGCGCCATCGTTTGATCGAAGGTCCGGCCCTTGGGCGTGAGGTAGATCAATGGGCCGCGCTGGCCGCCGCCCGCGCGCACCGCCTCGACGGCGTCAAAGATGGGCTCGGGCTTGAGCACCATGCCCGGGCCGCCCCCGAAAGGGGAGTCGTCCACGGTATGGTGCTTGTCCGAGGCCCAGTCCCGAAAGTTGTGGACTCGAATTTCAACCGCTCCCGCTTTGACCGCGCGGCCGATTATCGAGGCCTTGAACGGGCCGTCGAACATTTCCGGAAAAAGGGTCAGGACATCAATTCTCAAGTCGCCTCTTCAATCACCGTCAACGCCGGGGTAACTTCCTGGCAGGTTCACCGTGATTCGCCGCTGCTCTTTGTGAACCTCGACTCCGAGCCCCGTCACCGCCGGTATCTCCGCTTCGCCGCTGGACGTTTTGACCTCGAACAGCCAGTAGGAGGCGTCGCGGCGCACGGCTTTCACCTCTCCGATGTGTCCGCGCGCCAAGTCCTCGACGGCCCAGCCCACGACATCGGCGGCGTCGAAGGAGAGCGCGCCCTCTTCGGGAACCCTCTCCTTTGCCACTTCTATCTCGCGGCCGACAAGCTTCGCGGCCGCCTCAAGATCCTCGATCCCATGGAGCCGGAGGACCGAGCCCTTGGAATAACTGAAAAACTCGGCGACGTGATATGGGCCGGATACTCTCCCCGGTCCCGCCCAAACGTCAGCCCCCGCCAAAACCGGGGCCAGATTTTCCAGATACGGTTCCACCCAAAGCCCGCCGCGATAGCCCCGTGTTTTTACGACTCGCGCGACAGGGACCACGCCGGACATCTCGCCGATTCGCCGGAAGCGCGAGGCTACTCTGAGGGGGCTTTCGCGCCCTTGGCCAGAGAGATGATCTTCGCCACCTGCACGGAGGGTCTGGCTCCGCGGGAAAGCCAGTAATCTATCCTGGCCATGTTCAAGTCGAACTTTGAGGGATTCGGCAGCGGATCGTAGGTTCCCACTTCCTCGACGTTCGTGCCTCCTGGCCGGTTGCGGCTGTCCGACACCACCAGACGGTAAAAGGGGCGGTGTTTCTGGCCGATGCGCTTGAGTCTAATCGAAAGCAACAGTCACCTCCTGCGTTCCCTTTGAACGCGAACATGAATTATAGCCGCTCAAGCGCCCGCGTGTCAACGTCGCGCCGCGCCGGCCGCGGCGCGAGCGGCCGGGCCGCCGAGCCCCTTCCATCACACCGGCGCCTGTGGTATTGTTCCTTCATGGAAAAGGGGCCGATGTCGCAGCCGAAGCCTCGAACCAAGACCTCCGAAGAGCCTCACCCGCTGATAAGGCTGGTTGACCCGAATAATGTCCCCGCGCACGTGGCTATCATCATGGATGGCAACGGGCGCTGGGCGAAGGCGCGCGGCTATCCGCGGATAGAGGGCCACCGGGCCGGCATCGAGGCCGTCAAGTCGGCCGTGCAGGCCGCCCAGGATCTGGGCGTCAGGTATCTGACGCTCTATGCCTTTTCTGTCGAGAACTGGAAACGTCCAGAGGTGGAAGTGAAGGCGCTCTTCCAGCTTTTGCGGCGGTTTCTCAAGTCCCAAGCGAAACGGATGGTGGAGACGAAGATTCGGTTCCGCTCGATAGGGCGCAGGGAGGATTTGCCCAAAGACGTGCGCGCCCTTCTGGACCGCTTCGAGCGGGAGACGAGGGACGCTACTGGCCTGACGCTGACGCTGGCGCTTTCGTACGGCGGCAGGACCGAAATAGCCGACGCCTGCACGTTGCTCGTGGCCGAAGCGGCGAAAAAGGGCACGAGCGGCCCGGTGACGACGGAAATGATTTCTGCCAATCTTTACGCTCCAGACCTTCCCGATCCGGACCTTCTTATTCGCACGAGCGGCGAATTCAGGGTTTCCAACTTTTTGCTGTGGCAGATAGCTTACGCCGAGATAACCATCCTGGATGTCTTCTGGCCCGACTTCAACAAGGAACATTTCTACGAAGCGGTCCTCGACTACCAAAGGCGCGAGAGGCGGTACGGCGGCATCGGTGGCGAGCGCGCTCCAGTTTCCGCGGGTGAAGGCGGAGGGTTGTCGTGAAGCGAGTGGCCACGGCAGCCGTATTGTTGCCGCTTTTTTTCGCCGCGGTTCTGGCGGAAAACTCGGTTTGGTTCGCCGCGCTCGCGGCGCTGGCAAGCCTCCTGGCCGCTCACGAGTACTTTGGCCTCGCCGAAGCGCTGGGCGAAAAGCCCTTCAGGCTGATGGGGTACGCCTGGGCGCTGATGGCGCTTCTCTCGGTATGGCTTCCCGAGCGAATTCCCCCCGTCTTAGTCGCCGTGACTGGCGCGCTGGCGGTGGGCGTGCTGGCGCTTTTCTCCAAAATGGACCTGGCGAGGGTTTTGGGGGCAGTAGCCACGACGGCCTTCGGCTCCCTTTATCTTGGCGTGCTTCCCGGCTGCATGCTCGCCCTCAAGGAACTGGGCGGGGCCCGCGGCACGGGCTTCGTTCTGCTCGCCTGCACGGCGGTCTGGGCCGGCGACTCGTTCGCCTATTATGGCGGAAGGCTCTTAGGCAGGCACAAGCTCGCCCCGCGCGTGTCCCCCAAGAAAACGTGGGAGGGCGCCATTATCGGCGCGATTGGCTCCCTGGCCGCCGGGGCGGTGGCGCCGCTCACTTATTTCAAGGGGCTGCCGATCGCTCACGCGCTCATCATAGCAGCGGTGGTCTCCGTCATCGGGCCCTTAGGCGACCTATTTGAATCGGCGTTGAAGAGGGGCGCGGGCGTCAAGGATTCTTCGTCGTTGCTCCCAGGCCACGGTGGCGTGCTTGACCGGCTCGACAGCCTTCTCTTCGCCGCTCCGGCCGTCCTGCTCTACCAGAAGGTTTTCCTGCCATGACCGGGGTCGTAGTCCTTGGCTCGACCGGCAGCGTCGGCGAGACGACGCTTCGCGTCCTCGAAAAGCATTCGGACAGATTCAGCGTCGTCGGCCTAGCGGCCGGAAAAAGCGTCAAAAGGCTGGCCGAACAGATCGAGAAGTTCAAGCCGCTTGCGGTGTCCGTATCGAGAAGCGAGGACGCCGCCGCGCTTCGCGAAAGGTTCAAAGAGGTTAAGGTGTTCAGCGGACCCGAAGGGCCGGTTCGCCTTGCCGAGCTTCCGGAGGCACGGACGGTCGTGGCGGCGATCGCCGGTTCGCAGGGGCTGCGCTCGACGTTTCGCGCGGTTGAACTGGGGCGCCGCGTGGCGCTGGCGAACAAGGAGACGCTAGTCATGGCTGGCCGCCTCGTTTTTGAAGCGGCGCGCAAGAGCGGAGCCGAGCTTCTCCCTGTTGACAGCGAGCACTGCGCCATATTTCAGTGCCTCCAAGGAGAGAAGCGTTCCTCGGTGCGGCGCCTGATTCTCACGGCTTCCGGAGGGGCTCTGCGCGACTTTCCAGCGGACGGCCTAGCGGGGGCCACCGTCGAGCAGGTCCTTCGCCACCCCACCTGGAAGATGGGAAAGAAGATCACCGTTGATTCGGCTACGATGATGAACAAGGGGTTGGAGGTCATCGAAGCCTGTCATCTCTTCAACGTGCCGCTCGAGATGATTGACGTCCTCATACATCCGCAGAGCGTCGTCCACTCGATGGTCGAATTCAACGACGGCTCGGTGATCGCGCAGATGGCGAGCCCCGACATGTCGCTGCCCGTTCAGTTCGCGCTGACCTACCCGGAGAGGGTTGACGGGCTGCTATCCTCCCTCGACCTGGCCAGGACGCCGGCTTTGACGTTCTCGGAGGCGAGCGAGAAGCGCTATCCCTGCCTCGCGCTCGCGAGGCAGGCGGCCACGGCTTCGGAGGCCCACGCGATCGCGCTCAACGCCGCCAACGAGGTTGCGGTGCAGGCATTTCTTGAGGACAAGCTCCGTTTCGGGCAAATAGAGGAGGTCGTCAAGGGCGTTCTCTCGGAGACGGAGCCTTCTTCTCCGGACGGGCTCGACGAGGTCATCCGCCTCGACGCGGTGGCGAGGCGCCAGGCCCAGCGCCTGCTCGCGAAAGCAAAGGAAAGATGATGCACCTAGCAGGGACAATCATTCTGTCGACCGTGACGTTCATAGCCGTGATCGGCGTCATTGTGCTGTTCCACGAAGCCGGACATTACATAGTTGGTAGGATTTTCGGCTTCGCCATCGAGGCCTTCTCGATAGGGTTCGGCCCCAAGATCGCCGAAAGAAAAGGGCGCTACAACCTTTGGCAGCTTCGCTGGATCCTGGCGGGAGGCTACGTCAAGTTCGCCGGCGAGCTTGACAACCCGGAGGAGCTTCCCGAAGGCGTGGCGCGCGAGGCGCTCTTCGCAAACAGAAAGAGGTGGCAGCGTTTCCTGGTGCTGGTGGCCGGGGTCGCCGCCAACGTCCTTCTCGCCTACGGGCTTTTCGCCGGCCTGGCTTTCTACGGCGTTGACGAGTCAATCACAAGAGACCGCCCCGCCGTCATTGGCTGGGTGGCCGATGATTCTCCGGCCCAGAAAGCGGGGCTGAAGCCGGGCGACACGATCGTTTCGGTGGATTCAAGAGGGGTGCGGAATTGGGAGGAGGCGCACCAGGAAATCTACACTCTCATGTCGAAGCCTTACGTCGTCCGCTTCGTCAGGGACGGCAAGGAGATGAGCGCGACGGTTGCTCCGGTCACCGTCGAGTTCCTCCACCAGCCGATGGGAGCGATCGGAGTGGCGGCCGCGGTTCCGGCGGTCATCGGAGGCGTGGCGACTCCCTCCGCCGCTCTCGACGCCGGCCTCAAGCCCTTGGACGAGATTTTGGAGATCGGCGGGACGAAGGTCCAGTACTGGGACCAGGTTCAGCAGGCGCTCTTGAGCAACAAGGGGACCCCGGTTTCGATCCAGGTCAAGCGAGGCGGCCAAGTCCTGACCGTTAAGGCCACGCCACGCTATTCCCCGGAGGACAAGCGCTATCTTTTGGGCGTCAGGCCGCAGGAACAGGCCTTCGTCCGCTACCCGTTCCCGGAGTGCTTTATGAAGGCGGGGCGGCTCATAGCCGACAACTCCACCCTGGCCTTCAGGACTTTCGCCAAGCTCGCGGAGCGGAAGATGCCGTTAAGCGCCCTTTCGGGTCCGCCGACGCTTGCCTACATTTCCGGAGAGGTTGCTAGGACGGGCCTGTACAACCTCCTCTATCTCGTGGCGGTCATTTCGGTGCAGATAGGGATATTCAACCTGCTTCCCGTGCCCGGCCTCGACGGTGGCCACGTCTTCGTCCTTGCCATCGAGGCGGTAATAAGGCGCGACCTGCCCCTCATAGTCAAGGAGTGGATAATGCGCGTCGGTTTCGCCGCGCTGATTTTGCTGTTCACGGCCATCATCGTTCTGGACGTTATGAAGTTCTTCTGAGAGCGGAATGAACGGGTGGGACGACATTCTCGAACCCTGGCGGAACCTCGTTGAAATCAACGTCCCGGGCAGGACTCTTCTGGTTCCGGAGAACAACCTCTTCTTGAGGTGCTTTCAGTACGCCGAGCCTCAGAGGATTCCATACGGCGACTTCTGCTGGAACGCCCAGTGCGGAAACTGCCGGTGCGTACTGAAGCGTGACGGGCAGGAGCAAGAGATTCTTTGCTGCCAGAAGAAAGCGCTCCAGGGCGACGAGGTCACGGACCTCTCGGATGAACTGGCGCGCTGCCTGAGGACCGGCGAAACCAGATGAGACCGATAGTGGTGCGCCTCTCCGGTCAGGACGCCGTCCAGAAGATAGCCAGCGCCATGAATGAAGACGATTCGCCGCTGGTGATCGTCGCGGACGACGCCTCGAAGGAGCGGGCGCCGGAAGCTTCAAGGCTATTGAGACGGGCCGGCATCGTCGCGGGAGTGCTGGAGCGTTCCCAAGACGGCCCATGGGCGGAGGCTCTTCTCGCGTGCGACGTTCTCTTCTCGCCGCTCGCCGCCTGCACCCTCGCATTCGGGGAGTGGAGCTCATGGCCGGCGCTGCTGGCCGTCCGTTTGAGCCAGAGCGCGTCAAACCGCGCGATCTTCTCCGGAGGGAAAATTTCCCTGCGGGCGATGGAGGGGGCCGGTTGGTGCAGGCACGGCGGCCTGACGGAGGCAGTTTCCTGGGCGGAAGGCAAGTCCGCCGAAGCGCAAAGGCTTCTCAGGCCCATTCTGTACCGCCAAGCCGGCCTCTCGGTAGCCTCTTGCCTCGCGCTCGAACGCGCCGCGTTCGGCCTGGCCTGGGCGGGCCGAGACGCGCGCGAAGGAGCCAGAAGCTTTCTTGAGAAGCGCAAGCCCGCATTCACCCCGTGAAGCGGGCGGCGTTTCAAGAACCTGCCGAAGAACGTTATCACCGCCCGCTCGCAATGAGG
>JBBINO010000059.1:0-1778 GCA_037443845.1 Acidobacteriota bacterium
GAGCTCAACCTGACACTTGGTATGAACGTTTGAGGACAACGCCATGCGCCATAAAGTAGACCACCGAAAGCTGGGAAGGACCTCCGAACACAGGCGCGCGTTGCTGCGCAACCAGGCCATCAGCCTGGTCAACCACGACCGCATCACGACGACGCTCGAAAAGGCAAAAGAGGTGCGCCGTTTCGTGGAGAAGCTCATCACGCTGGCCAAAAAGGACACACTGGCCAGCCGCCGGCTCGCCGCCACCAAGATCGCCGACCCGAAGGCGCTGAAGAAGCTCTTCGGAACGCTTGGCCCCATCAACGCCAACCGCGCCGGCGGGTACACGCGCATTCTCAAGCTCGGCGCGCGCAAGGGCGACGGGGCTCAGATGGCGGCCCTGGAACTCGTGGGCAGGGAGCCGAAGTTCGACTCGGCCGCCTCCGGCAAAAAGAAGTCCGCCGCGAAGAAGGCCGCCCCGGCCCAGAAGAAATCCAAGGCGGCCGATACGCCGGCTCCGGAGGAAAGCGCCTCGGCGCCAGCAGAGCAGAGCAACTAGGCAGCGCCATGGCCCTCTTCGGGTCTGCCCAGGGCGCCGCTCCTCTGGCTGACAGGCTCCGCCCGCGAACGTGGGAAGAGCTTCTGGGGCTTGACGCCGTGGCCGGGCCGGAGACGCCGCTCGGGCGCCAGCTTCGCGAGGACGTGCTCACCTCGGCGATCCTGTGGGGTCCGCCCGGGTGCGGCAAGACGACGATAGCCAGGCTCGCCCAGCTTCACACCAAGCGTCCGTTTGAAGGCTTGTCGGCGGTACTCTCCACCGTCAAGGAGGTGCGCGAAGTGATGGAGCGCGCCCGCGAGGGCTGGCGCTCCGGGGACGCGCCCACGGTGCTCTTCGTGGACGAGATCCACCGCTTCAACAAGGCCCAGCAGGACGCGTTTCTCCCCTACGTCGAGGAGGGCTCGGTCATCCTTCTGGGCACGACGACGGAAAATCCATCGTTCCATTTGACCAGCGCCCTCTTGAGCCGCTGCCGCGTCGTCACGCTTCCGCCTCTGGACGAAGCGCGGGTGCTCGAAATTCTGGAGCGCGCGATTCGCAGCGACAAAATGATTGAAGGCTCGGAGCGGAAGATCCCCGGCGAAGTCTTGGCCGAGCTGGCGCGAATGGCGGCCGGCGACGCGAGATTCGCTCTCAACGCGCTGGAAGCGCTCGCCTTGCAGTATCCAGAGGAGAAGACGCTCGACGCGAAAAGCGCCCGCTCCTGGCTCAGCAGCGGGCGCGTTGTCTACGACTGGGGCGGCGAGGAACACTACAACCTGATCAGCGCGCTTCACAAGTCAATGCGCAACAGCGACGCCGACGCGGCGCTGTACTGGCTTTTCAGGATGCTCGAAGGGGGTGAGGACCCGCTATTCATAGCCAGACGAGTCGTGCGCGCTGCTTCGGAGGACGTGGGCAACGCCGATCCGCGCGCTCTCAGGCTTGCACTGGACGCCAAGGAGGCGGTTGATTTTCTCGGAATGCCCGAGGCCGAGCTGGCCCTCGCCCAGGCCGTCGCCTACCTGGCCGCCGCGCCGAAGTCGAACAGAATCTACGAAGCCGCTTCACAGGTGAAGTCGGACTTGAAGGCCGGCCACCGTTATCCCGTGCCGCTGCACCTCCGAAACGCGCCGACGAGGCTGATGGCCGAGTCGGGGTACGGAGGCGGCTACCGGTACGCCCACGACGAGCCGGAAGGCGTCGCGAGCATGGAGTGCCTTCCTGACAAACTGAAGGGAAGGCGTTACTATTATCCCAA
>JBBINO010000059.1:1878-15126 GCA_037443845.1 Acidobacteriota bacterium
CGAGCATGGAGTGCCTTCCTGACAAACTGAAGGGAAGGCGTTACTATTATCCCAAGGAGACGGGCATGGAGGCCAGGATCAAGGAGTGGCTCCAGCTCTGGGAAGAAAGGCGCGCCAGGCGCGCGAAGGACGGCGAAAAAGAAAATGAAAGGTAGATGGAACTGGGCGTTGGCCATTTTGGTTCCGCTTGTGATGATGGCTCCGGTTGCCGCGCTCGCCCAACGCCTGCTCGTCTTTCCGCTGTCGCAGTCGCAAGGGCCCGATTCCGCGAAGTGGCTCGGAATGGGACTAAGCGTGGCCATCCACGACGCTCTTGCGGTTTCGGGCGTCCCGGAAATGCCGATGGAGGACCTGCTCTCGTTTTACGATCAGGAGGGTTTGGTCCAGCAGCCGAACTTCACCCTGGCGGCGCAACTTGCGTTGGCCAGGCAACTGGGAGCCGGCTCCATCGTCACTGGAAGCTACGCCGTCGCCCAGGATTCAGTTACGGCGGATATCCAGTTGATATCCATGAACGGCGATCCGGTGCGCAAGGGCCAGTGGACGGAGTCCGCCGGCCTTCGAGATCTCTGGAACATGACCTCCCGCTTGAGGGACCACCTTCTCCCGGTCCTTGGAAGAAGCCCGGCCAAGGAAACCCCCGTCAAGCCGGAGGCCTTCGAGGCTTACATCAGGGGCCGCATAGCGGACGACCCCACGGTCAAGGAGGTCTATTTCCGGAAAGCGGTCGAGATCGAGCCGGCCTACGACGACGCCTGGTGCTATCTCGCAAAGCTCCTCTTCGAATCGGACCGGGTCACCGAGGCGCGGGCGATTTTGGAGAAGCTCCGCCCGAAGAACTACGCTAAGGCCTATATCGGCCTCTCGACTCTCGCCCAAATCAAGCTTGAGGAAGGCGCCTTCACCGAGGCCAGAACGCTCTTCGAGGCGTCGTTGAAGCGGGGCGAAAGCGCCCAGGCCCACATCGGGCTGGCCAAGCTTCTCATCCGGCAGAAACGACTAGGCGAAGCGGCGCGCGAGATCAAAATAGCCAAAAGCTTCGGCACCGACCAGGACGATATAGACCAGCTCTCCGCGGAGCTTGAGCGGTTGAAGGCGCCAGCGCAGCGGCCCCAGCCGCCGCAGGACGGCAATTCCCAGGCGCCCGCTCCGCAGCCCTGATGTCCCAGAATGTTCGCAAATACAGAATCGTGACCTTGGGCTGCAAGCTGAACCAGCATGACTCCGCCGTAATGGCCGGCCTTCTTGGAGGCGAGGCGGCGATGGCCGGCGAAGGCGAGCGCGTGGCGGTAGTCGTTGTCAACACCTGCACGGTGACTCACAAGGCCGACGCCGAGGCGAGGCGTCTAATTCGCAGGCTCAGGAGACAGAACCCCGGGGCCGTTCTCTGCGTCACGGGCTGCTCCGCCAGGAGGGACGCTGACATTTTCGCCGGGATGCCGGAAGTGGACCATGTGCTGGCTCGAAACGAGGAGGCCGCGCGCTTCCTTTCGGAGATGGCCGGCGAAGGCGCGGCGTGCCTCGTCCCCGCCCCGCCGTTTTTCTTCGGCCGCACCCGCGCGATGCTCAAGATTCAGCAAGGCTGCAACCTCCGTTGTTCCTATTGCGTCGTGCCGAAAGTGAGAGGGAAGTCCAGGTCCGTCGAGCCCGAGGAGGCCGAGGCCGGGCTGCGCCGCCTTTTGAAGGCGGGGTTTAAGGAGATAGTCCTCACCGGAATCAACACCGGAGCGTACGGCGGCGACATGAAGGGCGCTCGCGTCAGGCTCGCCGGGCTGCTGGAACGGCTGCTCCTGCTCGAAGGCGACTTCAGGCTACGGCTAAACTCGCTCGAACCGAAGACGATCACGCTGGACCTCGTTTCCTTGATCTCCTTGAGCAAAGGTCGCATCTGCCGCCACTTGCAGGTGCCTCTTCAGAGCGGATCGGACGCCGTGCTCGCCGCCATGCGGCGCAACTATCGCGCGGTGACTTACGCCTCCGTCGTCGAGACGCTGACAGCGAGGATCCCCGGCATTGGAATAGGAGCCGACGTCTTGGTCGGCTTCCCAACCGAGACCGCCGCCGATTTCAAGATGACGCTCGAACTGATTGAGCGGCTGCCCATCGCCTTCATCCACGGCTTCTCCTTCAGCCCGAGGCCCCAGACTCCAGCCGCCGCGATGCCTCCGCTTCCCCAAAGCGAGGTCAAGGCGAGGATGCGCGACCTTCTCGCCCTCGCCGCCGAAAAGAAAGGCAAATTCGTCGAGTCTCAGGCCGGCGCGCGGCTCAGGGCACTGGCGCTTTCGAGCGAAGTGCTCACCGACAATTTCATCAGGGCCCCACTTCACGGCGGCCCCGCTCCAAGAAACACCTTCCTCGACGTCACCGTGCGGCTCACTCCCCGTGGCCAGGCCACCGCCGAGAGATGCTAAGAAAAGTGGAGCGGGGAGTTGCGAGAAGTTGGACGGTAGTCGGCGGCGCGGTGACATAGCCGTCTGCGGACTGCGGTCTGTGGTCGGGAGTGGGTTCAGAAGCTTCTTTCACCACAAAGAAGGACACAAAACTCAAAACCCGCATCGTCTCGCCGCCGTCTTCCGTCTCACGTCTCACATCTCACTTCTCACCGCTCACTCCACGCGCATCGGCAGCTGGAGATGCCTCCTACACCTTCTCGCCCGGACGCTTTCGTCCCTTTGAATTTCTAGGCGAATCCTTCTTTTGTGATCGCGTGGTGGTGGAAATCGCTACGCGCGCCTGTCCCACCTGTGGGAGCGGAGGCGCGCGAGCGCTTCCTCCGGGAGTGGGCCTTTGTCGGCCGCGGAGAGGTTCTGCTCGGCCTGCTGAACGCTCCTTATTCCGGGGATGACGGCCGAGACCGCCTTGCTGCTCAGACAGTAGCCTAACGCGGCCTCGGCGAGCGATCCCGCGTAAGCTGGCACAAGCCATTTGAGCGCCTCGACGCGGTCCACAGTCTCCGAAAGCCGATTCCCCTTGAAGTACCGGGCGCGGAAGTCGTCCGGAGGAAAGACCGTTTTCTTCGTCAGCTTTCCGGTCAGGCTCGACTCGTCGAACGGCACGCGGCCGATTATGCCGATGCCCTTTTCGGCGCATAGCGGGAAAAGGCGGTCCTCTGGCGCCTGCTCGAAGATGTTGTGGACGACTTGGAATACTTCCACGCGGCCAAGCCTGGCCACTTCGAGGCCGGAATCCGGGTTGAAGCTGTTGAGCGAGATTCCGATGAACCTTATCTTGCCCTGCTCCCTGAGTCTCGACATGGCGTCGTACCACTCGTCCTCATGGGCCCAGGCCCCCGTCCAAACGTGGAGCTGCTGGATATCCACGAAATCAACCTTGAGCCGCTTGAGGCTCGCCTCGGTCTGGGAGACGACGTGGCTCTTTGGAAAAGCCTCCCTCAGTTTCGTTCCCTCGCGCGCTGGCCATTCGTAGTTGAGAGGAGGAATCTTGGTGGCCAGGACGGGCCTGTGGCCGGTCTCCTTGATGAATTTCCCGATGAGTTCCTCGCTGTGGCCGTCGCCGTAAACCGCGGCGGTGTCGAAGAAGTTGCACCCCAGGTCCCATGCGCGCCTGAATGCGTCGAGCGTTGCGCTGTCATCCTGCGGCCCCCACATGTTGCCGCCTACGGCCCAAGTGCCGAACCCTATCGCCGAAACATCGAGCCCGGTCTTTCCCATTTTTCGGTATTGCATGTGAACCTCCGTCGCCAGCGCTCCAGGCGCCTGCCATAGTATGGCACATCCTGCCGGGCGGCCGAGAGCCGGGCTCATTGGAGGGAGGGCGTTGACGTCTCAATCCATCCGCCAGCCAACTGGGCTCAAGTCCATTGGGCCATTTCCCCCGGATTGGAATCGGGCCGCAAGCGCTACATTTGACTTTGAACGGGGGAAGGTTCCACTATAATGGCAGAAACGGGAGAGCGGGGCAGGGATGGCGCCGCCCGTTCGTTTCGAGGGGAGGGGGGCAATGCCGATAATTTTCGTCTCCGGTCTGCCTTTCGGCGGCGGCGAGCGCCTGGCCAAGGAGCTCGCGAAGAAGCTCGGATACGAGTTCGTGAGCCGCGAAGAGATCGTCGCGAAAGCCAACGAGGCCGGCATTCCAGTGGGCAAGCTGGAAGTCGCGATGATCAAGAAGCCGGCCGTGCAGGAGCGCATGGCCAGGCTTAGGGAGCGCTACCTCGCCGTGGCGACCTCCGCAATCTGCGAAAAAGCCAGCGAAGGCAGAATAGTCTACTACGGCAGGGCCGGCCACCTTCTGCTGCCTGGCGTTTCGCACGTTTTGAGAATCAAGGTCGTGCCCGAGGAGAACCAGCGGCTGCAGGCCGTAATGCAACGGCTGAAGCTAGGCCAGGAGAAGGCCGAGAAGTTCCTCAGGGACATTGACGAGGACATTCGCGCGTGGGTCAGGTTCGTCCACGGCGTTGACATGGACGACGCCCGCTACTACGACTTCGTAGTCAACATGGAGAAGATCAGCGTCGAGAACACCGCGGCGGCGATGTGCGCATTCGCCCAGCTCCCAGATTTTCAGCCCACGCCGGCGAGCCTCGCGGCGATGCAAGAGCGCCTGCTGAGGGCGAGGGCCAGAATCAGGCTGGCGCTCGACGAGCGGCTGCACGACGCGGAGCTTACGGTGCGGTCGAGCGAGGGCGTCGTGACCGTCACTTACATGCCGCGCCAGGCGAAGGTCGCCCCGCTCATTCCAGAGGTTCTCAAGGACATTCCAGGATGCAGGGGCGTTCGCTGCACGATGGCGAGCACCAACATCCTGTGGATACAGGAGAAGTTCCTGCCCGATTCCCAGGCCTTCAAGCAGGTGAACGAACTGGCGCGGCGCTGGGGCGCGGCCGTCGAGTTGCTGGCTTACGTTCCGGGCCCGGGAGATGGCATGGCCGCCGAGGCCGTCTCCGTGCCCGCGGCCCCGGTCATGCGCCGCGCGACCGGAGGCATCGAAGACGACGTGGCGGACAAGGCGGTCGAGGAGAAGGACCGTGCCTTTCAATCCGCGCTTGAAGCGCTCGTCAACGAGGGGAGGTCGGGTGGAGGACAGGCCGTTCGCGGCAGCCGGGAACACCTGGCCGCGGCGATCAGCCCGACGGTCCCTTACAGCCTGATGATCGTCGGCGATCTCTTTCTGGAAAAGGGCGAGTCGGCGCGCAAGCGCATGACGCGCGAGATGACCGCATTCCTGTCGGGCCAGGTGAAGGCCCCGGTCATTACCAACGAGGAGCTGGGCGTGAAGCTGCGCTTCGGTCCAATGGAAATCGCGAAGCTTCTTGGGTACGCTGCGCTGGTGGCGGTGTGCTACGGGTACGTCTTCACCCACCAGGAGTCTATTCTCGACGTCCTCGGCGGGAGCCTCCACCAGAGCCATCCGTGGGCGGCCGTCGGGCTCGTGGCCGTCATGGCGCCTCTCGTCGCCGCTCTATACGGCACGGTGGCTTCGCTGGTGCTCAGGCTCTTGAAGTTGGAGTGAAGGTCCCGAAGTGAGCGTCCGTTACACGCGGGGGAACTGACATGCAGGCAGTGGCAGGCGACATATTCATTAATCTGACCTGGCAGAGCGCGCTGATCGTGGTCCTGCTGGGCTTCATAGGCGGCGTCCTGAGCGGCTTCACCGGCAGCGGAGGCGCCTTCTTCATGACGCCAGGAATGATGAACCTGGGCATTTCGGGCGTCGTGGCCGTCGGCAGCAACGTCGCGCACAGGCTCGGCAACAACATGATGGGCGCCATCAAGCACGCGAAGCTCGGCAACGTTGACAAGAGGCTGGCGTTCTTTCTGATGATCCCAGCGTTGATAGCCGTTCGATTCGCGGTCTGGATCAACGGCATCCTGTTCAAGGGAGCCAGCGGAGAGGAGGGCGAGCAGGCGGTGGGCGCCGCGAAGGCGCTCTCCAATTTTTATATCAGCGCGGTCTTCGTGGGCGTGCTGACTCTCGTCGGCATTTTCATCCTGAGGGACGCGCTCGGCTCCGGCTCGAAAGACGACTCCGGCCCCTCGATGAAGATGGCCAACTTCCTGGCGAAACTGCCGCTCCACCCATACATCAACTTTCCAGTCGCCGACGTCAGGGTTTCGCTGTGGCTCGTCATACTGGTCGGCTTCGGGATCGGGTACCTCGACGGCACGGTCGCCATCGGAGGTTTTCTGGGCGTCCCCGCGATGATCTACCTCTTCGGCGTGCCGACTTCCGTGGCGCCGGGGACGGAACTTTTTCTCGCGGCCTTCGGCGGCGGCCTCGCAGCGCTCAGTTACGCCTACCAGGGCATGGTTGACCTGAGGCTGGCCTTCCTACTCCTTCTTGGTTCCATCATAGGAGTTTACGTCGGCACTTACGGCACGAAGGTCGTCAAGGAGGTCATGATCCGCATGGTGATGGGGAGCGTGATCCTCCTCTGCGTTCTCAGCCGCGTGGCCGCCATCCCCGTTTACCTGAGACAACTCAAGTGGGTGTCGTTCGCCCCGTCGCTCGACCCCTGGTTCCAGGGATTGAGCACCGTGCTTCTGTTCGCGGCGGGAATAGGCGGTGCCGGGCTGATACTTGCGCTCGTCTTCAAGGCCAACATCGAGCGCAGGAAAATTCAAGAGACGCTTCAGGTGTCCAAGCCGGCGGAGTTCTGAGAAGCCCGCCGGCGCTCGCCTTGCGAAGATTGGAGAATCGGCGATGAGCGAAAGGCTTCAAGTGCTGGTGCTCGATGACGAGCCTATAGTGGGCAAGAGGCTTCAGCCCGCGCTCGCCAAGGTGGGATGCGACGTCGAGGTCTTCGAGGCCCCGGCGGAGGCCCTCTCCCGCGTAGCCGAGAAAGACTTTCACGTCGTCGTCACCGACATCAGGATGGATGACATAGACGGGATCGAGGTCCTTGAGCGCGTCCTCGGCAAGAACCCCAAGACCAAGGTCATCATGATAACCGGTTACGCCACCGTCGAGGTGGCGCGCGAGGCGCTCGCCAAGGGCGCTTTCGATTTCATCGCCAAGCCCTTCAAGCCCCAGGAGCTTCGGGACGTCATAGCAAAAGCGGCCCTGGCGCTTGGCTTCAAGGGCATAGCCGGGACGGAAGCGGCGGAATGACCCGGCGGGAATTCGCCCGCTGATTGGGAGGAGACGATGCCCCACTCGCCTTCCGGAGAGCCCGGTTCCGGCGGGACAGACCTCCGCTTGCAGAAGGCGCTGCTCGAGCGCCCTGGCATCTCGATCAGAACGCGCCTCATTCTGGGGTTCCTCTCCCTCTTCCTTCTTTCCGCGGTGGTGACCTGCGCCGCGTGGGCGATGCTCTCCCGCCTGGAGGTCCGGCTTCGCTTTCTGGAGGTCGCCGACCGCTACACCATGGAGATCCAGCAGGCGCGCCGGTTCGAGAAGAACTACTTCCTGTACGGCACCGGACTTCCCGACCTGATGGAGCACGTCGAAAACTCCCGCAGGCTTCTTGACGACGCGAAAACCGAGGCGGGCAAGGTGCTGACCGCTTCGGATCTCGCGATGATGCAGGAACACCTCAGCCTCTACCAGGGGCTCGTCGAGAGGCTGGAAAGGGTTCAGGCGGAGCCCGACGCGATGGAGAAGCAGAAGGCGGGCATAGAGGCCGACCTTCGGAGCAACGGCTCGCTGATGGTGGATTTCGCCCTTCAGCTCGCGCAGAAGGAGCGCAGCAAGGTCAACGCGACGCTCGCCCTCTTCAAGAAATGGACCTTTGTCTTTCTCGTGGCCCTCCTGGGGTTGATGGTCCTCATCGCCAACTTCCTGGCGAGGCAGATGCTCGGGCCTTTGGGAAGGCTCACGGCGACCGCGCAAAGGATAGCCACCGGCGATTTCACTCCGATCAAGCCGGCGAGGTGGTACAGGGACGAGTTTTCCGACCTCTCCGTGGCGATGAATACGATGATGCGCGAGCTTCAGCACCGCCACGACGTTCTGGTCCAATCCCACAAGCTCAGGGCCGTGGGGACGCTGACCGCAGGCGTTGCGCACGAGCTCAACAACCCGATCAACAACATCACGCTCACAGCCGAGATGCTGAAAGAGGACTACTCGGCGCTTCCTGACGCCGAGCGGCTTGAAATGGTCAACGACCTAGTCGCGCAGGCGGAGCGGGCGCAGAAGATAGTTCGCAACCTTCTGGACTTCGCGAGGGAGAGCGAGATAAGGACGGAAAAGCTCGACGTTTCCGAGCTTTTGAGAAGCACGGCGGGGCTGGTCGCCAACCAGATCAAGCTCCAGGGGGCGAAGATCGAGCTTGACGTGCCGCCGGTCCTGCCCCCCATCCACGGCGACCGCCAGTCCCTGAGCCAGGTTTTCCTGAACCTGATCCTGAACGCCCTGGACGCCGTTCAAAAGGGCGGCCACGTCTCGATCAAGGCGCGGCCGGACAGGGAGAACGGCCTGCTCTTCGTCTCGGTCAGCGACGACGGCTGCGGCATACCGCCCCACGTCCTTCCAAACATCTTCGACCCGTTCTTCTCCACGAAGCCGAGAGGCAAAGGGACCGGGCTCGGGCTATCGGTCAGCCTCGGCATCGTCCGCCAGCACGGCGGGGACATCACGGTGGAGAGCGCCCCCAACAAAGGCTCCACCTTTACCGTGACGCTGCCCGCCGCCCTCGTGCCGGAAGTCAAAGGGCAGGCAAAGTAAGACTGATCACGAACAAGCCTCGCGCTCTTTTCCGGCCCCATGCGCCTCCCGAATCAGCGGATCACGGTGGCCGGCGCGCGGTCTTTTTGAAGCGGCTCGCGTGCGGGCAATTTCTTCGGTGTCTGCTTCGTGCCGGCCGTTTGAATCGGTAGGCGGGAGGCGCGTGGCACAGTGTAGCGTGGCAAGTGTCGCGCGGCGCAGTGTCGCGCGGCGCTGTTGACGAAACAGCGTAAGCAGGCTAGAATACACGGGCTGGCTTCGGCTGGCGAGTGCCCCTGTAGCTCAGTCGGTAGAGCAGAGGACTGAAAATCCTCGTGTCGGTGGTTCAATTCCGCCCGGGGGCACCACTTCAACCACAAACATGGCGCCAAGTGGCCGGTTTTATGGGGATGATGCTTTGTTGACGGGCGTCGCGGCAGGAAAAGAGAAGCGGCGCTTTCGCTCTCGCAGGCTCGTTGACCTGTCATCCCCCCACCTGGCTCAAGCTCGCTCGTTTGCTATCCAAGCTTCATGCTTGATAATCCTCCTGCTGATGGCCGCCTGCGCTGGAGCGAACACGCCGTCTTCTTCGCCCCAGCTTCCCCCCGCGCAACCTCAAGCGATGCGTGAAGCCAAGCCGAAGGTCGCCATAGTGCTGGGCGGCGGGGGCGCGCGAGGTTTCGCCCACGTTGGCGTGCTCAGGGAGCTGGAACGGGAGAAGATTCCCGTTGACATGGTAGTCGGGACGTCGGTCGGAAGCATGATCGGCGCTCTCTACGCCGATACGGGCAGCGTGTTGGACCTGGAATACACGGCGCTGACGATTCGCAAAGAGGATCTATTCGATTACCAGCCGCTCGCCGTCTTTTCGGGAGGGTTCATCAAGGGGGAAGCGCTGGAGCAATTCCTCAAAGCGAAGCTCCGCCACCAGTCAATCGAATCGTTCAAGGTGCCGTTCGCCGCGGTGGCGGTGGACCTGCGGACCGGCGAGACCGTCGTCTTTGATCACGGCCCGGCGGCCCCGGCGATTCACGCCTCCTGCGCGATTCCTGGAGCCTTCGTGCCGGTCCACTACGCGGGACGCACTCTTGTTGACGGGGGAGTGACGAACCCGATTCCAGCGAACGTCGCCAGAAAGATGGGAGCGGAGGTCGTGATCTCGGTCGCAATCCCGGCCGCGGTCCCGCCCGAAGCTCCGTCCAATCCCGTCTCCGTCGCTTACCAATCAACGATGATCATGTCAGCGGAGATAGGCAAGCTGCGGGAAAAGGAATCGGACGTGGTTATATCTCCGGCCGTCGGTGACATCGCATACGACGATTTTGATCAGAAAAAGCGGCTGATTGATGCCGGGGTCGCCGCGGCCCAGAAGGCCATGCCCGCGATTTACTCGGCGATCGCCGCCAAGACGCGCTGGGTGCCGGTGGCAGAGGCTTCTGCCGCGCCCGCAAGGTGAACGTGGCGGCGGCACGAGACGGCGAGTCCATCAATATATCTCAAGAGGACGCAGCGCCACGACGCATTACGGTTCCCCGCGCTTACTCTCCACGGCGTCGCCGCGGGCCCAGTCGCGTATCCGGCTGGCGGCTCTCTTTCCCACGGCCAGCGCCAGTTCTTCCTCCGTTGCCTCTTTGACCGCGCCGGTCGTGAGAAACTTAAGAAGCAGTTTCTTGGCGGTGACCTTGCCGATGCCGGGAATGGCCATGAGCGGCGAACGCATGCGGGCTTTAGATCTTCTCGCGCGGTGACGCGAGAGCGCGAAGCGGTGGGCTTCGTCCCTTATGCTCTCGAGAAGGTGCAAGGCGGGCGAATCCTTCGGCAGGATCACCGGCTCGGCCTGCCCAGGCTTGAAGAGCCACTCCTCCCGCTTGGCGATTCCCAAAAGGGCTGGAGGATTGGAAGTCAGCGCGCCGAGAGCCTCTCGGGCGGCCTTGGCCTGGCCTGCTCCTCCGTCTATCAGGATCAAATCAGGCAGGCGCGCGCCCTCGGCAATCTGCCTGGTGTACCTTCTTGAGACCGCCTCGGCGATGGCAGCGTAATCGTCCCCTCTGTCGGAGGACTTGATATTGAAGCTCCTGTACATCCTCTTGTTCATTTGGCCAGATTCCCACGTGACGCACGATGCCGACGGCGCCTCGCCGTGAATGTGGGAAATGTCGAAGCACTCGATCAGGCAAGGCGGCCTGTCGAGCCCGGCTGCGCCGCAGATCGGGGCCATGAGCTTTTCGGGGCTGGCCTTGGCTTCAAATTCGAGGCGGGCGTTCTCGGCCAGCGTCGCGATGACGCGCGCTTTTTCGCCCCTTCTCGGCCAAAGGACCCGGACCTTCCTCCCCTTGCGCTCGGAGAGATAGCGCTCCAATAACTCCATGCCGCCGAAAGGCTCAGAGACCGCCACGCCGTCGGGCAGGACGGCCGCGTTCGCGAAGAGCCCCGTTACCAGCGACTCGAGAAGCTCCTGGCGTGGAAGCTCCGTCCCGTCAATCTTCCACCTCCGCCTGTCAACGATCTTTCCGTCCACGAGCGTGAAAGAACACAGCGAGTAGGTGCCCGGCCCGCCGTACAGGGCGAAAAACTCCCAATGGCCTTCGCCCGGACGGCTGACAGCCTGCCTTGCGCCCAGGTCTTCTGACGCGGCTAGCAAGTCGCGGTAGTGGGCGGCCAGTTCGTATTCCTGCGAGGCCGCGAAGCCGGCCATTTTCTTTTTGAGGAGCTTGTTGAGATGGGCGGCGCGTCCTTCGAGAAACAGTCGCGCCTCCTCCACGGCCCCCAGATAAATGGGCCGAGCCACCCGGCCCTTCACGCACGGGGCGTAGCACTGCCCCATCTCGTAGAGAAGGCAGGGGCGGGGCCTCGACCCGTCCAACGGATCCTTGCACGCCGCCACCTTGAAATGCTTCTGGAGAATTTCGAGATTCCTCTTGGCCTTGCTTTCAGGCACGAAGGGGCCGAAGTAGAGCGCGCCATCCTTGGTGACCCTCCTCGTGAAGACCGCTTTTGGGTAGGCATCCTTGACGGTGAGCTTGATGAAGGGATAAGTCTTGTCATCTTTCAGAAGCACGTTGAAAGGCGGATGGAACTGCTTTATAAAATTGTTTTCCAGGAGGAACGCCTCCCATTCCGATTTCGTCACGATGTAGTCGAGGCCGGCCGCTTCTTCCCTGAGGCGCGAGGCCTTTTCTCCCGCGCCCGCTCCGAAATAGGAGGCGACGCGCGATCGCAGGTTCTTCGCTTTTCCCACGTAGAGCGGCTTGCCGCTTTTGGAGCGGAAGATGTAGCACCCTGGGGAATCGGGAGGCGGAGTGGGGGGGGAGTCCATCATCACTGCACCGCCGACAGGATACTCCAAAATCTTGGGGAAGGACAACCGGCCCGCCGGGACCGTGAAGGCTTGGCCCGTAAAAAATGAGAACGGCCCGAATTGAAAAAGGACCGTTCTCTATGGCGTGGAGTAAAGCACTCGCGGCCCGGATTATCCGGGCCTGCAAATTCTTATTTCTTGGTCTTCTTCACGACCTTCTTGGCAGTCGTGGTCTTCTTCGCGGCCTTCTTCACAGTGGGTTTCTTCGCCGCTTTCTTGACAACCTTCTTCGCCGCCTTCTTCACTGCCATGTTCTCCTCCTTCGCTAGTTATGGTTCTCCTCCACCACCGGTGTCCACTCCATGGTGTTGTAACTAATATAGGCTATTTTATTTTTCTTGTCAAGAGGTAGTAATAAAAATTTTCCAGGCACGAGAAATTGCGTGACCGCTGAATCTCGCAGCACGACAATGGCGCGTTCGGGGGGGGCGCGCTCATGCCGGGCCGAAATTCCGCGATCGAAGGTTGTGAGTTCGGCGACGGCCGTGCTGCGCCAAAAGCTAAGGACTTTTCTCAATTGTACAGCGCGCCATTATTTTTGGCGCGCTGTATCCAGGGGAGGCCAGCGGGGAGGGCCAAACCCTTGCGCGGCCAGCAAGGCCGCCTTCGCAAGGAGTGGGGCCTTCCCCGCGAATGCAGGGCGTCGTGCGCTTCGGTTCCCTCGCCGTCGTTGCGCAGTGACTTATGACGCCCTCCCTCTTATCTTTTCTTGCGGCGTAGAACGACCACGGTTGAAGGCACGATATTTCAATCGCGGAATCAGGGAGGGCTATACAACCTCTTGCATTTGTTTTCGGATCGTGGTACTCTCTCAAGGCTTCGATCCGGGCGACCGGGTCGAACGCCGATGTAGCTCAAAGGTAGAGCAGCGGATTTGTAATCCGTTGGTTGGAGGTTCAAGTCCTCTCATCGGCTCCAGGGCCATGAAGACAGGAAACCGGGGAGATTTCCCCCGAAGGCTCCAGGTGGAGGGGTTCCCGAGTGGCCAAAGGGAGCAGACTGTAAATCTGCCGGCCTCAGCGCCTACGTAGGTTCGAATCCTACCCCCTCCACCACTTAAAAGATTAGGAGTTGATTTGCCGATTGGTTGAGCCGCTGAACCGCTTGAGAAGAGCCAACTCCTCCAGACGGTCCAACGGGTCCACGGGTTCGGCGGATCAATTTTAGGAAGCAAGCGGGTGTAGCTCAGTTGGTAGAGCATCAGCCTTCCAAGCTGAGGGTCGCGGGTTCGAATCCCGTCGCCCGCTCCAAAGGGAACCCTTGACGCGGATTGGAACCCGCGACGA
>JBBINO010000060.1:0-15005 GCA_037443845.1 Acidobacteriota bacterium
AATCCCGTCGCCCGCTCCAAAGGGAACCCTTGACGCGGATTGGAACCCGCGACGAGGGGGAAAGCGGAGAGCGGTTTTGAAACAGGGTGCCCGCGTAGCTCAGTCGGCAGAGCGCATCCTTGGTAAGGATGAGGTCACCAGTTCGATTCTGGTCGCGGGCTCCAGCATTCACCGGCAGATGATTTGAAAGGCGCCAGGATGGCAGAAGAAATTGGCAGTTCGGCGAAACCGGCGGTGAACATCGTGGCGATTGGCCACGTGGATCACGGCAAGACCACGCTCGCCGCGGCGATGGCGCTCGTGCTTTCCAAGCACGGCCTCGCCAAGCCGGTACCGTACGAAAAGATAGACGCCGCCTACAGCCCCAACGGTTCGGCGGTCTCCAATTTCTCGAAGGTCGAATACGAATCGGAACGGAGGCGGTACGTCCTCGTTGATTGCCCGGCGCACGCGGACTACGTCAGAGGCCTCATCGCCGGCCCGTCTCGCCTCGACGCGGCCTTGGTCGTCGTGTCGGCCGCCGACGGCCCGATGCCCCAGACGCGCGAGCACCTGATTCTAGCCAAGCGTCTCGGCGTCGAGCGCGTGGTCGTCTTCTTGAACAAAGCCGACATGGTCAACGACCCGAAGATTTTCGCGCTCGTCGAATTGGAGGTCCGGGAACTGCTCGGCGTTTCCGAATTCGACTCGGCGAAAACCCCGATCGTCAAAGGGTCCGCTTTGAAAGCCCTGCGGTGCGGGTGCGGCGATCCTCAGTGTCCCAATTGCTCGGTCGTTTACGAGCTGCTGAAGGTGCTGGACGGCTTCGTGCCGGACCCGGTTGATGAAGCGTCGAAGACCCTGCTCATGAGGGCGGACGACCTTACGCCTCTTCCTGACGGCGGGCTGGTCGTGGCGGGGAACTTGTTGAGGGGACAGGCGAGGAGCGGCCAGCGCGTGGCGCTCTTGAGCGGCGGCCAAGCGGAGCCGGCGGAGGTCGCGATGGTCGAGCCCGCCTTTGCGCGCGCGGCAAACGGCGGCGTTCGGGTGAAGCTGGTCCTCAAGGGAGCGAAGGCGCTTGACGCGGCCTCGGGCTGCGTCGTGGCCGAGCCCGGCTCGATCTCCTCACACGCGAAGTTTCGCGCGGAAGTGATTTTGCTTAACAGCGACGAGGGCGGAAACGCTTCCGCGCTCGTTTCGGGAACAAAAGCCGAGTTTGATTTCTGGGGCGCGAGCGTCGCCGGGAGAATTGAGTTGCCCGCCGACCGCGCTGAAATCGTTCCGGGCGACCACGCGAGCGTGTTGATAACGCTCGGCACGCCCGCCGCCATCGAAGAGAGAGTCAGATTCACTCTCAAAGACCGCGGCAGGAGCATCGGCGCCGGGGCGGTAACCGAGATAGTGGAGTAGGCCATGCGCGACATCATTCATCTACAGTGCGGCAACTGCAAGCGGAAGAATTACACGACGACGAAGAACAAGAAGACGCAGCAGGGGAAGCTTGAAGTCAAGAAGTACTGCCCCTTCTGCCGTTCGCACCAGGTGCACAAAGAGGTGAAGTAAGGACTTTTGCAGGCCAGTAGCTCTAACTGGCAGAGCGCCGGTCTCCAAAACCGGATGTTGGGGGTTCGAATCCCTCCTGGCCTGCCAAACTTGGAAGCAAGGCCGCCGGATCGGCCGGCGGCTGGGAAGTAAAGAAGGATGGCTTTGGGGCCAACGCCCCGAAAGCACGCGAACAGCGGTGAGGCGCGACGTGAAAGCTTTGGAATGGTTGAAAAGTTTCCCGCAGTTTCTAAAGGACGTCAGTCTCGAGGTGAAGAAGACCTCTTTCCCGAGCCGCGCCGAGGTGACGAACACGACGGCCGTGGTTGTCGTGGTCGTGGCCATATTCGGCGTTTACCTCTGGATCGTGGACCAGGTCATCTTCAGCCTTCTGAACCAGCTCTTCGATCGCTTTAAGTGAGTCCGTCAATGGCCGAGATGCAGTGGTACATCATTCATACTTATTCGGGCTTCGAGAACAGGGTCAAGGAAAGCCTCGCCAACCGCATCGAGGCTTTCGGGCTCAAGGACTCTTTTGGCGAGGTGATGATCCCCACCGAGAACGTGGTCGAGGTCCGGGACGGCAAGAAGCGTGTTTCGAGCAGGAAGTTCTTTCCGGGCTACGTCCTCGTGCAGATGATCATGTCCGACGAGGCGAACCAGCTCGTCAGGAACACGCCCAAGGTCACCGGCTTCGTCGGCGCCGAGGCTCTCCAGCCGGAGGAAATGGACCGCATCTTCGGCCACATGACGAGGACCACCGAGGCGCCGAAGCCGAAGTACACCTTCGAGGCGAGCGAGAAGGTGAAGATCATCGAGGGTCCGTTCGCTTCGTTCCAGGGAATAGTCGAGGGCGTGAACGCCGAGCGCGGCACGCTTACAGTGATGGTTACGATTTTTGGCCGCTCCACTCCGGTGGAGCTGAATTTCCTTCAGGTTGAAAAGCTCTAGCCGCCCTTTGGAGGGGCAGGCGGAGAAATAGGGAGACGTTTCGCCATGGCCAAGAAAGTGATAGGCGAGGTAAAGTTGCAGATTCCAGCCGGGAACGCCACCCCGGCGCCGCCAGTCGGCCCGGCGTTGGGCCAGCATGGCGTCAACATCATGCAGTTCTGCAAGGACTTCAACGCCAAGACGAAGAGCCAGGAAGGGTTCATCATCCCGGTCGTCATCACCGTCTACGCGGACCGCTCGTTCTCCTTCATCACCAAGACGCCGCCCGCGTCCGACCTTCTGAAGAAGGCCGCCGCCATAGCCAAGGGCTCGGGCGAGCCGAACAAGACGAAGGTGGGGCGCGTCACGAAGAAGCAGATCGAGGAGATCGCCAAAGCGAAGATGCCCGACCTGAACTGCAGCACGGTCGAGTCGGCGATGAAGATCATTGAGGGCTCGGCGCGCAGCATGGGCCTGGACGTGGTCGAGTAGGGGGCGCAAGATGGGCAAGACAGGCAAAAAGTACAAGGCCGCGGCCGCGCTCGTTGAAGCGGGCAAGTCGTACGCGATCGAAGAGGCGGTTGGCCTCCTGAAGAAGGCCGCGTACGCCCAGTTCGACGAAACGGTGGAGCTGACGCTCAACCTGGGGGTCAACCCGAAGTACGCCGACCAGATGGTCCGCGGGACGACGGTGCTGCCGAACGGGCTGGGCAAGAAGGTCCGCGTACTCGTCATAGCGCAGGGCGAGAAGATCAAGGAGGCCGAGGCCGCCGGCGCCGACTTCGCGATGGGCGACGAGGCGGTGGCGAAGATCCAGGGCGGCTGGCTGGATTTCGACGCCATGATCGCGACGCCCGACATGATGAAGGACGTGGGAAAGCTGGGTAAGGTTCTCGGGCCGCGCGGGCTCATGCCGAACCCCAAGCTCGGCACGGTCACGTTCGACCTCTCCAAGGCGGTCTCCGACCTCAAGGCTGGCAAGGTGGAATTCCGCGTGGATAAGGCGGGCATCATTCACTGCCCGCTCGGCAAGAAGTCGTTCAGCGAGGAACAGATAAGTGGAAACCTCACCGCGCTTCTGGAGGCGGTGTCGCGCGCCAAGCCGGCGGCCGCGAAGGGGAAATACATGAAGAGCGCCTATCTTTCAACCACCATGAGCCCCAGCATCCGGCTGGACGTCTCGGCGTTCTGAGCCTAAAGGAGGATGCCGTGAACCGGGCCGACAAACAGACCGTGATTACCGAAATCCAGAGCGCGATCCAGGAGAGCTCGTCGTTCTACCTAGTGGACTTCAAGGGCCTCAAGGTGAAGGACATCAGCTCCCTCAGAAACAAAGTCCGCGAATCATCGGGCTCGCTGCGGGTGGTGAAGAACACCCTCCTGAAGAAGGCCTCCGAGGGGACGCCGCTTTCAAGCGCCTCCGGTTGGATGGAAGGGCCCACCGCACTGGCCTGGGGGGGCGATGATCCGGTGCCCCTGGCGAAGACGCTCGTGGCTTTCGCGAAGGAAAACCCGAACCTGAAGCTCAAGGGCGGGATTGTTGACGGGAAGGCGCTGGACGCGACCTCCGTCGAGGCGCTGTCGAAGCTGCCTGGCATAAACGAGATTCGCGCCGGGCTCATCGGGCTTCTGCAGGCGCCTGCGGTTAAACTGGCAACCATACTCCAAACCCCGGCCCGCAACGTGGCAGTGTGCCTGTCGGAGCGGGGCAAACAAGGACAGTGATTCATACCCTTTAAGAGAGTTCGCAAGGAGGAACGTACCATGGCCGACCTGAATGTTATCGTGGATCAGTTGAGCGCCCTCACCGTAATGGAAGCCGCTCAGCTCAGCAAGATGCTCGAAGAGAAGTGGGGCGTTTCCGCCGCCGCGGCCGCGCCCGTGATGATTGCCGCGGCCGGTGGCGCGGCGGCAGCGGCGGCGGAAGAGAAGACGGAGTTCGACGTCATTCTCAAGTCCGCCGGAGACAAGAAGATCGAGGTCATCAAGGCGGTGCGCGAGGTCGTGAGCCTTGGCCTTAAGGAGGCGAAGGACCTGGTCGAAGGCTGCCCGAAGACCCTCAAGGAGGGCGTCTCCAAGGAAGAGGCCGAGACCATCAAGAAGAAGTTTGAGGAAAAGGGCGCGCAGATCGAAATCAAGTAGCCCTTTTGGTGCGATATTCCCTTGGGCAGGGCGCCTGCGGGCGAGCCCTGCCCGTGTGCCTTTTTGGTTTTTCGGTTCTTGAGGAGACGCACTGATGCCGAAGACCGTAGACTTGGGTACGCGCCAGAGAATCGAGTTCTCTCGGATCCACAGCACCATCCCGATTCCGAACCTGCTGGACCTGCAGAGGGATTCGTACCGGCGCTTCCTACAAATGGAGTTCATGCCCGAAGAGCGCGAGGTGGCCGGGCTTCAACAGGCCTTCTCCTCCATCTTCCCCATAAAGGATTTCCGCGGGGAATGCGCTCTCCAGTTTGTTGATTACACGCTCGGCGACTGGGAGTGCCGCTGCGGCTTCATGAAGGGGCTCGAACACCTCAGGCAGACCTGCTCGCGCTGCAAGGGGCGGGTGGTCGTGCTGGACACGCACGCTCACGAGGTCCAGTGCCAGCACTGCGGCCACATCAACGCCCTGCAGGTGCCGCGCTGCCCGCACTGCGACGACATGGTCGGGCTTAGGGTCCATTCCACCGTGGCGGAATGCCAGGAGCGGGGGATGACCTACGGAGTGCCCCTGAAGATCCGCGTCCGCCTTGAGGTTTACCAGAAGGACTCGTCGGGAAGCCCGTCGGTCCTGGACATCAAGGAGGAGGAGGTCTTCTTCGGCAACATGCCGCTGATGACCGACAAGGGCACCTTCATCATCAACGGGACCGAACGCGCGGTGGTGAGCCAGCTCCACCGCTCGCCCGGCGTCTTCTTTCAGTCGAACGAGAACCACACGGAGTACGTGGGCAAGGTGATTCCGGCCCGCGGGTCGTGGGTCGAGCTCGAGCTGGACGCGAAAAACGTCCTGCACGTGCGCATAGACCGCAAGCGCAGGTTCCCGGCCACGGTGTTTCTCAGGGCTATGGGGCTCGGCGAGACGGCCGATCTGCTGAAGCGGTTCTACCCGGTGGACGTCCTCAAGATCGAGGACGGCTCGATCCGCATGGCGGTCTCCGACCGCCTCTCGGGGCTCGTCGCCGCCGAAAACGTCCGCAAGGGAGGCGAGGCCCTCGCCGAGACGGGCAAGAAGATCAGGCGCAGCGCCGTGGCGAAGCTTGCCAAGGCGGGCGTTGATACCGTCCTGCTGGACGCCTCCGAGCTGAAGGACGTTTACTCCTTCGGCGACGTGGCCGACCAGGAGAGCGGCGAGCTTCTCGCCGAGGCTGGCCAGCCTCTGGAAACGGAAAGGCTTTTCGAGCTGGCGCGCGCCGGCGTGAAGGAGATCGAGGTCATCCTTCCGAAGGCGACGGAGATCGGCACGGCCATCCTGGAGACCGTCACGAAGGACGCCTGCAAGAGCCGCGAGGAGGCCTACCTCGATTTCTTCAGGAAGGTGCGCCCGGGCGATCCCGTCACGCCAGAAGGCGCGAAGAGCTTCTTCAACCTGATGTTTTTCGACGAGAAGCGCTACGACTTCTCTCACGTCGGCGCGTTGAAGTTCCTGACAAAGCTGCACAGGGAACAACTGGCGAAGCTCGCTCCGGCTGAAGTCGAGCAGGAGATGGAGCGGCGGCGGCTTCTTTCCCTGGACGACTACTGCGAAGTGGTCGAGTACCTTCTGAAGCTGAAGAACAACGTCGGCGAGTTGGACGACATTGACCACCTTGGCAACCGCCGCGTGCGCTGCGTTGGCGAGCTTCTGGAGAACCAGATCCGCATCGGGCTGGCCAGGATGGAGAGGGCGACCAAGGAGAAGATGTCCGTCTACCACAACCTCGCCACGGCCATGCCCAGGGATCTCCTGAACGCCAAGCCGGTGGTGGCCTCGATACTCGAGTTCTTCGGTTCCAGCCAGCTCTCGCAGTTCATGGACCAGACCAACCCGCTTTCGGAGATAACGCACAAGCGCCGCTTGAGCGCTCTCGGCCCGGGCGGCCTGAGCCGCGAGCGGGCCGGGTTCGAGGTCCGCGACGTCCACACGAGCCACTACGGCAGGCTATGCCCGATCGAGACGCCTGAAGGCCCGAACATCGGCCTTATCTCGTCCCTCTCGACATACGCCCGGATCAACAAGTTCGGGTTCATCGAGAGCCCCTACAAGAAAGTCGAGGGCGGAAGGGTTCTCAACCACTACCGCGTCATGTCGCCGGGCGACAGCTCCCTCACGCTCGGGCAGGTCGTCCTCGAAGACGAACTGAAGGCCGAGCAGCAGCGCTGCCGCAGGGGCAGGAAGAAGGAGCCCCAGGCGATCCCGCACGCCTTCTATTTGACGGCCTGGGAGGAGGACCAGTACATCATCGCCCAGGCCAACGCGGAGCTCGACGAGAACGGCAAGATGGTGAACACCAAGATCCAGGCCCGAAAGGCCGGGGAGTTCATCCTCGCCCCCCGCCAGGAAATACAGTACATAGACGTCAGCCCGAAGCAGTTGGTTTCCATCGCCGCCGCGCTGATACCCTTCTTGGAGCACGACGACGCGAACCGCGCGCTGATGGGCTCCAACATGCAGCGCCAGGCGGTGCCGCTTTTGAGGCCCGAGGCGCCGGTCGTCGGCACGGGCATGGAGCTGGTCGCCGGCAAGGATTCCGAGTCAACCGTGGTCTGCCGCCGCGATGGCATCGTTGACATCGTTGACGCAAACCGCGCGATAGTCAGGGTCTCCGGCGGAGAGGGCAAGGAGAGCTTCGACTTCGGCGCCGACATTTACCCGCTGATCAAGTTCCAGCGGTCGAACCAGAACACCTGCATCCACCAGAAGCCGATCGTCAAGGCCGGCCAGATAGTGAAGGCGGGCGACGTCCTCGCGGACGGCCCGTGCACCGACGGCGGCGAGCTCGCGCTGGGGCGAAACGTCCTGGTCGCGTTCATGCCGTGGCGAGGCTACAACTACGAGGACGCGATCCTTCTGTCCGAGAAGCTGGTGCAGGAGGACGTCTTCACCTCCATCCACATCGAGGAGATGGAGATACAGGCGCGTGACACGAAGCTGGGCAAGGAGGAGATCACCAGGGACATCCCGAACATCTCCGAAGCCTATTTGAAAGACCTTGACGAGAGCGGCATCATCCGCATCGGAGCCCACGTCAAGCCGGGCGACGTGCTCGTCGGCAAGGTGACGCCGAAGGGCGAGACGCAGATGACGCCGGAGGAGAAGCTCCTGAGGGCCATCTTCGGCGAGAAGGCGGCGGAGTACAGGGACGCCTCTCTCAGGTGCCCGCCCGGAATTTCCGGCGTCGTCGTGGACGTCAAGATTTTCACCCGCAAGGGAGAAGAGAAGGACGCGAGGACGCTCTCCATCGAGGAGGAGTACATCTCCACGATGCAGAAGAACCTTCAGGACCAGATCAGGATCCTGAGGGAAGAGAACCGCAAGAAAATAACCGACCTTCTCGACGGCACCATCGCGAGCGCCGCGCTCAGGGACGACCTGACCGGCGAGGAGCTGCTGGCGAAGGGCGACAAGATCACGTCGAAGGCGCTCTCGTCCATCCGCGCCGACCTTCTGCCGCGCATCCAGATACAGGCGAAGTTCAAGGAGGCGAACGCGCGCATCCGCGAGATCGAGGAGCGCACCAAGCGCAAGATAGAAGTCCTCGAGCAGGAGTTCCAGGAAAAGATAGACAGCCTGGAGCGCGGCGACGAGCTGCTGCCCGGCGTCATCAAGATGGTCAAGGTTTACGTGGCCATCAAGCGCAAGATACAGGTCGGTGACAAGATGGCCGGGCGCCACGGCAACAAGGGCGTCGTCAGCCGGATCCTGCCTCAGGAGGACATGCCGTTCCTGCCCGACGGCACGCCGGTCGAGATAGTGCTCAACCCGCTGGGCGTCCCGAGCCGAATGAACGTCGGCCAGATTCTTGAAACGCACCTCGGGTGGGCCGCGCGCGCCCTTGGGTTGTGGGTCTCAAGCCCGGTTTTCGATGGCGCGAACGAAGGCGACATCAAGGAACTCCTCAAGAAGGCCAAGCTGCCCCTGGATGGGAAGATAAGGCTCAGGGACGGCCGGAACGGGACTTTCATGGACCAGAAGGTCACGGTCGGCATCATCTATATATTGAAGCTGGCCCACCTCGTCGAGGACAAGATTCACGCCCGGTCCATCGGCCCGTACTCCCTCATCACTCAGCAGCCTCTCGGAGGCAAGGCGCAGTTCGGCGGCCAGCGCTTCGGAGAAATGGAAGTCTGGGCGCTCGAAGCTTACGGAGCGGCCAACATTCTGCAAGAGATATTGACGGTGAAGTCGGACGACGTGTACGGCCGCACCAAGATGTACGAGAGCATCGTGAAGGGCCAGTACCCGGACGAGCCGGGAATTCCCGAGTCGTTCAACGTCCTGGTGAAGGAGCTTCAGGGACTCGGCATTGACGTGAAACTGGTCGAAGCGGAAGCAGAAGGTGTCGAAGCCTCCACCGAGGCGTGACGTCACAGGGGGTAAACCTTGAGACGAGCCAATTATCTTGAGAAGAACCGGAGCATCAACAAAATAAAGGGCATCCAGGTGCGCCTGGCGTCGCCAGAGCAGGTCAGGGCCTGGTCGCACGGCGAGGTCACGAAGCCGGAGACCATCAACTACCGGACGTTCAAGCCGGAGCGCGACGGCCTCTTCTGCGCGAAGATATTCGGGCCGGTGAACGACTGGGAGTGCCTGTGCGGCAAGTACAAGCGCATGAAGTACCGCGGCGTCACCTGCGAAAAGTGCGGTGTCGAGGTCATCCAATCCAAGGTGCGGCGCGAGAGGATGGGCCACATTGAGCTGGCCGCCCCGGTGAGCCACATCTGGTACCTGAAGGGGACGCCGTCCAGAATCTCCCTCATCCTCGGCATGAAGCTGAAGGAGGTGGAGAGCCTCAACTACTACGAACAGTGGGTGGTCACCGACCCGAAGCTGATCGAAGTTGACGTTGACGAGGTGAAAAACGCGTACCTCGCGAGGCACCCGAACGACACGCCGCAGGAGCGCAACAGGATACTCAAGAACATCGAGGAGGCGGTCTGGAAGTACGAGGCGGCGACGATCGAGAAGGGCGACGAGGAGGACGCCTACGAGGCGCTCTTCAAGCACGTTGACAACTCGCTCGTTTACAGCGACGACCTCGTCGGCGAGACGGCCTTGAGGTACAAGGCACTCCTTTTCGACAAGGCGCTCGACGCTTTCCGCGCGGTTTACGGCCCCGACTCGTTCGGCTACGCGATCGGGGCGAAGGGCGTGCAGGACCTCCTGAAGCAGTTCTACGAGAACTGCCAGTGCGCCTCGTGCCAGTCGGCCAAGGGGCAGCGGCTGACGCGCCTCGAATGCCAGAGAAATCTGGCCCGTTCGTACGTCAAGGTGCTCGGCAACAACCAGAAGAGGGCGAGCCTCAACAAACGGCTCAAGATTTACGAATCGTTCATCAAGAGCGAAAACCGCCCGGAGTGGATGGTGCTGGACGTCCTGCCGGTCACGCCGCCCGAGTTGCGGCCACTGGTGCCTTTGGACGGCGGGCGCTTCGCCACCTCGGACCTGAACGACCTTTACCGCCGCGTCATCAACCGGAACAACCGGCTCAAGAAGCTCATCGAGATGCGCGCGCCGGACGTCATCGTGAGAAACGAGAAGCGCATGTTGCAGGAGGCCGTTGACGCGCTCTTCGACAACGGCAGGCGCGGCCGCGTCCTCAAGGGGACGAACAACCGGCCGCTGAAGTCCCTCTCGGACACGCTGAAGGGCAAGCAGGGGCGCTTCCGCCAGAACCTCCTCGGCAAGCGCGTTGATTACTCCGGCCGCTCCGTCATAGTCGTCGGGCCGGACCTCAAGCTCAACCAGTGCGGCCTGCCAAAGCTCATGGCCATCGAGCTCTTCAAGCCGTTCATCTTCTCCAAGCTAGAAGAGCGCGGCGTGGCCATGACCATCAAGCAGGCGAAGGAGATGGTCGAAGCCGGGCTCCCCGAGGTCTACGACGTGCTCGAAGAGGTGATCCAGAAACACCCCGTGCTTCTGAACCGCGCTCCGACGCTTCACAGGCTCGGCATCCAGGCCTTCGAGCCGGTGCTCGTCGAGGGCAAGGCCATCAAGCTCCACCCGCTGGTTTGCACCGCCTTCAACGCCGACTTCGATGGCGACCAGATGGCTGTTCACGTGCCGCTGTCGCCGGCTTCGCAGGTCGAGGCCTCCGTGCTCATGCTCTCGACCAACAACCTGCTCTACCCGGCGAGCGGAGCGCCGATCATCGTTCCGACCCAGGACATGGTCCTCGGGCTTTACTACCTTACCCACGCCATGACCGGAGCGAAGGGGGAGGGCCACGTCTTCGGCTCGGCCGAAGAGGTCCTTCTGGCGCACGACAACGGGTGGCTCGACCTCCACGGGAAAATAAAGCTGCGCTTCACGGGCAAGGTGATTGACTTGTCGAAGGCGGCCGACGACCAGGACGTCGCTCACACGGAGGTGCGCGCCTACGACAAGGAGCTTCTCGAGACCACCGTGGGCCGCGTGCTGTTCAACGCCGCGCTCCCCAAGGAGCTTCCGTTCATCAACGGGTTGATGAAGAAGAAGGGCATCAAGGAGCTCTTCTCCCTCATCTTCCGCGACTACGGCAAGGAGGCGCTGGTGCTGGCCGCCGACGCCGTGAAAGAGTTGGGCTTCCAGTACGCGACAAAGGCCGGCATTTCCTTCGGCATGGAGGACATGGTCGTCCCGGCGCAGAAGGCGGAACTCGTGGGCGGCGCCGCGAAGGAAGTCGAGACCGTCGAGCAGCAGTACCGCGACGGCGCGATCACCAACCGCGAGCGCCAGAACAAGGTCGTTGACATCTGGAACCGCGTGACCGACCAGGTGGCCGACGTCATGTTTAAGCAGATGAAGCAGGAGGAGGCGGCGGCGCAGGGCTTCAACCCGATCTTCATCATGGCCGACTCCGGGGCGAGAGGCTCCAAGCAGCAGATCCGCCAGCTGGCGGGAATGCGCGGCCTTATGGCCAAGCCGTCCGGAGAGATCATCGAGCAGCCGATCACGGCGAACTTCCGCGAGGGGCTGAACGTTTTGCAGTACTTCATTTCCAGCCACGGCGCCCGCAAGGGCCTCGCCGACACGGCCCTCAAGACGGCCGACTCCGGCTACCTCACGCGCCGCCTGGTTGACGTTGCACAGGACGTGATCATTTCAGAAGAAGACTGCCAGACGCTCGACGGAATCTACATCACGCCGCTCATGGAAGGCGGGCGCATCATCGAGCCTATCCGGGACCGCGTCGTCGGCCGCGTCGCCCTCGACGACATCAAGGATCCTTACTCCAGCGAAGTGCTCGTAAAGGCCGGCGAGGAGATAGACGAGGAGCGCGCCCAGGCGATCCAGGACGCCGGCATCGAGCGCGTCAAGATACGCTCCGTGCTCACCTGCGAGACCCGAAGGGGAGTCTGCGCGAAGTGCTACGGACGAAACCTGGCGACCTCCCACATGGTCGAGCTGGGGGAGGCGATCGGCGTCATGGCCGCGCAGTCCATCGGCGAGCCGGGCACGCAGCTCACGATGCGAACTTTCCACATCGGCGGAACGGCGAGCAAGGAAACCGTCGAAACGAGCCATCTCTGCCGCAACGCTGGCAGGATCAAACTTTCCAACATCAAGACGATAACCGCGCCCGACGGGACGCTCATAGCCATGAGCCGCGCCGGTTCGATCATCATCGAGGACGACAAGGGCCGCGAGCGCGAGAAGTACCCGGTTGTGTACGGCGCGCACCTGAGGGTCAAGGACGGCGAAAAGGTCAAGGCTAACACGACTCTCGTCGAGTGGGACCCTTACACCAACCCGATTCTGGCCGACGTGGCCGGCGAGGTCCACTTCAAGGACATCATAGAGGGCGTGACCGTCAGCGAGGAAACCGACAATGTCACCGGGCTCTCCCAGCGCGTCGTGATCGAATCTAAGGATCCGACGAAGGAAGCGCGCATCATGCTGCGCGAGGAAGGCAAGAAGTCCGGCGGGCGCACGTTCTCGCTGCCATCGGGTGCACACATCATGATAGAGGAGGGCCAGAAGGCTTTCCCGGGGACCATCATAGCCAAGATACCTCGCGAGGCGTCGAAGACGAAGGACATCGTCGGCGGCCTCCCGCGCGTGGTCGAGCTTTTCGAGGCGCGCCACCCGCGCAACCCCGCCATCATCACCGAGATTGACGGCGAAGTGCACTACGGAGAGATGGTTCGCGGCCAGAGGAAGATCTTCGTTGACAACCCTCGAAGCGGCGAGCGCAAGGAGTACGCCATATCGAAGGGCATCCACGTCTCCGTCCTCGAAGGGGAATGGGTGCACGCCGGCGACCCGCTTTGCGAGGGCCCGGTTGATCCGCACGACATCCTCCGCGTCATGGGCATCAAGGACCTGCAGCGCTACCTGGTCAACGAAATCCAGGAAGTTTACCGCCTCCAGGGCGTCACCATCAACGACAAGCACGTCGAGACGATGGTCAGGCAGATGATCAGGTGGATGAAGGTCGAGGAGGTGGGCGACTCGCGGTTCCTCGTAGGACAACAGGTTGACAGATTCGAGTTCCAGCGCGAGAACGAGAGCGTGCTCGGCGAGGGCAGCGTCCCCGCGGTCGGCCGCCCGCTGCTTCTTGGCATCACGAAGGCGGCCCTCGCGACCGACAGTTGGATATCGGCCGCCTCATTTCAGGAGACGACGCGAGTGCTGACCGAGGCATCCTTGAACGGCTCGATGGACTATCTCAGGGGCCTCAAGGAGAACGTAATACTCGGCAGGCTGATTCCGGCGGGCTCCGGTTATTACGCCTACAACAACGTTGACGTGGAGCACGACTCCACGGTCGTGCCCCGCGAAGAGATGCTTCGCGAGAATTACCTCAGCGAGCTAGGGCCCGACGCTCAGGTGGAGCGCCTTCTCGATGCGCACAATCTTGGCGATGAAGCACCGGCAGCCGGACAGGAAATCGCCGGCGACAAAGAGGATGACGAGAAGTAGATTCAATACTAGGTGAGAGCGATTCGGGCGGGCCCTCTGCGGCCCGCCCTTTTGTTTGCACCGGGCCGCCGCATTTCCGTGGCCGGGATTCACTCCGGATTGGCGGCCATGGCCGCCTCTTCGTACGGCCCTAAGAGGCGCCCGTAAAACAGAACGTAAAGGCCCTGGAGCACCGCGGCGATGTAGAACGGGGCCACGAACCACTTCGCTCCGATCATCGCGCCGGCGAGCACTGGGCCCAGAGACATCGGCACCATCTGGGAGAGAAGGTTGACGCTCACGGCGAAGCCTCTCCTGTGATCCCTCACCACCGAGACCACCAGCGCCTGTCTGGCGCCGACGGTGCCTCGGTTCAACGCCGATCTCAGGATGTACGCGGCCGAGGCGAGCGCGTATGCCGGAAGCAGAGGCAGTATGACCAAGAGCGCGAGCCCGCCGGTCCTGCCCCACTGGACCGAACGCACGAGGCCGAAGCGCTGGGTCATCCGGGCCGTCACGACGGCGGCGATGGCCGTGATGGCGAAGGTCGCGGCCATGACGGGCCCGATGGCCCCAGGCCCTTCGTGAAACTTCATGGCGAACCAGTAGGCCATCAGCGGCCCGGTGAGGCCTATGGCGAGTCCGTTCAGGCCGTTCAACGCGATCAGGCGCCAGAGAAATCCGTTCTCCTTGCTCCGTATGCTGGATGGCTGGTGGCTGGAAGCCTCTCCACCGCTGGCTCGCTCCGGTTTCGGAGGCCTGGCCCTTTCTTCGGCGGTGGTGACAATCCACAGGTTGACGGCGTTTCCTAGAAGGACGATCAAGAAGAGAGGCCTGAAGCTCCCCGCTTCTCCGAGCCCGCCTTTGAGCAGCGCAGGGGCTGCGGCCAAGAGCGCGCCGATCGCCATTCCGGCGAAGCCGAAGGAAGTGTTGATGCTGTATACGAAGCCGCGGTGCGCCGGCTCGACCGATTCCGCCAGCCACGCCTGCTCGGCGGGAGAAAAGGGGCCGGCCGCCCCGTTGGCCCCGCGCCCGAATCCCGCAAGCACGATGGCGGCTGCGAGAAGCAATGGCTGCGTGGTCGAAATGGCGGTCAGCGCGCATAGGCAGGAAAGGCCTTCATAAGCGAGGAGGAAGGGCTTTCGGCGAAATCGGTCGCTGGTGACGCCGACGGCGAGAGCGAGCGCCGCTCCGGCCAACCCACCGCCCGTCAGAACTCCACCGATGGCCGTGCCGGTCCATCCGAGGGCGTGCAGGTAGAGGGCGAGGTCCACAACGAGCGCGCCCTGGCTCAGGCTCCGCCAGAACCTCGCGGCCAGCAGCTTTCTTGTCGCTGGCGCCATGCCCCTCCAGGTGCTGAATGGACTGAGCAGCGACGGCCTTCCCTCTTCGAGTGGCTTCACGATTTTGCCTGAACCGGCCACGCCTCGGATTTAGAGCCTATCCTAAAACATAAGCTGCTCTTAAGCTGCATATGGCGGCTACG
>JBBINO010000061.1:0-14926 GCA_037443845.1 Acidobacteriota bacterium
ATCTTTCCCTTCGTGCCCTTTGTGAGCTTTGTAGTGAAATTTCTTTCCCGCCGCGAAGCGGCGGGGCGCCAGCGCAACCGACATCTGGAGATGCCTCCCACAGCGGCGGGAGCGCCGCGCCCGTCCCGCCCAACTCCAAGCTCATATTACGGGGAGCGCGAATTAGTTAACTTTTGCGAAGGGCCTCTTCGAAGTGGGAATGGGTGAGCAGCGAGGCCGAAGCCCTGGGAAATCAAGCGAAACCCTCCCTCCAGGGTTGGCTTCGCTTGCCCGAGCGCCGAGCGGGAAGGGGCCAACCTCTTCCCGCTCGGATTAGTAACTCACAGCCCTCTTCCGTCTGTCGTCTACCGTCTGTCATCGGTCGTCGGTCGTCTCACGTTTTCCGTCTCCCTCCTTTACTTCACCCGTCCGTTGCCTCTTGCGCTCGGGGGCGTTTAGGGCTAAATTCGTGGCGAGGGAGCGGCCATGGAGAAGAAGAAGCTGGTGCTTCACTACCTGGAAGGCACGGTTGGCGCGGCGCTTTCGGATCTCTTTCCCGACGGCACCGAGTCGCTAAACGTAGAGACGCTTGAAGGCAGGGAGCTTCGTATAGAGCTTCGCGAGCTCAAGGCCGCGTTTTTCGTCAGGACATTTACCGGAAACCCGGATTACGAAAGATCGGTCGAGGCCGCGCGGCGCGTCCCTTCCGGCAAGAGCCGGTTTGTGAGAGTCACTTTTTCGGACGGCGAGGTCCTCGTCGGCGAGGTGAACAGGGATTCGGACCTGAAGAAGGGTTTCTACCTGGAAGTCTTGGACCCGAACGACAACAACATTCTGGTTTACGTCAATCCCCGGGCTTTGCGGCGCCCGCCTGAAGAGTGACGGGGCCGAGAAGCGCCAGGGCGCTCAACGCGGCCGTCTCGGCCCTCAGCGTGTAGGGGGCGATGGCGGCCGGGTGGAGCCCCTGCCTGAGAAGCTCCTCCGTCTCCCCTTCAGTGAAATCGCCTTCCGGGCCGACAGCCAGCAGAACGTCCCCCGAATGGGCCTGCGCCGTGAACGGCGGCGCCTGTTGCTGAAAGAGCCAGCCTCGCGTTGGCAGCGTCTGGAGCGCGTTCTCTATGGTTCGGTGCAGTTGAAGCTCGGGCAGAAACGGGTTGCCCGACTGCTTGACTGCCGACTCCATGATCGTCCTGAGGCGCGCCTCGCGCCTGGCAAGCGCTTCGAACGGGGCGGGGGAGCGGGCGCTGGTCGCGATGGCTATCCGCCACGCTCCCAGTTCGACGGCGTGCTCGATGACCTCGTCGAGAATTCTCGGATCGGGCGAGGCGATCAGAAGGTGAGGCCTCAGCCCCGGCCTCTCGGCGCGGTGGATCGGCCCGGCCGGTTCCGCCACTGCTTCGCCCCCCGCAATTGCCTTGAGCGTGGCCAGTATCCAGCCTCCCTTTCCGTCAACCA
Organism: Acidobacteriota bacterium; assembly: GCA_037443845.1. Classification (GTDB taxonomy): domain Bacteria; phylum Acidobacteriota; class UBA4820; order UBA4820; family DSQY01; genus JAEMPZ01. The sequence continues at coordinate 1,435 of JBBINO010000061.1, forward strand.
GCGTAATCCTGTCGCCCGTTTGAAGCCGAAGGACTTTTTTAATGTGGCGGGCTTCGCCTTCGGGGAGCCGCCATGGCGGTGATTCGAGATCGGTCGGACAGAAGAACCTGCGCCCGTGTCCCATGGCGCTAATTTACCTTAACCGGCGCATTCGGTACAATGGCCTTTGGAACCTCGGTTGGAGAATGGGGGATGCGGAGCTGACGGGATTCCTGGCGAAACGGATGCTCTGGGTGCTGCCGACGCTGTGGGGCGTCGTCACGCTGGTCTTTCTCCTGGGCCACGCCCTGCCTTCCGACCCGGTTGAGATAATGCTCGGCGAGACGGCTTCTCCTGCTAAGAAAGCGGAGTTGCGCCACGACCTTGGCCTCGACCGCCCGCTTCCTGATCAGTACTTTCTTTACATGGCTAGGCTCTGCCAGGGGGAACTGGGGCGGTCGCTGAAGACCGGAAGGCCCGTGGCCGAAGAGATTGGGGAGGCCTTTCCGCTGACGCTGCGCCTTGGGCTATGGGCGCTTTTCATGGCTGCCGCGGTCGCGCTGCCCCTGGGCGCCGCCGCTGCCCGCTGGCCGGGCGGCAGCTTGGACAGGGGAGCCCTTTTTCTTTCGACGGCCGGCCTTTCGATGCCGTCGTTCTTCCTGGGGCCGGTCCTCCTGCTTGCTTTCGCCGTGTGGCGCCCTTGGTTTCCAGTCTCTGGCTCCGGCGAGCCCGGAGCGATCGTTCTTCCGGCAGTGACGCTGGCCATGCCCCTGGCCGGATTCCTAACGAGGACGGTGCGCGCTTCAATGCGCGAGGAATCATCGCGGGACTACCTGCGCGCCGCGCGCGCCAAAGGGCTTGGCGAAACGGCCGCGTTCATCCGCCACGCCGGCCCCAACGGCCTTTCGCCCGTCGTGACCATAATGGGAATTCAACTCGGCGCGGTGCTGACGGGAGCCGTCCTCGCGGAGAAAATATTCCGCTGGCCTGGGCTGGGGACGCTGGTCCTGAGTGCGATCGCCAGCAGGGACTATCCTCTCATCCAGGGCGTGATCCTCGCCTTCGCCGGGGTCGCGGTGGCCGCCAACCTCCTTGCCGACGTCGCGGTGGCTATCGCCGATCCGAGGGCGAGATGAAAAGGGGAAGGATCGCCGCGCTCACTTTGCTGGCCTGGGTGGCGGCCTCTCTCCTCGCGCCGTGGCTCGCGCCGTCGCCATACCAGAGAATTGATTTGGCCCACCGCCTCGAAGCGCCTTCATCATCTCACTTATTGGGAACCGACGAATTGGGGCGCGACCTGCTATCGCGGCTATTGTACGGCGGGCGCGTCTCATTGAGCGTCGCCGCCGCCTGCGTGGTGGTCTCGCTTTGCATTGGCGGATGCGCGGGCGCCATGGCCGGATACGGAGGCGGGAGCGCCGACTTTCTTTTCGGGCGGGTCGTGGACGTGCTGATGGCGCTTCCGGGGCTCCTTCTGGCGATCGCCATCGTCGCCTACGTCGGAAGGGGATTGGGGGCGCTGCTCCTCGCCTTGTCGGCAACCGCGTGGGTCGGATACGCGCGCGTGGCGCGCTCGATGGCGCTGGCGCTCAAGCGGCGGGCCTTCGCGGAAGCGTCGCTGGTCTCGGGCGCGACGCGGTGGAGAGTCATCGGGCGCCACGTCCTGCCCAACATCGCTCCCGTCCTTTTGGCCCAGAGCGCGGCGGGCGCCGCTGGTGTTATGCTTTCGGAGGCGGGGCTCTCTTTTTTGGGCCTCGGGATACAGCCGCCCTACCCCTCGTGGGGGGCGACGCTTTCAGCGGGCTGCGACGTCCTGCTTGAAGCGCCGCACTTGGCGCTTGCGCCTGGCGCGCTGCTCTTCGTCGTGGTTTGGGCCTTGCAGTCGCTCGGCGAGGCGGCTTCGGAATGGATGGATCCTCGGAGGCGCCATGCTTTGGTTCGTCTATAGGATATTCACGGCCATAGCCGCTCCCTTCTGGCTGGCATTTCTTTCAATTCGCCAGGGAGGCCGGCTTCGAGAGAGGATTGGCCTGGTCCCGCGCCGATTCGATGGGCCAGTCTGGATCCAGGCCGTCTCGGTCGGCGAGGCGAAGCTGGCTTCGAGGCTCGGCGCGATCCTCCGCCCGCGCGGTATTCCAATCTTTCTGACATCCACGACTTCCACCGGGCTCGGCCTTCTGGAAAGGGAAGAACTCGGCCCGAGGGCGTTTCCAGCCGACCTCCCCTTCGCGGCGGCCATCGCGCTGGGCCGCGTGAAGCCGGCGTGTATCGTTCTTGTGGAGACCGAGCTCTGGCCCGGCTTCTTGCGCCAAGCCGCGAGGCGCGGCATCCCCGTCGTGATCGTGAACGCGAGGATATCGGACAGGAGCCTCAAGAGAACCCTGGCTTTCAAGGGGCTCTTCGGCCACGGCCTCGAAAATGTCCACGTGGCGGCGCAGTCCGAGGAGCAAGCCGGCAGGTTCGAGAGGCTCGGCGTATCCCAAAGGCAGATAACCGTCGCGGGCAATATGAAGTACGACCTGGAACCTCCCGCCACCTTCTTGAAGCAGCAGCTTGCCCTGAAACGCCTGATTCCGGAACCCGCCGGGCGGATTTGGGTGGCCGGGAGCGTTCGGGAAGGGGAAGAGCGCCTCGTGGCGGAAGCCCACTACCGGCTGATGAAGGAGGTTCCATCCGCGAGGCTGATTGTCGCCCCGCGCCACCTGGGCAGGGCCGCCGTGGCAATGGAAGAGGCGAAAAGGCTCGGCCTGAATTGCGTCAGGCGGACGAATGAGCCAGAGGGCGCGTGGAGCGTGATGATCCTCGACACGATCGGCGAACTGTGGGCCGCTTATTCTCTTGGGGAGGCGGCCTTTGTCGGAGGAAGCCTGGTTGCCCTTGGAGGGCAGAACCCGGTTGAGCCGGCCTTCCTTGGCAAGCCGGTTCTCTTCGGGCCCTCAATGGAAAATTTCAGGGAGCCGGCGGAAATGCTGCTGGCGGTTCGGGCCGCACTTCGTGTCGAAGGGCCCGAAGCGCTCGCCTTTGGACTGAAGCAGATCCTTCTCGACGAAGGGAGACGGGAAGAGATGGGGCGGGCCGCCGCCTCCGCCGTGGCCTCAAGCCGCGGCGCCACCGAAAGGACGGCCGAAGCCGTCCTGGCCCGCCTGAAACGGTAAGCCCCGAGCGCGGCCCTATCCTCCTATGATGGTTCCATTAAAAGAGCCTCGCGCGTGCAAAACGCGCGAGGCTCTTTGTTCCTGCAACACCGGGTCGGTTCAGTTGACGTTACCCATCTGAACCTTGAAGGAAGAAATCTTGTCGTTCCATCCGATGGTCGTGAGGTTGTGGAAATCACCCGCCCCCCCGCTGCCTTTGCCGTAAAGGGTTATCTTGTCGCTCTTGTACTTGATGTCCTTGTAGACGACGACCTTGGCGTTTTTGCCGACCTTGATCGATGAAATCTTGTCGTTCCAGTTGGTGCTGCTCCCGAGGAATTTCCATTTGGTAAGGTCGGAGACGCTCTGGTCCACGTTGAAACTCATCGAATGGCCGCCCCAGTTTGCGTGTTCGTAGAAAATGACCTGATCGTCGGCCGCCTGGACGTCACCGACGCCCTGAGCCCAAACCGCGAAAGCCAGCGCGGCCCCTGAGACCAGAAGCACCGCAGCCAGCGTGACCCAGAAACTCCGTCCAGCTCTCTTCACCGTCATCGGCTCCTCCTCTCGGCCCGCTTGACAACACGGACGTCCCCAGCGGCGCCCAGCTTGCATGGGCCTGTGACCTTAATATATGCTCCGCAGGAGGAAGGGGCAAGGCTCCAGCCTCAAGGAGCTGGCGATATGGCGAACTGGCGCACATGCTGTCTGATGCTGGCGGTGTTCGCGGCCCTCCTTTCGTCGGCGTGCGGCGCCACTCCCTCCGGCTATGACCCGGATCCGATAGACACGTCGGGCGACCCGGTGCAAGAGACGCTCGAAAACGCCGTGCCTATACCGGTAAGCCGCGGCGGTTACGACTTTGTCCTGGAGCCGAAGGCTTCATACGTGATCCGGGGGAAGGTGTTGAGCAGGGAAAATTACTCCTACTCATGGAACGCTCTCATCTCCCCGTGCGACGTCGCGATGGCCTGGGGCGAATTGCTCAAGGACGGCCTCTACAACAAGCTCGATTGGTCTCAAAGCAACCGCTGGTACTGGTGGCAGTATGGGCAAGGGTTCACGAAAAGCGACCGGTTCGTGGCGCGCTATTCTTCCAACACGCACGTCATCCCCGCCACCAGAAACCTTGAAAAAGCGGCCAAATCGCTTCACATGGGCGACGACGCGGAGCTTACGGGCAAGCTCGTGTACGTGAAAGTCTCTCACGAAGGCGAATCCTTCTGGTGGAACTCCTCCCTATCCAGAGAAGACACCGGCAACGGCTCTTGCGAAGTGCTCTACCTCGAACGGCTCAAGACGGACGGCCACTATTACGAATAAGTGATGCAGGCCGGCCTCCGGCCGCCATGCACCAGCTTGGAAAGAGCGCGGCCAGAGGCGAATGGGTCGCTTGTCAGCCGCCGAACAGCCCCCTCAGCTTGTCCTTGAGCTTCTCCTTGATTTCGCCCGTGGCCCCCTTCTTCAGCGCGCCCGTTATGTCAACATTGATGTTCGGCGACGAGACCGGGCCTGAAATGACGAGCGGCAGCTCCAGTTCTCCCTTGTCGTTCGTGAGGCGCGAAAGCTCCGAGAGGCTGTGGGTCAGTTCCTTGGATTTGGCCGGAGAGAAGGTGGCCGTGCCCTTCATGTCGAGCGTCAGGTTCAGGTTTACGTCGCCCTTGGCCGTGACGCTCAATTCGCCCGCTTTTAGCAGAAGATCCTCGGTGTGGGCTTTGCCGGCGCCGATGGCGAAGTGGCCCGTGAGGCTGTCGAACTTGGTGTCCTTGTCGTTGCCCTGCGTGATGTGCAGCGCCTGGTTGATTCGGGCAAGCAGGGGAAAGTTTTTGAGCATTCCGTCAACGACCGAGATAAAAGCGCCGCCTCCGAGGTTTCTCGTCAGCGCCCCCTGGTCGAAGCCGGCGCCGTGAACGTCTCCGTCGGCCGTGGCCGTGCCATAGAGAAAGTCCTTGGCGCTGGTGTTGGCGCTGAGCGCCTGGTTGACGTCCAGCCCGTCAAGCGAAGTGTGGATCGAGTAGCTCAGCGGCGTCCGGTTCAGATTCAGCGACACGGATCCCTTTTCGCGCCCTTTGTAAGCGTCGAAGGTGAAAGGCTTCATCGTGACCACGCCCCTCGAAAGCTGGAAGGGGGCCTCAACCTTTTCGATCTCCATCGTGCCGAGCTTCAGCTTTCCCACGGAGGCGTGGCCCGTTGCGGATATAGGCTCGGGGCCGGAGGGGACGTGAAGCTCCGCTTCCAGCGGAACCTTGCCTCCGATCGAGAGGCCGGCTATTGGCTCCATTCCGATCAGCGCCATGAGCGCGGGCAGGTCCTTGTTCTCAAGGCTCTCGGCCTTGATCTTGAGCACGGTCTCCTTGGAGCCAACTTCGGCGGAGCCTTGCACGTCAGTCGAGCCCAGCTTGCCGCTCATCTCCTCGATTTTGGCGGTGCCTCCCGCGGCGGAAATTCGCGCGGCGATGTCGGAGACGACGGCCACCTCGTGCGAGCCGGACGGGGACTTCATCACCTGGTCAATCATCCTGAAGGTCGAGCCGCTCAATCGTATGTCGCGCACGATCGGCGAAGGCCCCGAAGACGAAGCGGGCGCGGATGCATCTTGTGGCGGGGCGACGGGCATGATCCACCGTCCGCTCCTGTCCCTCATGACGGAGGCATCCAGGCCCTTGAGCTCGACCCTGTCTATGATCACGGCGCCCGAGAAGAGCGACATGATATTGGGAATCACCTCCACCGACTTGAGGGAGAGCGAAGGCGCGCCCTTCCCCGCGCTGCCGGCGCTGATGTCCGAGGCGGTCACTTTGGGCGCCGGGAAGAAGGAAAAACCGATGGAACCGACCGTCACAGGCTTGCCGAGGGCGGCCGAAAGCTTCTGCTCGACCACCGGCTTGACTTTCTCGGGGCTCAGCGCACGCTTCGCCAGGACTCCGGCTATGACGATGCCGGCCACGAGAAGCACGACGACTCCCAAACAACCTATCGAGCCCAAAGTTATCAAGCGCTTCGCGTTCATTTTGTCCTCCTGAAATTGACGGACCACTTCCTGCCGAAAACCGCCCAGAGCGGCTTGTGAAACCAGGCGCTTAGAATCGCCTTCTTGATCAGCGGCAAAGAGGCCGATGCCGCTGCCGAGCCCCTCGGTATTATCGTGTCGTAGAGGGCGAACTGCGCCCAGTGGATGTCCGAAACGGCTGGCTTGACGACGACGTCCGCGAAGCGCGACTGAAGGTTTTTCGCCGTCTCCGCCTGAATGGCCGCCGCTCTCAGGCTGATCGCGCTGCCCGTCCTGCTGAAGTCATGCGAGTCGCTTATGTTGGAGGAGACGTCAACGGCTATCACGACGTCCGCGCCCATCCTGAATGCCACCTCCACCGGTATCAGGTTCGCGAAGCCGCCGTCAACCAGTTCCATCCCGTCTATCTCGACCGGGGGGAAGACTCCGGCGATCGCGCTCGATGCCATGACCGCCTCGCGCAGCGGCCCCTCGGTGAGGACCACCTCGCCGCCCTTCCTCAGGTCGGTCGCCACGATGGCCAGGGGTATCGGCAGCTCCTCTATGTTCGCTTCTGGCACGACGCCCGCGATGTCGCTGGTGAACTGCTCCGTATTGATGAAGCTTTTCTGGAAAAGTGTAGTGGCGAAGAAGAGCCCTAGCTTGTAGAACCGGCGCGCCGTCTGGAGGAATCCCTGGTCCGTTCCCGGGGGCGGCGTCATCTGGACGAGGTCCGAGAATTTTTCCTCCTTGAATTGGGGCGAGGAGGCGAAGGCGGCGAGCCTTGCCCGCGCGTCGCGGCTGTCGCGGTAGCAGCAGTACAGCGCGCCTACCAGCGCGCCAGCGCTGGTGCCGACGACCAGGTCAATCGGGACGCGGGCTTTTTCGAGAACTTCGATCACGCCGACGTGCGCGAGGCCCCGCGCGCCTCCGCCGCCTAGAACGAGGCCTACGCGCGGCCCGATCTTGTTCTTCACCTGTTTTCTCCGTTTGCCGCAACGCCAGGGCCGGCATCCTCCTCGGTCAGCCTGATGAAGACCTCTTCGAGCGAGCTTCCGGGCCTTTGGGACATTTCTTGAAGCTGTGGGAATGTTCCTTCGGCGATTAGCCTACCCTTGTGAAGTATGCCGATCCTGTCCGCGACTGCCTGCGCCATGTCGAGAGAATGCGTCGAAAGGAAGAGACAGGCGCCCGAGGCCGCGAGCGTCTTGAAGAGCTGCCTCGTGTCGCGCGAGGAGCGCGGGTCGAGGCCGACCATCGGCTCGTCCACCATCAAAAGCTTCGGCTGGTGCAAGAGCGCGCCGGCGAGCGCGAGCTTCTGGCGCATCCCGTGGGAGAACCCTTCGACCAGCGCGTGGCGCCACTCCATCAGGTTGAAAAGCCCGAGAATTTTCTCGGCGCCCTCGCTCCAGCCCTTCAAGTTCCGCGCCGAAGCGAGAAATTCCAGATACTCCCAGGCTGTCAGCTTCTCGTAGAGGTAGGGCCGGTCCTGCACGTAGGCCAGGACTTCCCGGAACGGGATCGCGTCCGGCGAAACTTTGAACCCGCAGACGCTTATCTCTCCGGCGTCGGGAAGAAGAAGGCCGGCCACGCACCTGAGCGTCGTCGTTTTCCCGGCGCCGTTCGGGCCGAGGAACGCGTATATCTCTCCGGCGCGCGCGGTGATCGTAAGGCCGCTGACCGCCTCGACGCGCCCGTAGCGCTTAGTCAAGCCCGAGATTGCCAGGGCCGCTTCGTTCATCGGCTCCTCGGCTTTGGAACTGGAGGATGCGCCCGCAGCGGAAGTGGCGGCCGTCCCTCGACGTGGATGCTTTTGGGAGAGGTAGGACAGGCGGCGTAGCAGATGGCGCAGCCGGTGCAATGGTTCCAATCCACGGCTATTCGGTGGCCGCCGGAGATTGCGATGGCGCCCGGTTCGGGGCAAACCTCGACGCAGCGGTTGCAGCTTTCGCCCGCCGCGTAGAGGCAGGTATCGTCGTGAATGACGGCGCGCCCCATGCGGCGGTCCTCGTTTCTGGAGAGGGCCTCCTCCGGGCAGGCGTCTATGCACTTCCCGCATTCGTCGCACGGGGCTTTCGTGATGTCGAGAATTGGCGTGCCTTCGCCCATGAGCGGATGGCCGGCGCGAATGATTATGGTCGGCGGGCAGGCCTGAAGGCAGAGGTCGCAGCGCGTGCACCTCGAAAGAAAAACCGGCTCCAGCCAGGCTCCGGGCGGCCTAAGAAAGGTAAAAGGCACTTTATGCGCCACCGCGGCGTAATCGGCGCGGTTGGCGTTCGGCGGCAGGCCGCGCACGGCCCTCTGCGCCTCCGAGGCGGCGTCAACGAAAAGCAGTTTCCTCAGGAACGAGCTTCGGTCCATCGCCCCGTCCTTCGCGCAAAGTATAACTCAGAAGCCGGCCAAGAACAGCGCGGCGGCGGCGAAGATAGCGCGGAGTCACCGGCGTCCAAACCGGCATTGCCGAAGGCTATGGTCCGCGGGCTATCGGCTATGGTATAAAATAGAGAGCGGAGGCAAGTGATGGCGACGGTGAGCGAGTTGAAGGATGGGCAGACGTTCGAGGGGACGCTATGGCTTGTCACCTCGTCCGTCAAAAGGACCAAGAATGGCGATCCATATTGGGAGGGCCAGCTTCAGGACGCTTCGGGCTCTATTCCCGGCAAGGTGTGGGACTCGTCCGGTGGAAAAAACGGAAGGGTCAAAGTGATGGAGCCCACGCTCGCCGCGGGCAGCGCCGTAAAGATCCGCGCCCGCGTCGAATCGTATTCCGGCGCGCTCCAGTTGAACATCCTGGAAGCCGCCGTGGCCCGCGACGCCTCGCCGGAGCTTTTCTCCCCGAGGAGCCGGCGCCCCTTGAAGGAGATGGTGAATGAGCTTGATGCGCTCATCTCCTCTTTGAAGGACGCCGATTACAAGAGGCTTCTCTCGGCTTTCAGGGACGGCCCGCGGCTCTTCGGGCCATTCTGCGGGGCTCCCGCCGCGAAGGCGGTCCACCACGCCTGGGTTCACGGCCTTTTGGAGCATTCCCTTCAGTTGGCCAGGGGGACGAAGGCGCTCGCTCCGTTCTATCCAGGCCTGGACGAGGAGCTGGTCATCCTCGGCTGTTTCTTTCATGACGCCGGAAAGGCGTGGGAAATCTCGGCGATGCCGGGCTTCGAATACACCACCAGAGGCAAGCTTCTGGGCCACATTTACATGGGCGCGCGCATCGTCGAGGAGCTGTGCGGGCAGATCAGCGGCTTTCCGGAAGGAAAAAGGCTCCACCTGGTTCACCTCGTCCTGAGCCACCAGGGCGAAAGGTCGGAGGGCTTCGGATCGGCAGCCGACCCAGCGACTCCCGAGGCGATATTCTTCCACCACTTGGACAACCTCGACGCGAAGGTGCAGAACTGCTTCACGGCGATCGAACAGGCCCAGGAAACCGGCGAGGAATTCACGCCGCCGCGCTACCCGGTGCGAAAGACCTACTACCGGGTCAGGCCACAAGGCGGAGTCGTGAACCAGCCTGGCGCGAAACGAGAGAACAACGGCCAGGGAGAGGAGCGCGCGCCGGAAGAGAAGTCCCAACCACGGCTGTGGTGATTTCCAGGGAGAATGGCAAATGATAAGACTCGGCTTGCTTGAATCCAAGGACCTGCCCGCCGTGCATCATCTCTGGAAAGAGGCCGGCCTGCCGTTTCACCCCGAAGGCCGCGACAAGCTGGAGTTGATGCAGGCCGAGGTGGGGGACGGGCGGACTTTCTACATCGGCGCCTTCGACGGCGAGCAACTGGTCGGCGTGGCGGTCGGCACGGACGAGGGGCGAAAGGGATGGATCAACCGCCTCGCCGTGCTGCCCGGGCACAGAAGAAGGGGGCTCGCCGCGGAGCTCATCACCTGGTGCGAGATGGAGTTCAAGAGGCGCGGCCGCGGGCTCGTCTGCGCGCTGGTGGAAGACTGGAACGGCGCCAGCCTCGCGCTCATGCGGAAGGAAGGGTACGCCCTGAGGAAGGACATCTTCTACCTTCGCAAAAGCCTTCGCGGGGAGGATTGGTAGAGATACCCGCCCGAAATTCCGTGATTGAAATATCGTGCCTTCAACCGTGATCGTGCCACGCCGAAGGAAAAAAAGCTATTGATTAAGAGGGATGGCCTTCTCTTCCGCGTTCCGCTTGCAGAGCCAGACGGAACGCTCGGTATGCCCTTCGGGGCCCTCCCCCTGTGCCAGCAAAGCCAGCCGGAGGGACCCCCACCCTTGGGCGCCCTCTTCCCCCGGATCAAGTCCGGGGTCGAAGGCTCCCCAATTCCTTTTGGGTGAACAACCATTTTGGCTAAACGACGTGCTCATCCGCAATTGGGGGCACCGTCGCGCTTTCATCGCCGGATTGGGGCCCCCCTCAAGCTTGACTTCAGCGGACGGCTTGCATTCCATGGAGTAATATGCCCATAATGGAATCTTAAAAGGAGGCTACCATGGAAACCGTTGACCTGCTCTTGAAAGAAAAGGGACGCGACGTTGTTTCCGCCTCGCCGGAAGCGAGCGCGCTTGAGCTCGCCCGCCTTATGAACGAAAGGTACATCGGCGCGGTGCTCGTCGTGGAAAAGGGCGCCGTAATCGGAATCGTCACCGAGCGGGATCTTTTGACCAAAGTGGTGGCCCAGGGCCGCAACGCATCGGAGGTCAAAGTGGCGGAGATCATGTCCAAGGACGTTGTCTTCGTCGAGCCCGGTACGCCGATAAAGGAGGCTATGGCCATTATGACCGAGCTTCGCCACAGGCACCTTCCAGTAGTCTGCCCGAAAGAAGGCATTTGCGGGATTATCTCCATCGGGGACTGCAACCGGTGGCATTCCAAAAACCAGGAGTACACGCTGCTTCACCTAACCGATTATATTCAGGGGAAATACAAGTAGCCGACAAGCCATGCGGGCCTGCGAGCCAAGGGTTAGGGATAAAGGGTAAAGGGTAAGGGGTAAGGGTAAAGAGGTTGCTTCACGCTTTACTCTTTACGCTTCGCCTCCTCCGGCTAGTTTTGAGAGCAGCTTGACCTGTTCGACTTCGCCAATGACTATGAGGACGTCGTTGGCGACGAGGCGCTCGTGGGCCTGCGGGTTGAATAAAAACTCGCCGGTTGGTCTCCTCAATGCGACTACGACACAGCCGGTTTTCTTCGGGATGTGCGCCTCGGAAAGGGTCTTCCCGGCGAGGGAACCTCCTTCGGCAACGACGGCCTCCGACACCCTGAGCTTGCCCTCTTTTTCTCGAAGCATCTTGTCGAGGAAGTCCACGACGTCCGGGCGCACGAGCTCGGAAGCCATGCGAAGCCCGCCGATGTGAGACGGGCAGATAGCCTTGTTGGCGCCAGCTCTCAGCATCTTCGCCGTCACCTCTTCCTCGTTGACCCTGGCGACGATTCTAAGCCCTGGGTTCATATGCCTGGCCGAAAGGACGACGTACAGATTGTCGCTGTCGGTGGCGAGCGCCGCGATGAAGCCACTGGCCCTGGCTATGCCGGCCTGTTCCAGCACGTGGTCGTCGGTGGCGTTGCCTACGAGGAACATCGGCGCGCAAGGAAGGTGCTCCAGATAGGCGAGGTGGTCCGGGTCGGTGTCAATGACCACGATGTCCTGCCCCATCCGGCAGATCTCCTCGGCGATATTCCTTCCCACGCGGCCCGCGCCGCACAGTATGATATGACCGGAGAGCTTTTCGATGCGCTTGTCCATCTGGCTTCTCCTGAGCAGGTTCCGAAGATCCCCTTCGACGACGAAGGCCGTCAGGTTGGTGGCTCCGTAAACGAGGGTGCCCATTCCTCCGAGAATGAGGGCCATGGTGAACCACCTTCCCTCCGGGTCGAGTTGGTGGATTTCGCCGTAGCCGACCGTGGCGACTGTGATGATCGTCATGTAGGAGGCGTCGGTAAAGCTCCACCCCTCCATGATCATGTAACCCGCCGTGCCGGTGCCGTAGACCAGGATCAAGCCGGCTAGAGCGATCGCGACTTTTCGGAGCGCGGGATCGGCCGGGCCGCGCAACAGGCGCTTCAACATGGCGCTATTCTAATCATCAATCCCGCCGATGGCAAGGAGCCTGCCGGACAGCGAGTTTGCGCCGGCCTTGGTGACCTCGACGTTTACGTAGCTGTTCATGCCGGGGGCGACGTCCGAGGAAAAGTTGACTACCTTGTTGTCCGAGGAGCGGCCCATCCATTCGGTCCCCCGTTTGCTCCTTCCCTCGACCAGAACCTCCAGGGTTCTTCCCGCGAATGCCTTCAGACGCCTCGTCTGAATAGGCAACTGCACGTCGAGAAGCCTTTGATGGCGCTCCCTCGCGATCTCCTCCGCCACCGGCTCCGACTTGGCGGCTGGCGTGCCCGGCCTGGGCGAATAACGGAAAGAAAAGATCGAGTCGTACTGCGCTTCGCGCACCACGTCGAGCGTTTCCAGAAAATCCTCCTCACTCTCGCCGGGGAAGCCGAGAATGATGTCGGTGCTCAGCGCGATATAGGGCACCTTGGCACGAATGGCTCGCACAAGGTCCAGGTACCACTCTTTGTCATACTGCCGCCGCATCGCCTTGAGAATCTTGCTTGAGCCCGACTGTAACGGCAGATGAAGATAGTGGCAGATGTTCCTGCGCTCGGCCATCAGGTCTGCGGCGGCCAGGGGAAAGTGGCGCGGGTGGCTGGTGGTGAACCGCAGCCGCCGCACGCCCTCGGCGTCGCTCACGGCCGCCAGGAGATCGGCGAAGCCTCTTGCCGAGCCTTCTTTCCAGCAGTTGACGTTCTGGCCGAGAAGCTCGATTTCAGTGAATCCGCCGTTCACCGCCTGCTTCACTTCTGACAGGATGCTCGCAAGCGGGCGGTATACCTCCCGTCCGCGCGTGAAGGGGACGATGCAATAGGCGCACTTCTTGTTGCACCCCTCCATCACCGTTACGAACGCCTTTACCGGATGGCTGCGGCGGATTTTCTGCCCGGGATATAGGACCGAGTCGTCGCGGAATTCCGTCTCGAGGGCCTGCTGGTGGCGCGCCTGTTCGAGAAGCTCCGGCAGGTGGAGGATGGACCTCGGCCCCATCACGAGGTCAACGAAGGGGGCGCGGCTGAAGATCGCGGCCTGCTCCTGCTGGGCCACGCAACCCACGACGCCGAGCACCTTCAACTTCCTCTTCTTAAAATGGCGCAAGCGGCCAAGCTCCGTGAAGACCTTGTTTTCCGGCCCTTCTCGCACGGAACAGGTGTTCAGAAGAATCACCTCGGCCTCGCCTTCATCTTCGGTGCTTTCGTAACCGAGGTCCAGAAGCGTCCCAGCCAGCTTGTCGCTGTCCAGGACGTTCATCTGGCAGCCCCACGTCTTTATAAAAAACTTCCGCTTCGCCATCCCGAACTCCAGCGGGAAATTAAACCAC
>JBBINO010000062.1:0-6224 GCA_037443845.1 Acidobacteriota bacterium
CCCGAAATCAGGTGACCGTGGCTTTGGGCGGCGACGGAGGTGACGAGCTTTTCGCTGGCTACCCGACTTACTGGGTTCACAGCCGCTATTCATATTACCGCGCGCTATGGGGACCGGCCCGAAGGGGCGCGCTGGCGATTGCCAGCGGGCTGCTGCCGGTTTCCCACGCCAACCTCACGCTTCCCTACAAGCTGAGGAAGTTTAGGGACGGGGCGGAACTCCCCATGCCCAGCCGCCACTTCGCGTGGCTCGGGGCGTGGCGGCCCGAGGCGCTGGGCCGCCTCATGCCCGGCGTAAGGCTCCTGGAGACGACCGCCCCCGTGGATTGGATTCCGCCCGCGCCCAAAGACGACGCGGTGACAAAGGCGCAATGGCTCGACCTCCACACCTACCTCCTCGAAGACATCCTTGCCAAGTTGGACCGCGCCAGCATGATGGCCTCGCTCGAGGCGAGGGTGCCGCTTCTAGACCCTTCCATCGTCAGCCTCGCCTTTTCCCTTGACGCGAACGAAAGACTGAAAGGCAAGCGCGGCAAACACCTAATGAAAGAGGCCTTCGCCGGCGACTTCCCGAAGGGATTCCTCGACAGGCCCAAGAAGGGTTTCGGGATTCCCATCGCCCGCTGGCTTTGCGGGCCTCTGAAACCTTTCGCGGAAGAGCTTCTTTCGGACAACGTTCTTGGACGCGTCCCATTCCTCGACGCCTCCAAACCCCGCCGACTCTGGCGCGAGCACCTCGCCATGAAAGCCGACCACCGCAAGCCCCTTTGGACGATCCTCTGTCTCCTTGAGTGGTGGAGAAGACAATGACGAAGCCTCTTGCAAAAAGGGAGGACTCCATCAAGAAGCCGCCCGAAGGCTGGCTTCTTTGTCCTGATTGCAGGCGTTTGCTAACCGTTGACCCCGCGGCGCTCTCCTGTCCTGTTTGCCACAAGAGCTTTCGCATCAGTAACGGCGTCGTTGAAATCGCCTCGGATGAAGAGGCTTCAGGCATTGATGCCGAGGCAACGGTCCGCCAGTTCGGCGATTCCTGGCAGATTCATAGCCACGTTGCCGAGTATCACGAGAAGCAATTCCTTGACTGGATCGCTCCCTTGACCCAAAAGGACTTCGAGGGAAAATATGCGCTGGAAGCCGGTTGCGGGAAGGGGCGCCACAGCAGGACGGTGGCCCGTTGGAACCCGGAACTTCTTTTCAGCGTTGATCTCTCCCGCGCCGTTTACCTGGCGGCCCAAAACACCGTGGAGTTTCCGAACCTCCATTGCGTTAGGGCCGACCTCCTTAACCTTCCCTTTCCCAAAGACCGGTTTGACTTGGTTTTCTGCGTCGGTGTCCTTCATCATCTTGCCGATCCCGAAGCTGGACTACGCGCGCTATGGAAATGCCTTAAGCCTGGGGGCAGGCTCTGTCTGTGGGTCTATGCGCGTGAGGGCAATGGCTGGGTTGTCTGCATTGTTGACCCGCTGCGCAAGGGAATCACATCGCGCATTCCGACACACATCCTGCGGCCTCTTGTTTGGCCGCTCAGCGCATCACTGTTCATGGTTATAAAAACAATCTACGCGCCGCTGACCAAAGAAGGCGAACGCGCCCTGCGTCTCCTGCCATACGGTGCCTACCTCGGCTACATCTCAAAGTTTCCATTCCGGGAGATTGAGCACATCGTCCTTGACCACCTATGTCCACCGATCGCTTACTATTTGAAGAAAGAGACGCTGCAAAAGTGGTTTAACGGCCTGGGCGCGAAAGACGTCCGTTTCCGCTGGCACAACAAAAACTCGTGGAACGTAGTGGCTAGAAAAGAAGAATGCTAGACGCTATTACTCTGATACCCTTCTTGGCATCATAGAGGGCTTCCAAGTTGCAAAGCCAAGTTGCCGGGCAGGGGCAACAGGGGCCGAGCGACAAACAACGTCACTCGGCCGGACCACGGATTGGCGGTTTTTACAACCTCGGAATGCAAAAGAATAGATTGACAACAGGGAAAAGTGACACGTTGGTGAGAGTCACCATGGCAGATGCCTTATCAATTCATATAGTCATAAACTTATGGACAATGGCTCTGTCGGGCGGGAGCGTGTGCATCTCCTTCCCTGCGAATACCCAAGTTCTTCGAGCTCCATAGCCCACTCGCCGCTTTGTTGGCCCATTTCTTGCTCGTCCAGCACCTGTCGCTTAAAGGAGGTGACGCATGAGAAAACAGAGAGGTTTTACACTGATCGAGCTTCTTATCGTTGTTGCGATCATCGGCATCATTGCCGCGATCGCCATCCCGGCGCTCATGGACGCCATGGAGCGCGCGCACCAGAAGGCCACCATGGCCGACATTAACTCGATCGCCACTGCCATTCAGTCTTTTTCGACCGACATGCGCGGGACCTATCCACTGTTTGCAGCCGGCGACCCCTTCGTCAATTTTGGCGGAGCCACTGGTGCCGGCTGGGTTTCCGCTGGTGTCGTGCCCGGCAACGTCTTCGTGCCAAATTATATCCAGCACATTCCCCAGTATGATGGTTGGGGCACGACCTATTCGTATCTTGGGGCTCCTACCGATGCCGGCACTCCGTGGCCGGTAAATGATCCGATCGGCGTGGCGCGAGCGGATCGTTTCTGCCTTTGGAGCAAGGCGAAATTGGGGGCAAATAGCGTAGGCACGGGAGAAGTTGGTGGCGCGGCAACAGGCGCCGCTGTTTCTGCAGCTTGGTGCGTTGCAGCTCCGGTTGTCAGTGGAACGATGGGGACCCACTGCTACAATACCGACATCGTTTGGTGTGACAGCGCGATGGTTCAGGCTCCAGAGGGCAAGCAGACGAATTGTGGCGGAACCTGATTATTTGATTTAGCTGATCGTTTGAGTACAAAGGCAGGCGCCTATGGCGCCTGCCTTTGTTATTCTGGACGATTTGCTATAATTCCCCGCGTGAGGCTTTAGCTCGTTGGCACTGGTCCCTTTGCCCGCAAGAATATATTGCCGTTAGGATGACATGAACGCAGAAAGAGCACGCTCAGTGAAGACAAAGGCTCGGCGCCACGCGTCTGTTGAGGGCGGTTCTTGGCTGATTTGGGGGAGCCGGGCCGAATGGGCGGTCTTGTTCTTAGGCTGCATCTATCTGCTCCGCGCCTTTAATCTCAAACCGCTGCTTGGTGACGAAGGCGTCGCGGCAATGGACGCATGGCGCATTGCTTCCGGACAAATTCCAGGCAGGGATTTCTTTGAAATCATCCCGCCCTTTTCTTTTCTTCCAACGGCGGCCGCTTTTCGCCTTCTTGGGGCAAGCGTGCTGGCCGAGAGGCTCACAGCCCTCTTTTGGGGCTGCGCGCTGCTTCTGCTGACAGCCGGGCTTCTCCGGCGGTTCGTGAACAACCCGTGGATAAGAGCCGGAGGCCTTTGTCTGCTTGTCCCATTCGGCGTTGGCTCCTGGCCCATTCCCAGCCACCACTGGGTTAGTGTAGTTTTACAGCTTGCGGCGATTCTGGCCTTGGACAAGATGGCTGAGACTTCAAACCACTGGTGGGCAGTGTTGTCCGGCGTGTTGGCGTCCCTTGCTTGCTTTACGCTCCAGGATCAAGGCGCCTATCTGGTGGCAGCGCTCCTAGTGTTTTATTTTCCTTTATTGCCGCCAAGAACTAGTAAGGCAAGGCTATTTTCCTTATGGGCCACCGGAGGTATTGCCGTAGCCGCCGCCTTCGCTTTTTGGCTTCTGCCTAGGGTTTCCCTGGCCGATCTTGCATATCAGTGGGTGACTTTTCCCGCCCACGCATACAGGACCTTGCCAGGACACAGTGCTGGTTTTTTTGCCGGCTGGGAGCAACTGTCTCATCTTTGGGCACCATCCTTTTTTTGGTCACAGCCATTGTCCGCGGCCAGCATGACCATCATAAACCTATCCATTTTTTTCTTGCCTTTCACCGGCTTGGCCGCGATTCTGCTCGCTTGGCGAAAGAGGTGGTTGCCTGCCCATCAAGCAGGTATGCTGCTTGCCTTGTCTCTGGCGTTTATAGGCAGTTGTGCCCACCGGTGGGCACTGAGCAACCTCACTTGGGCAGCGACCGCTTCCCTTGTTCCGACAATGGTGGCACTGGACAGGGGCATCGCCGCGAAATTGCGCTGGGTAAGAGTCATGGCACGGGGAGCGAGCGGACTTATTGCCGCGTCGTCTCTCTGTGCCGGCGTCGTCATTTTGTGCCACTCCACATCTTACGAACATACGTTCCCAATAGTCGCGCCGGCTGGAACGCTGAGGAGCGGCGACCCATACGTTGCCAACGATATTCAACAAGCGGTTTCAGCGATAGACCTGATGGTTCCCAAGAATGGCGGCCTTGTCTGTACTGGTTTCACTCCGCTGATGAACTTTTTGACCCTCAGGCACAATCCCACGCCTTTAAACTTCCTGTGGTATCCAGAATACGACACTCCGGAACAGATTCAATCCGTCATGGCGATATTGAGCCATGACGGACGCACCTGGGTTTTGCTGACGCGCCCTACAAGGCCTAGCACGCCATTTGAGCAATTCGTCGCCAGGAACTACAATCCTGTCTGGTCAAATGACATGTTCATCCTCATGAAACCGGAATTCAGAAAATATTTGGCCTCGCCACAATCAAGTCCTCCTTCTAGGCCATAGCACCAATGGGTGATTTTTCCTCTTCACCATTATAACAACCAGGGAAGCCAGGGGGCCGGTTTTTTCAGCGGCTGGGAGAAGGTGTTCGCGAACTACAAGCCAGGAGTTTTCGTAACTCTCCCTTTCTACACCGTGTCCCTTACGCTGCTGCTCTTTGCCGTTTTTCTGATGCCTTTTCTTTCATTGGCAGGAGCTTCATCATGTGCGTCAAAGGCGCCTTCCGGGTTGGGAACTGGGCACGCTTTGCGCGGGGTGGCTTGCTTTAATGGGGGCGTGCGGCCACAGGTGGGCGATCACAAACCTTCTTTGGGCGCTTCCGGTGCCTCTGGTGCTGGTTTCCAAGTGGCTGCAGGAAATCCGGCTCTCTTCAAGACCCCGCGCCAGGCGCGCTTGCGTAGTTATCATAGGCATCACCGTCTTGAGCGCCGCGGTTTACGCGGCGACGATGTGCAGGTACGCGGAGTTCAAATATAGCGCCCCGATCCGTGGCTCGGCAGGGACGCTGCGGTGGAATGACTACGACCTGGCAAGGTCAATGGCTGGCGCCGTCGGCGCCGTGGAAAGGCTCACTCCCCCGGGGTCGCCCCTGGTGATGAACGGGTTCACTGGCCTCATTAACTTCCTCACTCTTCACCCAAACCCGTCGCCTTACAATTTTCTCTTCTATCCCTTCTATCACACCACCGCGCAAGAGGAAGAAGTCGTCAGCCTCTTGGAGCGCAGCCCAGATGTGTCCGTCCTGCTGACCCGCCCGCCCAAAATGGATGAGATATTCGATCGCTACGTGGCTCAAAACTACCGCTGCATCTGGAATAACGGGGCTTATTTTCTATATGTTCGAAAAGGCGCTTCCCGCAAGTCCTCTTTACCGCCGCTTTTTATGCCTGCCGCCCATCAGGGCGGGGCCCAGTAGAGCCGCCTTCCGCCGCCTTCGCGCGCCTCCACCAAATACATAATTTTCTGGACGGGCCTTAATTCCCTTGCTGGATGGCCACCAAGAGCGTCCGCAGTGGGAGCAATGAAAAGGGAAGCGAGCGTCGCCGCACGGCGTACACCCCCGCCTCCTTGATCCAGGTTGATAATATCCGCCGGTCAACCGCGTGCAGGTGCCACTCGTCTTCCATGTGGCCGGCGGCGTCATAGCGGGCGAAAATCAGTTTCCAAAGGCCAGTCATCTTCAGCAAGCTCTTCAGCCTGTTAATCATGGCCTCGTTGGGCGCCGTCACCAATAGGACGCCTCCTGGCGCGATAACCCTTGCGGCCTCCCTCAGAACGGCCACTGGGTCTGGCACGTGTTCAATCACCTCAGTAAGGCAGATGGCATCGAAGCTCCCGTCCTTGAAGGGAAGCAACATTCCGTCGCCCTGTACGAGCGGCACGAAGCGATCAAGGCGTCTGCTGGCGTTCAGCAGGGAGGGCCGCGAGATATCCAGGCCAGCGCAGAGCGCGTACCCAGAGTGGCGCCGCACCTGTTCGAGGACGACGCCGAAGCCGCAGCCGACCTCAAGAAAGCGGCGCCGGGGCCTGGAGTGACGAAGGGCGCTCAATATGGCCCGAATGCGGAACCGCTCCAGCCATCTGATCACGGGGCTGG
>JBBINO010000062.1:6324-14911 GCA_037443845.1 Acidobacteriota bacterium
GCGCTCAATATGGCCCGAATGCGGAACCGCTCCAGCCATCTGATCACGGGGCTGGCGTAGTAGGCCGTTGGGTCGTGGCGGCGAATCATCTCGTCGTTCCATGCCCGGTATTCGGCCTGGCTCTTGAATCGCTCCACGATGGCCTCCCTGGAAAAGATAACACGATCGGCGCGATAATAGCGAGCATGGGGAGTGACGGGCGGTTGACGCCAGCGTGGCCGCAGGGGAGAAGCTTAATGGCGATGCTCCCCTCGATGATCTTTATCTTGGGTCTTCTCTTTATCATTTTCCATCTCGACCTGAAGCCGGTCGTCGGCGACGAGGGCGTTCTGGCGATGGACGCCTGGCGGATCACGCAAGGGCAGGTCCCACAGAGAGACTTCTTCGAAATCATCCCGCCTATTGCGGCGTATATACAGGCCGCCCTCTTCTATCTGGTCGGGCCGTCCGTTCTTTCCATTAGACTCTTGGGCGCGCTTTACGGCGTTCTGCTCATGGCGCTCGCGTGGATCGCCGCAAGGCGCTACCTGAAAGAGCCGCTCTTCGTTTCCTTGGTTCTCGCCCTGCTGATCCCTTTCGGAACCGGTGTTTGGCCCTTCGGAAGCCACCATTGGCTCGCGGACATTTTTCTCTTGGCGGCGCTTCCGGTCCTGGATCGAGCATTCAATGCGAATTTCACCACAGAGGCACAGAGGCACGGAGAAGGGATTTTAGGTTTCGCCGGATGGCCTTGGCGGGGTCTCACCGCAAAGGCACAAAGGGCACGGAGGGAGGAGAAGGGGGAAAAGGAAGCAGACATCCGGCAGGCCACCGGGCAAGATAGTTTTCTCGGCGCAGGCCACGGAGAGAAGATAAACTTTACCACAGAGGGTGCGGGGGCCAAGGGCCATGGTGAAGAGAAGAAAGTACCGCCACGCCTTACCCTTAACGCTTTACCCTTAACCCTTTGCATTTCCTCTGTGCCTCCGCGCCTCAGTGGTGGACTCTTGGCGGCTTTGGGAGGGGCACTTCTTACCGCGGCGGCGCTGACGCTTCAAGACCAAGGAGGCTACGCCTTCATAGGGGCTATCGTCGCCGTTCTGGCAACGCCTAAGGAGAAGAGGTTCGCGATCGCGGCGGGCATCTTGTCCGGCGCGTTTGTCCTAAGCGCCATCGTGATCACGCCGCTTGCCATCAAAGCGGGACCTAGCTCGCTTGTCAGGGACTGGCTTCTCTTCCCCATGGCTCATTATCACAATGTCTCGGCAAACCGAATTACCTTGGCCCAAGGTCTTGTTCAAATTGCCTCGCAATGGGACTCGGCGGCATTCCGCGTTGCACCGGTTTACGCGGCCACCATAGCCCTGGCCTCAACGTTCGTCTACCTTCTGCCGTTCTTGTGCCTCTTTGCGCTTTGTCTGGCGTGGAAGTTCAAGTGGTTGCCGCGAAGCTCCACCGCACTCTTGGCCGCATTTTCCGCCGCCTTCGTTCTGGCCGCTTGGCACCGGTGGTCCCTTATGAACTTGATTTGGGCGGCACCGGTGCCAATGATTGCGGCGTCAATGGGTTTGGAGCGCATTTCGGCGTCGCCAAGGAGGATGCCGGCCGTTCTCGCCAAAGGCTTCGCCGTGGCGCTCCTCTCATGCTTGGCGGTTTTCAGCGTCCTCAGGATCAAGGCGGCCAGCGAGAAAGACCGCCTCCACGACATCGTGACACCGGCGGGAGGCTACCAGACCTTCAGCCCCATAGAAGCCAGCGAGATTCAGGGGCTCGTGAACGCTATATCGGACAATGTCCCTCATGGCGCCCAGCTCTTCTGCTACGGCTTCAACCCGCTTGTCAATTTTATAACGCAGCACCCGAACCCGACGAGGTACAACTTCGTTTTGCCGGGAGGCTACACGAGCGCGGAGCAGATGGCCCAGTGGCAGGCGGCGTTGCTAAGTAAAAACGTGAAATGGGGCTACGGGCCGAACCTTCCCTCAGAGCCGCCGGAGCCGCTGCAACTTTTTCTTCGCGCGCACTACGATCCGGTCTGGAACAACTCGGCCTATACGCTTTGGAAACGGAAAGCCGCCGAGCAATGACCGCTGCTGGCCATTTTACCCGCCTTCGGCTTTTTCGCCGTAGCCTTGGAGCGATGTTCTTCGGAAGGCTTTCCATAACGCCGGGAATTGGGCGCGGTGGAGGGCGGCCTCCTCGCGAAGAACCTGGATGAGGGAGCCCAGGTCAAGAAGAACGGAGGGCGGGGCGTTGGCGGCGGCCTCTTTGGCTGCATCGAGCAGGAAGGCCGTCGCGGAGATCGCGTCCTGGTGGGCGCCAAGGCAATCCTGGAGATTGATCAAGCTGGAAAGGTATTCCTCGGCGCTATCACCGAGAACCGGCCGAAAAAACTCCGTCGTGTAGCGAAGCCTCTTGGCCAGAATCCTTAAACGGTGGAGCTTCAAAGGATCGGGAGCGCCGACGACGGCGCGTCCCTGTTTCATGACCTTTTTGGATGCCCGCCCGATCAAAAGTGGCGCGGCCATGCTTGCGCGAAGCGCCGCCAGGCCGCGAGGGTATCGCGGAGCGGGGGACGAGGCGAGCCGCTCGGCGCGCGCGAGCAACTGCTGGTAGCGCTTCGCCGCCAGCGCGGAAACCAAGTCTTCTCGCGCCTCGGCGCGCCGCCGCGCAAGAAAAGCGGCAAGCCACTCGCTGGACGGCTGGCTCGCGCCGGCGCGCCGCGAGCGCTCCGAGAGGCGCTCCGAAAAGACATCCAAGTCACGGACCGCGCCCAGTAGCCGCGCCACGCTGCCCATTTCGGCGTGGAGCGATTCGCAGCACCTCGGGCCGAGCGCTGGAGAGAATAGCCGAAGTGCGGAGCGGGCGCGCCGCGCCGCGACGCGAAGGTCGTGCAGAAATTCGGGGTCCGAATCGTCAATGGTTCCTTGCGTGTTGGCGCGCATTCTATAGGCTTGTTGCGCTAGGACCTTGCGCGCGGCGACGGCGACGGCGTCGTCAGGCTTGACCTTCAGCGCCTCCGGAATGGGGGCGCCGGGCAAAGGAAGCTCCAACGCCGCGAGCGCCGCTTCGAGCGCGTCGCCCCCGGTTTCGGACAGGCCCGATCCGCCACGTAGAAGCGTTCCAAGCCGCGCGAGTTCCTCTGAGGCGCCGGCGCGCTGCGTTATTTCAAGCGCGCGGCGGCCTTCCACCCACCGGCCTTGCGGCCTTGCAAACGTCTCTTGGAGAAAGCCCGCGTGAAATGAGCTTTCGGCGAACCCCTCGATTGAGAATGTTGCGCCTCGGCTTTTCACGCGCGCCAGCGGGAGCAGCAGACGGCCCCTCGTAACCGCCGCCGACGCGTCGCCAAGCGAACCTTGGGGAGCCGCGCCGTCCTGGCCGGTGGCTTCAACGAACTCCCCGCCGCCAAGTTCAAGCTGCCAGGTCCTGCTTTCGCCGAGAAGCCGAAGCCTCAACCGCGCTCCCGCTTTGTAGAGGGCGCCGTTTTGCGTGTCGAAGTAAAGGTCCTCGGCGAAGAGCGAAACTTGGCCGCTGTAGCGGTACCCGGCGCGGCTCAGGGCCGTCACTATCGAGGAGAGCCGCTTGGCAGATCCAACGAGAAAGGCGGCCCTGCGCTCGTCAGCCATCGTTAGGATTTGACGCCAGAGCGCAATTCGGCCGGCGCGAAACCGGAGCGGAGCCGCTCGATGTCATGCGCGGCCTCTTCAACGGGATATTCGAAGCGCACGATTTTCGCGCTTATCGCGCGGCGGCTCTTGAAATCAACGAGCGCGTAGCTTCCTCGGGGATCTCCGTCAACCGGTTTTCCAACGGATCCGCAATTCGCAATCCAGGTTCCAGCTACCTTGCGGACGAACGGCACGTGAGAATGGCCGCAGACCAGGAGGCCTGGCTTGCCTTCCTTGAGCTTCGTGGCAAGCGCGCGCCCGGTGATGCTCGGATAGATGTAGTCCTCGTCTCCGAGCGGGCTGCCGTGAACGATGAGGACGTCCATGCCGCCAAAAGCGAGGCGCAGTTCGCTAGGAAGCCCAGCCAGCCATTCGCGTTCCTTCTCGCCCAGTTGCAGCGCCGCCCAGCTCGCCAGCGCGCCGAGCGTTCCCTCCTTGGCCTTCTTCCCGCGCTTCTTCGGCTTTTCGAGTCTGGAGATAGTCCTGCGGTCAACGTTGCCCCGAATCGCGGCGGTCTTTTTCTTCATCAGGAGCCTGACCACTTCGGCCGGGTGGGGGCCTCCGCCCACGATGTCCCCGGCGACGATGGCCGAACGCGCGCCGCGGCGGCGCGCGTCTTCAAGGGCGCTCCAGAGCGCGGGGAAATTGGCGTGGATGTCCGACAGAAAGGCGATCTTCATGAGAGGCCCTCGAATGAGCCGGAGCGCATTTCACGGGCGATGGCCTCGCGCGCTGAGCCCGGGCGACAATGGGATGATAAAGCAACGCGCCGGATGCTTCAAGCCCGCATGGAGACCCCAATCCCGCGATGGAACTGCAACGGTGCCCCCAAATGCCGATGAGCACGTCGTTTAGCCAAAATGGTCGTTCACCCAAAAGGGATTGGGGAGCCATCGAGCCGAAGGCGAAGAGGGCACCCAAGGGCGGGGGTCCCTCCGGCTGGCTTTGCCAGCGGAGGGGGAGGGAATGGCCCTCCCAGTCAGGCAATAAAGGTTTTCTCTTTCGGCGCAGCACAACCGTCGCCGAAGGCATCCCACTTCCATCGCGGAATTTGGGGGAGAGCGAGGCCCGCCAAGGGATGAAGAAGCTCCCCGGGCTGGCGCGAGGCAGTCACTCCCGGCAGCGCGTTTTCACTCTCTCGCTTTCCACGTCACCGCACTTCTGCTCGGATTCCGCGGCGTAGCGCGCTCGGGCGAGAAATCCGACGATTCCGAGGTTCAGTATCAGCATCACGAGCTTCGCCGCGCCGAACTTGTTCATCAGGCCGTACACTTCAAGCGGGATGTACAAGAGCCCGGAGAGTATGCCGAACCATTCGGCCCATGCTCTGGCGCGCCAAAGGCCGAAAGCCTCTATAAACCTCATGGCGGCGTAGGCGGCGGCGCCGGAAGCCAGCATCCAGAGGTGGCGGTCGGTCACCTTCTCGGCCAGCGCCAGAAATATCTTCGGGTAGCGGTGGGCCGGATTCAGGTGGAAGCGCTCCACCAGCGCCTCGGCCATCGTCTCGGCGTCCCTGTGCAGGAGCGCCAAAAGGCCGAACCCCGCAAGCAGGACCAGCGCCCCCTTCGCGGCCTCTATGGCCGCTACGGCGCGGAGGCCCTTATTCATCCGGCTGTTCGGAGTCATCCCCGTCGTCCATGTCCAAGTGGAACTTGTGGAGGAAACGGTGGTATGCGGGCGCGAAGAGGACGCCGGCCGCCACGATAAAGACGACTCCCGCGAATAGGGCGTAGAAGGAGGCGAAGAGCTTTCCGGCGGTCGTGTGGAGATCCCCGACCGGCCCCATGCCGCCTAGCAGCATCGAGGCGTTCAAGAGCGAATCTATCCAGCCCTGTCCATCAAGATAGTGGTATCCCGCCATTCCGATGAGCAGGCACGCCGCCACGATCGTGAATGAAATCGCCGCGTGGCGGGCCATCCGCCTGTAGAACCGTGGGCGCTCAAGAAGGGGGTCGCTCCTGTGCTCGAACATGATTTCCTCCAGTCAAGCTTCAGCGGACGTATCCGTCGTAAGCAAGCTTCAAGGCTATCACCAACGCCACCATCACGAACACCGGCCTTATGAGCTTCGCTCCCTTGTGCAGCACGAGTTTGGCGCCGATTCTGCCTCCCATGAACTGCCCGGCCGCCATGACGAGCCCGGGGACGACGTGGATGCGCGCGATGAAGAGAAAGACGGCCAGGGAAATGATGTTGCTCGTGAAGTTCATCACCTTCGTCCTGACGGTCGCCTGCCTCAGATCCAGCCCCAGAAGCGCGACGTAGCAGAGCGCCCAGAAGGAACCGGTGCCAGGGCCGAAGAAGCCGTCATAGAAACCGATTCCAAGGCCGAAGGTGAGGTGAAAGGGGAACGAGCCGAGGCGCGGAGGCCGCTCGCGGAGCCCCAGATTTGGCGTGGCCATGAAATAGACGGCCAGGACTACGAGAAGAACGGGGATGAGCCTTTTCAAAAGCTCCACCGGCAGCATGCCTGCGGCCCACGCCCCAAGCGCCGCTCCCAAGGAGGTGAAGACAATCCCCCACGCCACGCCACGCCAGTTGACGGCGCCGGCCCTGGCGAAATGAAGCGTGGCGGAGCCCGAGCCGAAGCTTGCCTGAAATTTGTTGGTCCCCAGGGCGTCCTGCGGCGTCCAGCCGAGGCTCATGAGGATGGGGACGGTGATGAGCCCGCCGCCCCCGGCCAAGGTATCCATCGTCCCGGCGAACAACGCGGCGAGGAATAGAAACGGATAAACCCACCACGCCAGAGAAAAATCCCATAGAGCCATCTGCCGCCCTTCTCCCGCCGGCCTAGCCGCCCGCCGTTCCCACCGGGAATTATCGCCCGCGGCCCTGTTCGTTGCAACCCGCCCCCGCCTCGAACGCCGCGGAGAAAGTAGCTGGTGGAAGCAACCTGGCTGGACCTCGGGCTTCACCCTCGCGGTGTTGCCTTCGGCGAAATTGAAGGGTAAACTTGGGCTCCTGGCCACAGGGTCGGCGTTGCCCTCCCCGGCGGCCCAAAGGCACAATGTTGGCGGCAGGCGCCGCTTGTATGACGAACCGAACGGAGGCCAAAATGTCCAACGCTATAATTCCGGTACCGAAACCGCAGAACGAGCCGGTCCTGGGCTATGGCCCGGGCTCCGCCGAAAAAGCCCAGATCAAAGCCGAACTGAAGAGGATGCTCTCCGAAGAAGTGGAAATTCCACTGGTTATCGGAGGGAAGGAAGTTCGCTCCGGCAACACCGCCAAGGCCGTCTGCCCCTTCGACCACAAGCACGTTCTCGCGACCTACCACCAGGCCGGCGAGAAGGAAGTTCAGATGGCGATCGAAGCTTCGCAGAAGGCTTGGGGCGAATGGTCCGAGATGCCGTGGGAACACCGCGCGGCCATCTTCATGAAGGCGGCCGAACTGCTCGCCGGGCCGATGCGGGCCACGGCGAACGCCGCCACGATGTTGAACCAGTCGAAGACCGTTTTTCAGGCGGAGATTGATTCGGCCTGCGAGCTGGTAGACTTCTACCGGTTCAACCCCTACTACATGCGCTTTGTTTACGAGCAGCAGCCCGACAGCGCGAAGGGAATCTGGGACTACGCCGAGTACCGCGCGCTGGAAGGATTCATCTTCGCCGTGACGCCGTTCAATTTCACCTCCATCGCCGGCAACCTTCCAACCGCGCCAGCCATGATGGGAAACACGGTCCTCTGGAAGCCGGCCTCGTCCGCCGTCTTCTCCGCCTACCAGATATTGAAGGTCCTCCAGGCTGCGGGGCTGCCGGACGGCGTCATCAACTTCGTGCCGGGGCGCGGCGGTTCTGTCGGCAACCCAGTGATGGCGAGCCCTCATCTTGCGGGTATCCACTTCACCGGCTCGACGGCGGTCTTTCAGGAGATGTGGAAGACCATCGGCAACAACATAGCCAAGTACCGGGGCTACCCGCGAATAGTGGGCGAGACGGGCGGCAAGGACTTCATCTTCGCCCACGCGAGCGCCGATCCTGCGGCGCTTGCAACGGCGATGGTAAGGGGCGCGTTCGAGTTCCAGGGGCAGAAGTGCTCCGCCGCCTCCAGGGCCTACATACCGAAGTCGGTCTGGCCGAAGGTGAAAGAGATTCTCCTCGGACAGATGGCCGAAATCAAGATGGGTGCGCCCACCGACTTCAGGAACTTCTTCTCGGCGGTCATTGACAAGGGGGCCTTCTCGGACCACAAGAAGTACATCGAGTTCGCTAAGTCGTGCCCCGACTGCGCCATCATCGCCGGCGGAGGGTGTAACGACGCCGTTGGCTACTTCATAGAGCCCACGGTCGTACAGACCACCGATCCCAAGTGCAAGATGATGCAGGAGGAGATATTCGGGCCCGTCCTCACCCTCTACGTTTACGACGACGCAAAACTGGACGAGACGCTGGAGCTTTGCGACAAGACGAGCCCATACGCGCTGACCGGGGCGGTCTTCGCGAATGACCGCAAGGCGATCGTTTCGATGATGAACAGGCTCAGGCACGCCTCTGGCAATTTTTACATCAACGACAAGCCGACCGGTGCGGTTGTCAGCCAGCAGCCCTTCGGCGGCGGCCGCGCTTCGGGAACCAACGACAAGGCCGGCAGCTACCTCAACCTTATCCGCTGGGCCAGCATGAGGGCCGTCAAGGAGACATTCGTTCCGCCAACCCACTTCGCCTACCCCTTCATGCGGGAAGAGTAGGCAGAGGCAGGGGGGAAGTAAGGAGATTGAAGTATGAAGAGACGTGCTGTCGTTCTTTGAGGAAGATGGCGGCCCGCGATTCATCCTTCGTAATTCATACTTCATACTTTCCCCTTCTTAGTGGTATACTTGGATCATGCGGGGAGCCAAGTGGGCCCCGCTCCGTGTGGGGTTTGAGCCCTGTGCAACGGACCCTGCGAACCCCGCCAGGCCCGGAAGGGAGCAACGGTAAGCAGCAAGTTCGTGTGCCGCA
>JBBINO010000063.1:0-14821 GCA_037443845.1 Acidobacteriota bacterium
TGTGGTTCAATCTTTCCCTTCGTGGCCTTTGTGGCCTTGGTGGTGAACATTCTTTTCCCGCCGCGCCAGCTTCGCTCAACTCAAAACTCATAACTCCCAACTTAAAACCATCTCGTCTTTTCCCTCCGTGACCTTTGCGCATGTAACGCAACTATAATCTTCCCTCTGCGCCTCAGTGTCTCTGTGGTTCAATCTTTCCCTTCGTGGCCTTTGTGGCCTTGGTGGTGAACATTCTTTCGCGCCGCGAAGCGGCGGCGCGCCGTGGTGGTGGCGCGCTAGTGGCCGATGGCAGGCTTGCCGAGTTTGCTGGCGGCGAAGTCTATGCCGAAGCCGGCGGCGAGGGCGCACAGAACGGCGAGAAGCCCGTAAAGCATAGGCCGGTTCAATGCGAGGGACGCCATCCATTCGGGGAAGCCCGTCTCTCTAACCTCGAGCGGTACTATCGCTTGAGAAACGACGCTCCCGTTTTTGATGGCGTAGGCCGTCACTTCGTAGCGTCCTGGGGGGGCCTTCTTAGACCAGTCAACGTCAAGGGTGAACCTGGCGGGCCGGCCCTGGGCCTGATCAGTTCTCACCGTCCCGGGAAGAAAGCGATAAATGCCCTGGCGCTCCTTCAGCTTGAAGAAGTCCTCCCTGAGCCGTTGCTGGTCCATTTCTGGCGGGGCCATTTTCAGGTTCTTCATTACGGCGCTGGCGTCGAGCTGGTAGTCATCCGTGGCCTGCCGGCTCAATATGCCGGCGACCGGCTCCGCGCTGAAAACCAGAAGTAGGGAGGGAACGCCGGAGACGTGGACCTTCCCGCTGTTCACCCAGATGATTCCGGCGCGGGCCTTTCGGTTGAGGCTCTCCTGGACCGACTCTCCCCTGATGGCGACGGCGATCTGCGAGTCCGCCGGAGCCGTGCCCTCTACGTGAAGTTTGGCGCCTCCGTAGAAGGCGCCCATTTCGATGACTTGGGGGGAGATCGTGAATTCCGGCTTGAGGTTTTCGGCCCCATCTTTTTGGGGCGGGGTCTGGGCGAAGGCGAGAGTGAAGGCCAGCAAAGCGGCTGCTGCGGCGGTCGAGCGTCTCATCTTAGTGCCCTTTCGCGTAGGAGAGAAGCACGTTCGGTGTCCAAACCAGGCCGGCGGCCATTTTTATCATCACGACGAGGACTATGGAGGCCAGGAGTATTTTGAGCTGGTCGCCGTGGAGAAACTTGCCCACCCGGGCGCCGATCTGGGCGCCGATCGTCGAGCCGGCCATCAAGAGAAGCGCGAGGACGAGGTCAACGGTGTGGTTGCTCGTCGCCTGCATGAAGGTAACGCCCGCGGCCGTGAAGAGGATCTGGAAGAGGTCCGTGCCGACGGAGACGTGCATCGGGATCCTTAGAAGGTAGACCATCATCGGGACCATTATGAAGCCGCCGCCCACGCCCATGATCGCCGCGAGCATTCCGACGATCGAGCAGAGGAAGAATGGGACCAGCACCGAGTGGCGGACGCCAGAGCGGGGAAAATCGGTCTGAAACGGGAGCCTGTCGAAGAACAGCCTCATCCTGCCAGGGCCGTGCGCCTTCTGGGGAACTTGCTTGTGCCTGAGGGCCGAAAGGCTTTCGAAGAACATGTACGAGCCGACGCTTCCCAGGACGACGACGTAAGTGATCTGAATCACGAGGTCCGCGTTGCCCATCGCCCTGAGCGCCTTAATGATTTGCACTCCGGCTGCGCCGCCGGCGAGGCCGCCCAAAAGCAGGGTGACTCCCATTTTGATGTCAACGTTGCCGAGCCTGGCATGGGCCGCGGCGCCGGAGGATGACGCGGCGACGATCTGGCACGAGTCCGAGGCGGCGGCCACGGTCGGGGGGATGCCGGCCATTATCAGTATCGGCGTGAGCAGGAAGCCGCCGCCGACCCCGAACATGCCGGAGAGAAATCCGACCAGCGCGCCGGCGCCGATCAGAACGAAGATGTTGACGCTTATGCCGGCTACCGGCAGAAGTATTTCCATGACGTCACCCCCTTGTCGTCAAACGCCCCTCGAAGGCAGAAGCTCATCCAGGTTCAACCCAGCCACGCCCGCCACCTTGAGCGCCACCCTCTCCACCTCGCGGCGGATGGCCAGGCTGGAAACCGCGCCCTTAATGGTGACCTGCCCCTTCTGGGCCGTGACTTCAACCTCAAGCGCGCTCGTTTGCTGGTCCATCACCAGGCTTGCGCGGATTCGGCTTGCCAGCGCAAGGTCCTCCATCGTCTGGATGGAGGCGAGCGTTTCGTCGAAGCACTTGATCTTCGCCATGGAGACAAGGATGTTACACGCCTCCCTGATGTCAACCGATTCGAGATTGATCACCACGTCGTACAGAGACGGTTCCCCCCAGTCAACGCCGTAGAGGTACTGCGTCCACTTGCGCCTGTCGGCGTCCATCTTCTGAATGTAGGCGAACGCCTCCGGCCGCGAAAGCTTCAGCCGGTCCTGAACCATGCTGGTCCTGAATTCCAGGGGGGCGACGATTCTGGAGCGGAGCACGTGGCTTACGCCGCGCAACAGAAGGTGGCCGGCGTTCCCGTGGTAAACGGCCTTGCCCGCGCGCACCTCCTCCGCCAGCGCCGCCTGGAAAAGCGTCAGGTAGACGTACTTCTTATGGCCGAAGCGGTCCCAGAACGTCGGAGCTTTCTGGAGCGCGTCCCGCAAATCCTGCTGGGAGACTCCGTACGCGGCGGCCTTTTCGACTATGACGTCCCGGTCAATGCAGCGGTAGCCGAGCGTCTCTGCCAGGCACTCGGCGAGGATTTTGCCGCCGCTGAACGAGCCTCTGGAAATCGTAATTATGGCCATGCGTCCTCCCTGCGGAAGCCTCGCCTAAATATGCGCTACGTCCAGAACCGGCGAATCCTCCGCTTGAGAGCTCTTCGCGCGCGCCGGCGGCGGGACCATCGCCGCCTGTTGGACCAGCGCGTCGAAGAGCTTGTCCCTCGATCTCCACGTCCTGCGGTTGAACCGGAAGGTGAACTCGTCAAGGCAATAGTCGAGGTAAGCGCACTGCACGCCGTTCTGGTGCGTCTTTAGGAGCCACTGTTCCATAAGTTGCGAAACCTTCGACGTCTGGACGAGCCGCGGCTCCCCCTTGCCGGCGCCTTTGCGAATGGCGACGTGCTTGTAACCCAGGGCGCCGAGGCCCCCGAAACCGCTCCATCCGTCCGTCAGAACGGTGCTCGCGGGTTCGACCTCCTGCTGGACGACCTTCTCAAGCTCGGAGGCGGAGGCGTTCGGAATCCTTCGGAGCCTTATCCGCCCTATGCGGTTGCCCTCGCTCTGCACGACCGCCACGACGAGGTTTTTCCCTTCGGCACCGCGCCCTCGCTTGCCTGGACGGTGGCCACCCATGTACATGACGCTCACCTCTATCACCCCGCCGAGCCTGTCCCGGCCTGGCCTGACCATAGCGGCCCTGAGCTTGTGCATCCACGCCCATGCCGTGTGGTAGCTGCCCAGGTGCAGCTCCTTCTGGAGCCCCAAGGCGCTGATACCGAAGCGGGCGTGGGTGACGTGCCACATCGCCCTGAACCAGACCATCAGCGGAGTGCGCGAGCCGTGAAATATCGTGCCCGCCGTCAGAGAAGCCTGATAGTCGCACTTCGAGCACCGGTAAAGATCGCGCTCGATCCACCACGCCTGGTCGTGCCCGCACTTGGGGCAGACGAATCCTTTGGGCCATCTTAATTTCATGAGGAACTCGCGGCAGTCGTCCTCGGTCTTGAATCTGTCGCTGAATTGCATGGCGTCTTCGTCCGTTTCCGGACGCCCCCCGCGGACAATGTAGGTCAAAATCCTCTCTTTGACAAGTGCATAGCCAGCCAGCGCCCCGCCGGCATATGCATTTCATTCTCCCAAGAGAGCCCTACGCCGGCGCGAGAGCCCGGTGGAGTTCGGCCTCGCCAGGAAACTCAGGCTGCATTGCATTGAAAAAACAAGTAGTTATGCGGAAGGACGGCCACAAAGGCTAAGGCTTAGCCATTACCGAACCGGCGCTCGATTCGGCCGTAAGACCTCACTTCAGGCGCGTAAAAGGAGAGCGAGATGCATATGGACGGCGTGATTATTAGGCCGCAAATATCCCTTATTTCAAGGCTGCGAAGAGGCGGCCAGTGATGCTGTGCGTCTTTTCACCCAGCGTTTTAGAGGCTTTCGTAAAAGCATTGTCCGAATTAGGGATGGTAGCTATATTAGCCAGCGTAGCGTTTGTTTTTACCGGAATTACCTTAATTCCGGCAGAGAGCAAGGAGAAGAGAAAACGGCGATTTCACACGAAATAAGCGGGGGCGCTGAGGAAGCCGCCAAAGGAGGTGAGACTCTTAGCAGATTGGATTTCCAGTCCACGGCCGACGGAAACCGAAACGGCCCGTCGCCAACCCTTTAGATACCGTTCTTGTAGGAGGTGTGGTAATGCCGAGCTACGTGAACCCAGAGAAATGCGACGGGTGCAAGGCGCTGGACAAGACAGCTTGCCAGTACATTTGCCCCAACGACCTCATGGTCCTTGACAAGGACAAGATGAAGGCCTTCAACCGCGACGTCTCGATGTGCTGGGAGTGCTACAACTGCGTGAAGATCTGCCCCACGCAGGCCATCGAAATCCGCGGCTACGCCGACTTCGTGCCAATGGGCGCCCAGGTCACACCGCTGCGCTCCACCGACTCCATCATGTGGACGGTGAAGTTCCGCAACGGCATGCTCAAGCGCTTCAAGTTCCCCATCAGGACCACTCCCGAAGGCCAGGCGGTTC
Source organism: Acidobacteriota bacterium (assembly GCA_037443845.1). Classification (GTDB taxonomy): domain Bacteria; phylum Acidobacteriota; class UBA4820; order UBA4820; family DSQY01; genus JAEMPZ01. Next base: position 4,766 of record JBBINO010000063.1, read on the forward strand.
CGGACGGCGGCTTTGAGACCAAGGGCGACCTGAACAGCCCCGAGCTTTTGGGCGAGCCGGCGTCCCTTCGTCTTCCAGCAGTCTTCACTTTGAAGAAATAAGGGGGAGCTACCGATGGCTAACTTTGAAAATGTTGTCGTGGAAACCGACCTGCTGATCCTCGGCGGCGGCATGGCCGCCTGCGGGGCGGCGGTAGAAGCGGCCCACTGGGCCAAAAAGAACGGCTTGAAGGTCACCCTCGTTGACAAGGCCGCCATGGATCGTTCCGGCGCCGTCGCGATGGGCCTTTCCGCCATCAACCAGTACGTTGACCTCACCACGGGCAAGAACAGCGTCAAGGACTACGTGGACTACGTCCGCAACGACCTCATGGGCGTCACCCGCGAAGACCTCGTCGCCAACATCGCCCGCCACGTTGACTCGACCGTCCACCTCTTCGAGAAGTGGGGCCTGCCGATCTGGAAGGACGAGCAGGGCAACTACGTTCACGAAGGGCGCTGGCAGCTCATGATCAACGGCGAATCCTACAAGGTCATCGTCGCCGAAGCGGCCAAGAACGCTCTCCTTCAGAGCGGCGTCGGCCAGATCATCGAGCGCGTCTTCGTCGTCGAGCCCCTGATGGACGGCAACCGGGTCGCCGGCGCCGTTGGCTTCTCGGTCAGGGAAAACAAGTTCTACATCTTCAAGGCGAAAGCCACCATGGTTGCCATGGGCGGCGCGGTTCACGTCTTCAAGCCGAGAAGCACCGGCGAAGGCCTCGGCCGCGCGTGGTATCCGCCGTGGAACTCCGGCTCTTCGGCCTACTTCACCATCAAGGCCGGCGCCGAGATGACGTGCCAGGAAGTCCGTTTCATCCCCGTCCGCTTCAAGGACGCTTACGGTCCGGTCGGCGCGTGGTTCCTTCTCTTCAAGTCCCGCGCCACCAACGCGATGGGCGGCGAGTACATGGTCGAGCGCAAGGCCGAGCTCGAGAAGTGGGGCTCTTACGGCCGCGTGAAGCCGATTCCCGCCAACCTGCGCAACTACCTCGGCATGTTGGATTGCAACGAAGGCAAGGGCCCGATCTTTATGAGAACCGAAGAGGCCATGCAGAAGATCGCCGACCAGTACAAGGACGACGAGAAGGCCTACAAGAAGAAGGTCAAGGAGCTCGAGTCCGAGGCGTGGGAAGACTTCCTCGACATGACCATCTCCCAGGCCATACTTTGGGCTGCCTCGAACGTGCAGCCCGAGCAGCGCAGCTCCGAGATCGCCGCCGCCGAGCCCTACTTCATCGGCTCGCACTCCGGCGCGTCCGGCGCCTGGGTTTCCGGCCCGGAGGATCTCCAGACCAGCGAGACCAAGGGCGATTACTTCTGGGGCTATGCCAACATGGCGACCGTCAAGGGCATGTTCTGCGCCGGCGACGCGTCGGGCGCTTCATCCCACAAGTTCTCCTCCGGCTCGCACGCCGAAGGCCGCATCGTGGGCAAGGCCGCCATCAAGTTCATCGTCGAGAACAACACGATGCCCAAGGTGGACATGGCCGAAGTCGAGAAGAAGAAGGCCGCGATCCTGAAGCCTCTCGACACTTACGAGCAGAACAAGAACGTCACGACCGACCCCGAAGTCAACCCGAACTACATCAAGCCGAAGATGTTCATGTTCCGCCTCCAGAAGATCATGGACGAGTACGCCGGCGGCGTCTCCTCCAACTTCACGACCAACAAGGCCGGACTCGAACGCGGGCTCGAGCTTCTGCAGTGGCTCAAGGAAGACTCCGACAAGCTCGCGGCCTCGAACCTGCACGAACTCATGCGCTGCTGGGAAAACGTACAGCGCATGTGGCAGGCCGAGGCGCACGTCCGCACGATCCTCTTCCGCGAAGAGACCCGCTGGCCCGGTTACTATTTCAGGGCCGACAAGCCGGCGATGGACGAGCAGAACTGGCTGGTTTTCGCCAACTGCAAGTATGATCCCAACGGCGATAAGTGGGAAATGATCAAGCGTCCCATCAAGCGCATCTTTGCGTGATCTGTTTTTCCTAAAGGGGACCCCCACGGGGGGTGGGGGTCCCCACCTTTTCTTCTTTTCGCCTCAAGGCGAGAGACATGGAAGCGAAAGGCCAGCTATGACGGTAGAGACGCCAGAATGCCCCCACTGCAGGAAGCCCATGGTGAAATGGGCGATCCCTCCGCTCGCCCCGTTCAACGGCGACTTCCAGTACGTCTGCTTTAACGACGACTGCCCCTACTTCACGCGCGGCTGGACGTGGATGCAGGAGCGCTTCGGCGTGGCCGCCTCCTACCGCCACCGCATTGACCCCGAGACCGGAGCGAGCGGCCCGCTGCCCGTCTGGTCGAAGGACGCCCTCAAGAGCAGCATCATCAAGGCGGAGGGCGCGCAAAATGGCTGACGAAAAGAAGAGTTACGACCAGATAGTTAAAAGCGCCAAGCGCCTTTACCTCGACGACCAGTTCACTTTCCGGTGCGGGCGGGACCTCGACTGTTTCACCCACTGCTGCGCGGACGTGGCGATCGTCCTCACTCCTTATGACGTGTTGAGAATGAAACGAGCCCTCAAGATGGATTCGGGGGAATTTCTTGAAAAGTACACCATACTTCCATTCACGAAAGACCAGAAGGTTCCCGTCGTTCTGTTGAAAATGGGCGGCGAGGGCAAGCGCTGCCTATTCGCCTCCGAAAAAGGCTGCGGGGTCTACGCAAACCGGCCGTGGGCGTGCCGGATGTATCCCCTCGGCGTGGCCGACCCAAAGAATCCCAACCCGCAGGACAAGCGCTTCTACTTCCTTCTTAAAGAGGACATCTGCCACGGCCACGGCCAGGGCGGCACGATGACCGTCAGGGAGTGGATCGAGAACCAGGGCATTGAAGAATACGACATGATGGGCGCCTCGTTCAGGGACCTCATGCTCCACGACTTCTGGGAAAAGGGCGAGCAGCTCACGCCGGCCAAGATCGAGATGTACCACATGGCCCTTTACGACCTCGACAGGTTCAGAAGGTTTGTCTTCGAGACGAGCTTCTTGGACAAATTCATCGTTGACGAGGCGCGAATCGAGGCGATGCACCAGGACGACGAGGAGCTTCTCGATTTCGCGGCGCAGTGGCTTAGGTTCAGCCTCTTCGGCGACAAGACGATGAAGATAAAGCCGGAGGTGGAGCTGAAGCACAAAGCGGCCGGCGAAGAGGGGGCCGCCCAGCCGGGCGAGTGAAGGAAAGGCCTTTCAAAGGGGAATTTGTATGGCTGACAGCGGTGGAGTCGAAAAGAAAGGAAAGCCGGTGCTGGTAATCGGAGGCGGCATCGCCGGGATGACGGCCGCCATCGAATCCGCGGAAGCCGGCTGCGACGTCGTTCTGGTTGAGAAGGGGCCGTACCTCGGCGGGCGCGTCGCGAGGATGAACCAGTACTTCCCGAAGCTCTGCCCTCCAACCTGCGGGCTGGAGATCAACTTCCAGCGGCTCAAGAAGAACGCCGGCATAGAAGTTCTCACGCTGGCCGAGGTCGGGAAGGTCTCCGGCACCCCGGGCGCCTACCAGGCCGCCGTGAGGGTTGCCCCGCGTTTCGTGAGCGACGCGTGCACGCTCTGCGGCGAGTGCGAGAAGGCCTGCCCGGCCGAAAGGAGCGACGACTTCAACTACGGCCTCGGAAAGACGAAGGCCATCTACCTTCCCTTCAAAATGGCCTACCCCGCCAAGTACGTCATTGACAGGGCCTCCTGCAAAGAGGGCTGCAAGGCGTGCCAGGAAGCTTGCGCCTACAACGCCATTGACCTTTCCGAGAAGAGCGCCGAAAGGACGGTCGAGGCCTCCGCGGTGGTCGCGGCGACCGGCTGGTCGCCCTACGACGCGTCGAAGATAGACAACCTCGGTTTCGGGCGGTACAAGAACGTCATAACGAACGTGATGATGGAGCGCTTCGCCGCGCCGGACGGGCCGACAAAGGGGGCCATAGCGAGGCCTTCCGATTCAAAGGCGCCGGCTTCGGCTGCCTTCGTCCAGTGCGCCGGCTCAAGGGACGAGAACCACCTGCCCTACTGTTCGGCGGTCTGCTGCTCGGCGTCCCTCAAGCAGGCGACTTACCTGCGCGCGCAGTATCCCGAGATGCCGATAACCATATACTACATTGACATCAGGACCCCCGGCAGGCTCGAGGACTTTTACCAGAAAGTCGCGGAGGAGCAGAAGATCAGGCTCGTCAAGGGCAAAGTGGCCAAGGTTGAAGAAGACGCGGCCACGAAGGATCTTTTGGTCACCTTCGAGGACGTCCTTCAAAACAAGAAGGTCACGGAGAAAGTCTCGCTTCTGGTTCTGGCCACCGGCATCGTTCCCAACACCTTCGGCCTGCCGGACGGGTTCATGAAGGACGATTTCGGCTTCCTGGCGCAAAAGGGGGCGAAGGGGGGATTCATAGCGGCCGGCTGCGTAAGCCGTCCGGAGGAGGTTTCGGCCACGGTGCAGGACGGCACCGGCGCCGCGCTCAAAGCGCTTCAGAGCGTAGTGAGGAGCGCCCACCATGGATAAGAAACTCGGCGTCTACATCTGCAGCGGCTGCTCCATAGGCGAAACCATTGACGTGGAGAAGCTCGCGAACGTCGCGCGCAAGGAGTACAAGGCGCCCGTCTGCCAGGTCCACCAGTGCCTCTGCGGCAAAGAGGGAGTGGAGCTTATTCGCAAGGACATGGCATCGGAAGGCGTTAACACCATCGTCATCGCCGCCTGCTCGCCCCGCGTTAAGACGGCCGCCTTCAGCTTCGACCCGACGGCCGTCATCGCGGAGCGCGTCAACATCAGGGAACACGTCTCCTGGTGCCAGAAGCCCAAGGACGAGGACACCCAGATGATGGCGGAGGACTACCTGCGCATGGGCATCGTGAAGGCGCAGAAGTCCGACCTCTTGGAGCCCGTCTCCGACGCGATATCAAAGACGATCATGGTCGTCGGCGGAGGAATCACCGGAATCACCGCGGCGCTTGAAGCAGCCGCGGCCGGATACGAGGTCGTCCTAGTTGAGAAGCTGCCTAGGCTGGGAGGCTTCATGGCCTCGATGAAGAGCCGCCTGCCGCAGCACCCGCCTTACTCGGCTCTCGAGCCTTCCGACGTCGCCGAGAAGATTCAGCAGGTCACCTACAACCCGAAGGTCAAAGTCTTCACTTCGGCCAAGATTCTGAAGACCTCCGGACAGCCGGGCCAGTTCGACGTCACCATAGACGCCGAAGGAAAGACCACGGAGATCCGCGCCGGGGCGATCATAATGGCGACCGGCTGGAAGCCTTACGACGCCACGAAGCTCGGCCACCTGGGCTACGGGCTCTCTCCGGACGTCGTGACCAACGTGGAATTCGAAAAAATGGCCACGGCTGGCCGGATCAAGCGGCCTTCGGACGGCAAGCCGCCCGAGAGCGTCCTCTTCATCCAGTGCGCCGGTTCAAGAGACAAGGAGCACCTGCCTTACTGTTCCTCGGTCTGCTGCCTGGCCACCTTGAAGCACGCTGGCTACATCCACGAACAGAACGCCGACGCCAAAGTTTTCATCATATACAAGGACATGAGGACGCCCGCCCAGAACGAGCGTTTTTACCGCGCGGCGCAGGATCACCCGCTGAATTTTCTCACCAAGGGCGAAGTATCGAAGGTGGAAAAGGGCGCCGGCGGCAAGCTCTCGGTCAGCGTGAATAACACGCTGCTGGGCGAGGACCTCGTCATTCCGGTTGACATGGTCGTGCTCGCGGCCGGCATGGTGCCCAACTCGGCCGACGGCGAGGCGATCAGAGCCTTCGAGGACGCGAAGCTCAAGGCCGAGAAGGGCGACAGCGAGAGCCAGCGCGCCGACGCGGCGAAGAAGGCCGAAGAATTGAAGGGCCACCAGGGCACCGAGATACTGAACCTCACCTACCGGCAGGGGCCCGATCTGCCCGTGCTCAAGTACGGCTTTCCGGATTCGCACTTCGTCTGCTTCCCGTACGAGACCAGGAGGACCGGAATCTACGCGGCGGGGTCGGTGCGCGCCCCAATGGATTCTCTCCACGCCGAAGACGACGCGCTGGGCGCGGCTATGAAGGCGATCCAGTCGGTCGAGCTCGCGTCGAAGGGCAAGGCGGTCCACCCGAGGTCACAGGATATGTCCTTCCCCAGCTTCTTCCTCCAGCGCTGCACCCAGTGCAAGCGCTGCACCGAGGAGTGCCCCTTCGGCACGCTCGACGAGGACGAGAAGGGGACGCCCAAACCGAACCCGTACCGCTGCCGCCGCTGCGGCATCTGCATGGGCGCGTGCCCGGAGCGTATCATCTCCTTCAAGAACTACTCCGTGGACATGATCGCCTCGATGATCAAGTCCATCGAAATCCCGCCGGAGGAGGACGAAAAGCCGAGGGTGCTCGTCTTCATGTGCGAGAACGACGCGTACCCGGCCCTCGACATCGCTGGGATGAACCACTCGTCCTACGACGCCTGCGTGAGGGTCATTCCGCTCAGGTGCCTTGGCTCCATGAACATCGTCTGGATCGCCGACGCGCTTTCGTCCGGCTTTGACGGCGTCATGCTCTTCGGCTGCAAGTACGGCGACGACTACCAGTGCCACTTCGCGAAGGGCTCGGAACTCGCCAACAGGCGGCTCGACAACGTGAAGGAGACGCTACAGAGGCTCCAGCTCGAAAAGGAGCGCATCGAGGTCCAGCAGCTCGCCATCAACGAATACACGAAGCTGCCGGCGCTGATCAACGACTTCATGGACAGGATTAGAAAAATCGGGCCGAACCCGTACAAGGGTTTCTAAGCGGGGCGGGAAGAATGTGAGCGCCCACGGCGGGCGCGATAGGGAAAGAGAGATGGCTGAAACGATCACGGTCAAACCAGACGCCGCCTTCATCAAGGAACTCCTTGGCAGCGGCGGAAGCGATCTCAAGAAGTGCTACCAGTGCGCCACGTGCTCGGTGGCCTGCAACGTCTGCCCGGAGAACGCACCTTTCCCAAGAAAGCAGATGGCGCTGGCCCAGTGGGGGATGAAGGAGCAGCTCCTCTCCGACCCGGCGGTCTGGCTCTGCCACAACTGCGGCGACTGCTCGACCCTGTGCCCCCGCGGCGCGAGGCCGGGAGACGTCTTCGGGGCGCTCAGGAAGGCGGCGATAGAAAAGTACAGCTTTCCGGGGTTCATGGCGAAGCTCGCCGGGAAGCCTTCGGGGCTGTTGCCCTTGCTGCTTCTGCCGGTGCTGATCTTCGCGGCAATCGTCCTCTTCGCCCCTCGGGATATCACGGTTGATCCCGAATTCGCCAACCTCTTCCCGCAGAACGTCCTGGAGCCGCTCTTCTTCGCCATCTCGGGGATAGTGCTTCTCGCTTTTGGCGTGGGCCTGGCCAGGTTCATCAAGGCGCTCAAGCGGGCCGGGGCCGACGCGCCCATCGTCCCGAACCTGATTCCGGCGGCCATTGAGATCATGGCCCATTCCAGGTTCAAGAAGTGCGGCGCCGAGCGGGCGAGGTACTGGGGCCACATGCTCACCTTGTGGGGCTTCGCCGGCCTGGCGTTCATGGGGACGGTCGTCGGCATAGGTACGATGGCGGGCGTGATGCAGACACCGCTGCCTTTCATGTGGGATCCGGGCAAGCCAGTTGAGTCGGCGCTGAAAATATTCGCCAACGTCTGCGCCGTGGTAATACTTGCGGGCCTTGTGATCATACTGTTCGACCGCGTCGCCGACAAGGCGAAGAGGGCCGCGAGCACCTATTTTGACTGGCTGTTCCTGCTGGCGCTCACCGGCGTGGTCCTCACGGGAATTCTTTCCGAGTTGATGAGGCTGTTGGGGCAGGACCCGTCCATGTTCTACGTTTACTTCGTGCACCTGGTGCTGGTGCTGATGCTGTTCCTGTACGCTCCGTACACGAAGTTCGCGCACATCGCCTATCGCACTGTCGCGATGGCGGCGTCAAGAAAGTAGGGTTTTTATTCACGGGCCGTGGTTGTCGCCGCGGCCGCGGTCAGAGGGGACCACGAAGGAGGAGACACAATGGCGGATGAGACTAGAAAGACCACAAAACTCGACGAGCTCGAAAAGGGGCCGTGGCCGAGCTTCGTCAAGGAAATCAAGCAGGCCAGCAAGGTCAACCCGATGTGCAACGACCTTCTGGGCCAGCTTGAGCTTTCCTACCAGGAGAAGAAGGGCCACTGGAAGCACGGCGGCATCGTCGGCGTTCTGGGGTACGGTGGCGGCGTAATCGGCCGTTACAGCGACGTGCCCGAGAAGTTCCCCAAGGTCGCGCACTTCCACACGATGCGCGTGAACCAGCCCGCCGGGTGGTTCTACACCAGCTCGGCCCTAAGGACGCTCTGCGACATCTGGGACCGTCACGGCTCCGGCCTCACCAACATGCACGGCTCCACCGGCGACATCGTTTTTCTGGGCACGAAGACCGACGAGCTGGAACCATGCTTCGCGGAACTGACGAAGGCCGGCTTCGACCTGGGCGGCTCCGGTTCCTGCGTCCGCACCCCGTCGGCTTGCGTTGGCAAGGCCCGCTGCGAGTGGGCGTGCTACGACACGATGAAAAGCTGCTACGAGGTCACGCAGGCCTACCAGGACGAGCTTCACCGCCCGCCCTTCCCGTACAAGTTCAAGTTCAAGTTCTCCGGCTGCCCGAACGACTGCGTCGCCTCCATAGCGAGGTCGGACCTGTCGGTCATCGGCACTTGGAAGGACGACATTCAGCAGGACGACGCGGCGGTCGCCGAATACGCCAAGAAGGGGATGGACATCCAGAAGGACGTCTGCGGCAACTGCCCGACCAAGTGCATGAATTGGGACGGGAAGAAACTGACGATTGAGAATCACGAGTGCGTGCGCTGCATGCACTGCATCAACGCGATGCCCAAGGCTCTTCGCCCCGGCAAGGAGCGCGGCGCGACGATCCTGATCGGCGCGAAGGCTCCTATCGTCCAGGGCGCCCTGCTCGCTTCGGTGCTGGTGCCATTCGTCCCGGCCGAAGAGCTGATGGAGACGCTCAAGGAGCTTGTTTCCAGGATATGGGACTTCTGGGACGAGTACGGCAAGAACCGCGAGCGCATCGGCGAGCTGATCCAGAGGGTGGGCATGGCAAATTTCCTCGACGCCATCGGACTCGACCCGGTTCCGGAGATGGTGAGCGCGCCCAGGGACAACCCTTACATCTACTTCAAGAAGGAAGAGTAGGGGAATCGCAAACTACGGACGCGGCGCAACGGAAGGCCGCATGAATTGATAGGAGCATGACAATGGCAGCAGAACCAGTCAAACGGATAACCGATATCGGGCCGCCCCACTACGAGAAGTTCCTCCACCCGCTGGTCAAGAAGAACTACGGGACTTGGAAGTATCACGAAACCCTGGCGCCGGGCGTGCTTTGCCACGTCGGCGAATCCGGCGACAAGCTCTTCACGGTGCGCGCGGGTTCGCCACGCCTGATTTCCACGGCTACCATCCGCAAGTTCGCGGACCTCGCCGAGAAGTACTGCGGCGGGTACCTCCGCTTCACCAGCCGCAACAACGTCGAGTTCCTCCTTGACAACCAGGCCAACATCGAGCCACTCAAGAAAGAACTCCTGGCCGCCGGGTTCCCGGTAGGCGGGACGAACAACTCGATCTCGAACATCGTCCATACCCAGGGATGGGTCCACTGCCACTCCTCGGCGACGGATGCCTCCGGCATCGTGAAGTCGGTTATGGACGCCCTCTGCGACCGCTTCACCCACGAAAACCTGCCCGCCAAGCTGCGCATCGCGCTAGCCTGCTGCCTCAACATGTGCGGCGCGGTCCACTGCTCGGACATCTCGATCCTCGGCGTTCACCGCCGGCCGCCGCAGATCAACAAGGACCTGCTCCCGAAGGTCTGCGAAGTGCCGACGCTTATCGCATCCTGCCCAACTGGCGCCATCCGCTCGGCGACCTACGAAGGCAAGCCCTCGGTAGAGGTGGTAGAGGAGCAGTGCATGTACTGCGCCAACTGCTACACCGTCTGCCCCGCCATGCCTTTGAACGACCCCGAGAACGACGGCATCTCCATCTGGGTCGGCGGCAAGGTGAGCAA
>JBBINO010000064.1:0-14636 GCA_037443845.1 Acidobacteriota bacterium
GTCGGTCGTCGGTGGTCGGTCACCAGTGGAACTGTCACGGCAAAAGGAATAGTCAAGAAAGGAACGAACGATGAAGAAAGCCTTGATTACCGGCATCACGGGACAGGACGGCTCCTACCTGGCGGAATTGTTGATCCAGAAGGGTTACGAGGTCCACGGCCTCGTGCGCCGCTCGTCGGTCTCGAACCGCGAGCGGATAGACCACCTTCACGACTGGATGAACAAGACAAAAGCGGCGGGGGATTTGAAGCTCGTTTATGGCGACCTCGGCGACAGCTCGTCGCTCAGCCGCATCATGCGCGAGGTGAAGCCCGACGAGGTCTACAACCTGGGGGCGCAGTCCCATGTGAAGATTTCCTTCGACATGCCCGAGTACACCGGAGACATCGTGGCCCTGGGGGCGACGCGCATCTTGGACGCTATGCGCGAGTCGGGCGTCACGGCGCGGTTCTACCAAGCATCCTCCTCCGAGATGTTCGGCAAGGTGCTTGAAGTGCCGCAGTCCGAGAAGACGCCTTTTTATCCAAGAAGCCCGTATGCCGTCGCAAAGGTCTATGCCTTCTGGATGACCAAGAACTACCGGGAGTCTTACGGAATGTTCACGAGCAACGGCATCCTCTTCAACCACGAGAGCCCCCGGCGCGGCGAGAATTTCGTCACGCGCAAGATCACGAGGAGCGCCGGGAGGATCGCCCACGGCCTGCAGGAACACGTCCTTCTCGGCAACCTGTCGGCGAAGCGGGACTGGGGCTACGCTCCGGAGTTCGTGGAGGCCATGTGGAGGATGCTCCAGGCCAAGGAGCCCGAGGACTACGTCGTCGCGACGGGAGAGACCCACACCGTGCGCGAGTTCTGCGAGAAAGCCTTCGAGAGCGTCGGCGTGCCGCTCACCTGGGTGGGAAAGGGCGTCGAGGAAAAGGGCGTGGACGCCAAAGGCGTGGCGCGCGTCCGCGTCGAGCCGAGTTATTTCCGCCCCGCCGAGGTGGACCTGCTGATCGGCGATCCCGCCAAGGCGAAGGCCAATCTCGGTTGGAGCCCGAAGGTCACCTTCTCGGAACTGGTGCGCATCATGGCCGACGCCGACATGGAGCTTGCCGCCAAAGAGGCGTGGCTGTTAAAAAGAAAATAATCCTGTATTTTGGCGCAAGCACTGCTTCGGCCGCCGAAATGCCAGGTGGCGCGTAAAGAAACGCTTATGGGTTTTGAGTTAGGAGTTGTAGCGGCCGATGCCCGCACCGGCCAAAACCTGTTCCCCGCTTCCTGCTCCCTACTCCCCGCTCCCATCGTTCTCCGTGGCCCTTATCTCTCGCGGATTGAAACCCATCCCGCGCCGTCTTATACTGGTTCCAGGGAGGATGCGAAGCAAGATGCGCCCGGAGCTTACCCTAGAAGTCAAAGTTGACAGAAAGGCGTTTGCCGTTGGCCTCTTGAATAGTGAGACCGATGACAAGCGCCACTGGCATTCGATGTCGCCGGAAGAGCGGCTGGCCGCCCTCGAACTGGCAAGGCAAGTGATCTATGGTTATGCCGGCACTACCCCAAGACTTCAAAGAATTTTTGAAGTTGCTCGGCTCGTGGCGGGTTGAATACCTCCTGGTGGGAGGATACGCCGTCGGTTATTACGGCTATCCCCGCGCCACTGCGGACATGGATTGTTGGGTCGCCGTTTCCCATGATAACGCACGGAAGCTCGCCGGGCTTCTGCGGGAATTCGGTTTTGACGTACTAAGAGCCTATCCTAAAATAGGGCGCGGCCGCGCGCGTGGCGCCGGGCGAGCAGTACAAGGCGACCGACCGACGGAAGGCTGGGTGCCTTTCTAGGGAGGCCAACGCAGTAATGCGAAGCCCGCCGCCCGCGCCCGAAGGGACGGGGCCAGCCGCGCGCCTGGCTTTGTCAGCTCGCTCGTCCGATGCACCACATCGCCCATCGCTCGCTTTCGCGCCATGCATCACGGCTGGCCTCCGTCGCGGCCATGTCCTAGTTCTAGGATAGGCTCTAAGCCTTTCAGAAGCTCTTTTCCTCGAAGGCAACCGCGTCGTAAGAATGGGAACGCCGCCTCTTCGGATAGAGGTGATCACCAGCGCCTCTGGAGTCGACTTTTATGAGTGCTACTCCCGTCGCGTCCAGACCATCCTTGATGGCGTGCCTGTCAATATCATCAGCCTTGACGATCTAAAAACGAACAAAAAGGCTGCGGGCCGGTTCAAGGATTTGGCGGACCTGGAGTATCTTCCATAGGCTCCCTTTACCGTTGAGCCACGGAACCTGAGCTTCGAGCCGGACAGAGGATAGGGCGAAGAGCCACAGCGATAGAGGCGTCATGCGAATACTGATCACGGGAATCAGAGGCTTCGTCGGAAGTTACCTCGCGCCGTTGCTTGAGTCGGCGGGCCACGAGGTGCTCGGCCTGACGGTTCCCGGCGAGGCGCCGTGGCCGAACGGGGCCGAGGCGGACCTGCGGGACCGCGACAAAGTGAGCGCGGCGCTGGCCTCGCTCTCCCCCGACGCCGTCGTGCACTTGGCGGCGCAAAGCCACGTGGGGCCGTCCTGGAAAAATCCGGAGCTTTCATTTGAGGTCAATACTCTCGGAACGCTGCACTTACTGGACGCGTGCAGGGCGCTCCACAAGCCGCCGCTCTTCTTGCACGTGAGCACCGGCGAGGTTTACGGCCAGGTGAGGCCCCAGGATCTGCCCCTGGACGAATCAAGCCCGCTCCGCCCCGTCAGCCCTTACGCCGTATCGAAGACGTCGGCCGACCTTCTGGCCTTTCAATACTTCGCGAGCTACGGCCTGCCGGTCATACGGGTCCGGCCTTTCAACCACACGGGGCCGCGCCGTCCCCCAAGTTTTGCCCTCAGCGAGTGGGCGCGCAGCCTCGCCCTGATAAACGCGGGGGCGCAAGAACCGGTCCTGTCGGTCGGCAACCTGGAAGTCAGGCGTGACTTTCTGGACGTCAGGGACGTGGCCAGGGCCTACCAGCTCTTGCTCGAAAAGGGGACGCCGGGAGAGCTGTACGTCCTTGGGCGCGGGGTGGGCTACTGGCTCAAGGATCTTTTGAGGGAACTGATCGAGATATCTTCGGCGGTCGTCGAGGTGACGCAGGATCCGAAGAGGCTCCGTCCCGCCGACGTCCCATTGTTGGTAGCCAACCCGTCGAAGCTCAAAGCAACGACCGGTTGGGCGCCCCAAATCCCCATGAGCCGGACGCTGGAGGATCTTTACCGTTACTGGGCGAAAGCGGTTACGGCCAACGGCAACCCCTGATTTCCACCGTCGAGCCAGGGATAGTGATAAGGCACCAAGGGATGTACGGATCCACGCAGAAAGCCGGCCGAATGGCCCGCGAAAGGCAGTGCTCGATGCCAAGATTGAAAACAACCATTTCCAAGCGCCTCCCGCTTCGCTTCATTATTCTAATAATAGCTATGCTGGTGGCGCTTCAATCAGCGGCTGGCGGCGGCGGCGGGGAGGCTTCAGTTCGCGGCGCGCTTCTTCTTCCTTCCACTCCCTGGCAGGTGACGATAGACGGCGACGCGCGGGAGGCATTGCTCTTCGGGGCGATGCGCCTTCAAGCTTACGAGGCGACCACCGGCAACCCGGACGGGAGCGTCCGCTGCTTCATGATGGCGACTCAGGATGGGCTCTACGCGGCGCTCCTGTCAACGATGCAGCCGCCGGAAACGGCTCTGAAGCGGTTCGGTTGGAAATCCCCGCAGGACGCCCTCATGGGCGACTGGATGGGGCTGAGGGTTGCCTCCCCGCGGCGGCTCCTTTTCGTCCTCACGCCGGGGGGCGGAGCTGCTACGCTCGACGACGCTGGACTCCCCGCGAATGTGGCGGTTTCATCCTGGGCCGGCATGGACAAGAGGTACGGCCACACATGGAGCGGGGAGTGGCTGATCCCATGGGAGCTTCTCGGCGTCAAGCCCGGCGGGTCATTCAGCGCCGCCCTTCTGAGAGGCAAGAAGATGGACGCCGGGTGGAGTCTTCTGGAATCCCTTTCCACCACGGCGCCGGGCATATCCGCCTGCCGGTTCGGAAACGAGCCGGATTTGTTCACGGTTCCGCCCGTGGCGGAGCCCCAACTGGCGGTGGCCCGGCCGCTCGCCCCGTTCGACGCGAGGCCATTCATTCCGGCCAAAGAAGGCGCCTCGGTTTGCGAGGACGCGGTCCCCGCAGGAGAGGTCGCGACGGCGTGGATCGAGGCGGAGCCTGGCCATGAACCGTTGAGAATCTCGGCCGTCGGCGCTCCTGCGCCCGTAGAATTCTTCCGCGTGGATTTTTGGTGGCAGGCCGGGACTCGCGACGAGCAGGACGCGCTCTTTCCCGCGCGGGTAGCGGCTGGAGCGGGCGACGTCCTGGTGGCCGAGAGGCTCTTTCCGTTGCCAGACGGCAAACTCGCCGCCTCGGGCGAACCTGAAAGAATTTACGCGAGGATGAGGATTCCAAGGGAGGCGGCCCCGGGACTTGTGAAGGTCATGCTCAAGCTGGAAGCTGGAGGGCGGAGCCGGGAGATTCCCTGGGAAATATCGGTGGCGCCGGCGCTGCCCGCCCCAGCCAGGCTCGCTGGCATCTACTACCTTGAAAGAGATAGGGCCAAGTGGCAAGTAGACCTTGAAGACATCGCGTCTCACGGCTTTAACGCGGTGACCTGCCCGGCCGAAGATCAAGAAGGCTGGGCACTTTTCAACAAGATGGCCGCCAAGGCGGGGCTTGACGGTGGCTACGCGCTGCGCCCGTGGAAGATCAATCCCAAGCCGGGCGAAGCCTGGGGCTACGCGGCCGACGAGCCGGCCAGCGCCGAGGCGGTCGGGGCAATGGCGGACCGCGCCGCCCGGCTGAGGGCGATGGGGTTCAAGCCGTGGGCGGCCCTCTGCTGGCCGTCGTCGCTCGCGCGGGCCACAACGCTGGACGCGGCGGCCGGGACCCCGGCCTTCTGGCGGTGCGCGGAAGGCGAGGCGCTACCCAGAACCCGCTGGATTTATTTCCAGGGACTCAGGGAGAATCCGTCTTACAACCGCTTGCTGGCTGGCCAGGCTTCCAGAGGGCCAGGGATAAGTGGTTTCTGGATATTCTGCTACACCCCTGAAAAAGCCGAAGGTGGAGACTGGTCCCAGAAAATAATCAGGTACGACGCCTGCAAAGCGCCAGGAGAAGGCGGCTTGAGGCTCGACACGGTCGAGTGGGAGGCGCAGCGGGAGGGCATTCTGGACGGTAGGCTGGCTGGCGCATTGGGCGCGGAGGCGGACGCGTCATTCCCGGCCCTTGATGCGGCCAGAAATGGCCGTTACTGGGAGGTCCCAGCCGGCTTTTCCTTCGAGTCTTACCGCCAAAACCTCGTGGCTGCATGGGCAAAGAAGCATAGCCCTTGACAACGCTCGCTTCCTGGAGTATAAATACTTTGGATAAGGGTCTGGCGGGCGGTGTAACGCGCTGCGGGGCCTGGGCTTTTTCATCGTTGGCGCGCGATAAGCTTCGGGAGAAGGAGGCAGCGATGCGAAGACTATTTTGGGTTGGGTGCATTCTGATGGTCATGGCCGGCACGGCGGCTTTCGCCGGCGACGGCATCCCGATGGGCAACGCCATTTTTTACCCGTCGGTCGAGGCAGTCTACACCCACACCGACAACCTCTTCCTGCTGGACAGGAACGAACCGGGCGGAGAGTTCTCGGACAGCTTCTGGCTGATCCGGCCGACGCTCGGATTTGAGCTACCAATGAAGGAGAGCTACGTCAAGTTCAACCTCTCTTACCAATACAAGGATTACGACAAGTACAAGATCTCGACGCACGATTCCTGGTTCGCCGACTTCGACAGCAAGTGGGCCTTCAGCAATGGCGGCGACATCTACTTCCGCAACCACTTCGTCAGGGGCGTGACCGAGGTGAACCAGTTCGACCCCAACTACGAAGCGACCTTTGGCAACGCGCGCTTCGACCACGATTACGCGCAGTTGGGCGCCGAGTTTCCGATCAACAAGCTAAACACTTTCGGCGTCGAGGCCGGCTACAACTACGTTGACTTCTCCAACTCAGACGTCAACTACCTTCCGTTCTTCGGCTACGAGCAGTGGCTGGGCACCCTGAGGTGGAAGTACCACTACGCCCCCGAGTCGTCCTGGATATTCGAGTATAACTACACCGACAGCAAGCCGAAGAACAACTCGCTCAATTACACGCTCATGACCACGCCCGACAAGAAGTACAAGGCCAACACCTTCATGGTCGGCTGGGAGGGCAGCGTGGCCCACCGCCTCTCCGGTTTCGCCAAGGCCGGGTTCGAGGAAATGCGCTTTGACAAGAGCAAGTATTCCGACTACAGCGGCTTCGTGGCGGAGGTTGGCCTTGGCATGCAGTTCGCCGAGTTCGTCAGGGGCGACTTGAACGTTTACCGCCGGGCGTCACAGTCGGCCTTCAACGTCAACAACTATTACACCGCGACCGGGGCGGAGTTCCAGCTTCACCACCAGGTGACGAAATACTTCTTCTGGGCGGCCGGCTACATGTACCAGGACAACCGCTATCCAGACGCAATCCAGGCCGACGTGAACGGCGACGGATACGTTGACGCGCTTCAGTACCTCTGGACGGCGGGGCAGGACCGGAAAGACAAAATCAGCCGCGCCCGCGCCGAGGTCGGTTTCCACTTCACGCAGCAGTTGAGCCTCAGGGTCAATTACCAGTACGAGGACAGGAACAGCAATGTCAACTACGTGGACACTCTTGGCCTTCTCCACAAGCCCTACTCCTACACCGAAAACAGGTTCGCGTTCCAGATGCAGCTTGGCTGGTAAGCTTTCGATGAAAATTGACCGGATGACGGGCGCCTTTAAGCACGGCGCCCGTTTTTCATCCCTTGCGGCATTTTTGATCCTCTCCCTGGCGCTGCCGTTTATGGCCGCGACGGTCACGGGCGAGGAGGGGCAGGTTCGCCTCGCAACCGGGCCGGGCGTCACGGTCGCCTTCGAGCAGAGGCAGGGACAGGCCGTCTGGACGGTTTCCGGCGTGCAGGACGCGTCGGTGCCTGACCACCTGAAGCTATTTGTCACCTCGGACGGCGCCGGCAGGCTCGTCGTGGCCCTGCCCGAGAAGCAGCAGCCGAGCCTCTCCTGGTCGCCTCAAGGGCTCACGTTCAAGTGGCTTCCGCACGGCGAGGACAACGTCTTCGACTCGTTCAGCGCGCCGGCCTATCCTCTGGGCCCGGGCGACAAGCTCCAGATAACCGTTTACAACGTCGAGGACATGAACCAGACGGTCATCGTTGACCCGAAGGGCTTCATAACGTTCCCGGTCCTCGACAAGGTCTCCGTCTCTGGCCTCACGGTCAACGAGCTTCAGCACAAGCTGGAGGGACTTCTCGCCCAGTTCGTAAAGGAGCCGCAAGTCAACGCGCAGTTGATCGAGTACGGCAGCCGTTTCGTCAACGTCCTAGGCGAGGTGCAGAGCCCGGGCAGACTGCCGATAAAGGGGGCGCTCAGGCTCCTGGACGCGATCAGCCAGGCCGGCGGCTTTACCGAAAAGTCGGGCGACGTCGAGCTTCAGCGGCGCGACTCGTCAGGCCAGCTTCAATCCAAGGTTTTTTCCAGGGACAACCTTTTGGGAAACGACAACCGGACCAATATCTACGTCCTCGACCAGGACGTGATCAACGTCCAGCCGATGAAGCAGGTCTACGTTTCGGGTGAAGTGAAGAACCCTGGCTCCCTCTTTTACTACAAAGACCTGACGCTTCTGAGGGCCGTCGCCAAGCAGGGCGGCTTCACTCAGTGGGCGAAGAAGGACAAGGTTGACATCTTGAGGGACAACGGCAAGGGCGGAACCGAGACGATCCGCGTGGACGCTAGAAAGATAGAGAAGGGGGAGATAGACGACGTTCCCCTGATGCCCAACGACCACGTGGTCGTCAACGAAAGGAAGTTTCTCTAGGATGCCTCCATACGAGCCGGGCGTCACCCAGGAAGAGCGGGACGGCAACAACGAGCTGGACCTGCAGCGCTGGCTGCATCTGATAATGGAGCACCGCTGGTGGATCATCGGCGTGACCGCCGGCTGCATCATCCTGGCGGCCGTCTATTCCTTCCTGGCGACGCCTATCTACTCGGCGACGGCCACCGTATACGTGCAGAGCGTCAGCCGCCAGACGGTGGGAACGAGCCTGACCGGGCCAGCCTCGTATCTCGAAGAGGAGAAGTTTTACAACAGCCAGCAGGAGATCATCAAGAGCCGGCCCGTGATGGAGGAGGCCGCGGACCGCCTCGGCCTCCAGAATTTTTCCGGCTTCCACGGGGCCAAGGATCCGGCTGGCATCCTGGGCTCGATGGTCAAGGTCGAAGTGGCCAGGGACAGCGCGCTGTTCCGGATAACGGTCACCGCCCCTTTCAAAGACGATGTGGCGAAGTGGGCCAACGCCGTTGCCGAGGCCTACGCCGACCAGAACCTCAAGGCGGCGATGTCATCCATAGAAAAGGCCAACGAGGAGATGCGCTCCAAGATCAGCCAGATGCAGGAGCAGTACACAAGACAGCAGCAGCAGTACAGCACCGAGCTGAACAAGAGCGACTCCTATTTTCCCCAGAACCAGAAAGACATCCTGGACAAGCGGATAGAGGCGCTCGAGCTCAGGCTGGGAGACGTGAAGGTCAAGGAAAACGAGGTGAGCGCGCAGATCAACCAGATGGAGTCGTGGTCCGCTTCGGGCGGCAACCCGCTTTCCATCCCGAGCGTCTCGCAGGACCCGTCCGTCCAGGATCTCTCGCGGCAATACAACGACGGCGAGCGCGAATTGAGCCGCCTTTTGGCCAAGTTCACCCCGCAGCACCCAGACGTGCAGAAAAAGCAGCGCGAGCTGCAAAGCCTGAAAGACAGGATAGCCTCGCAGGCGCAGATCGTTCTTTCGAGCTACCGCAACCAGTACCAGGCGCTCCGCTCGGAGGAGGCGAACCTCAATGACGAGCTGCAGGGCCTGAAGCGGCAGGGCGTCAGCTTCATGGAGGGCGCCAGCGCCAGCGAGACGATGGCCACGAGCGGCGCGACGCTGAAGAAGTACATAGACCTCCTGTACGACAAGATGCGGGAACTCGACGTCGCTGGGAACCTGCTTTCAAACAACATCCGCATCGTTGAAAAGGCGGTGCCGCCGAGAGCGCCGGTAAAGCCCAACCTCAAAATGAACCTGATGCTCGCCGTGCTTCTCGGGCTGATGGGGTCCGTTGGGAGCCTGGTCGCCTACCAGTATCTGGACACGAGGATCCGCTCCGTCGAGGACATCGAACAGGGACTCGGGCAGAGTCTTCTCACCATGGTGCCGACGACCACTCCGGAGACGGAGCGAAGCGCCGTGGAATCCTTCCAGACGCTGCGCACCGCGCTCATTTACGCGAGCGAGGACAGGGTCAAAAACGTCATTCTGATTACCTCGGCCACCCCTCGCGAGGGCAAAAGCACCGTGGCGGTGAACCTCGCCAACACGCTGGCCGCCGCCGGAGACAGGGTCCTCCTGATGGACTGCGACCTTAGAAGGCCGAGTCTTCACAGGAAACTGAAGCCTTCGGACCACGCCAAGGGGCTGACTCAGTACATGGCTGACCGCCAGGCCAAACTTGAGGATTACCTGACTCCAAAGTCGCCGAACCTCTGGGTTTTTTACGCCGGGCCGGTTCCGCCGAACCCGCCGGAACTTTTCTCCATGAAGAGGTTCGAGGAGCTTCTGTCGAGGGTGCGCCACGACTACGATTGGGTCATCATAGATTCTCCCCCCTGTCTGGCCATCACCGACGCGCAAATACTCGCCCGCCACGCCGGCCTCGTGGTCCTGGTCGCCAAGTACAAGTCAACGCCCAAGCCGCTCCTGGAGCGAACGCTTGTCTCGCTTGAGCGCATCCGCGCGCAGGTGGCGGGAGTGGTCCTGAACGAAGTCAACACGCGCTCGTCCTACTATTACGACTACTACTACTCCAACCATTATTACTACGCGACGGGAACCGAGCCGAAGCGCCTCCCGTGGCTTTTGAAGGGGCGCGGAGACTGGGGCGGCTCGTCGAAAAGGAGAGGGAAGGGGTCGTGAACGCGGGCTTTCCGGCCGTCCCCTTGACAAGCGGTGGCTGTCCAAGTATATTTGAGATGGAGGGAATGAGTCATGACTACTAAGCGGTTGGTTATCGGCGTGGCGGTTCTTTCGGCTTTGGCGCTCGGGCTGGCGGCTTTTGCATACAGCAGCCAGGATCCGATAACGCAGGGTGACTTCGCCGTCATGCTCGCGAGCCACCTGAAGACCGCCGTTCCTCAGGGCGGCTGGACTCCGGAGACCGCATCCAATTTCCTTAGCGGCTTGGGGCTTGCGCCACTTAGCGGCGGCTGGGAAGTCACCGCCCAGCTCAACGAGGGAAACATGGTCCACGTCCTTCGGGCGATGGGGCTTGCTCTCTATTCGACTTCCCCGGACACGGTCGTGACCTGGGGGAAGGCGAACGGCGTCTTTTTCCGCTACGACGACTTTTTCAAGAATTACAACATGAAAATCCGCACCGTCCAGGGAGACGAGACGACCCACATTGACACCGGCGTGGGCGGCTCGGAATCGGCGGCTCCCGCCGGCAACCAGTTGGTCCCGCCGGCTTCGCCGACCCTGCCCTGACCAACACCCGCGATTTTCGTCAGAACGGAAGGGCCGCCCGCGAGGGCGGCCCTTTTCAATTGGCGCGCGGAACCCCGGCCCTCAGCAGCCACGCCGCTTCTTGAAGAAATCAACCAGAAGCAATCCCGATTCCTCTTTCAAGAGACCCGAAACGATGGGGAACCTGTGGGGGTAACGTCCTTGGGCCCACAACTCGCGCAGAAGCGAAACCCCACCGAATTTGGGCTCGTCGCAACCGTAGACCAGCCCGCCTATTCTTGCCTGCACCATCGCGCCCAGGCACATTAGGCACGGCTCGGCGGTGCAGTAGAGCGTTGCCTCCACGAGGCCGCGGCGCCCTTCGGCCGCGAGCGCTTTTTGAAGGGCTTCCATCTCGGCGTGGCAGAGGACGGAGTCCTTCTGCATCCGGTTGCGCCCTTCGAAGATGCGGCCGCCGGGAAAGGCGAGAACCGCCCCCACCGGCACCTCGCCGTCGAGCGCGGCTTCGCCGGCCAGCGCCATGGCTTTTGCCATCAGCTCTTCCGGGCGCAACATGGCCATGTGCAGCTCCCGCTCAGTGGGAGGGGTAAACGGCTCCAGCGATGACCGCGGCGATCACCGCGCCTCGAAGCTTCTTGTCCAAAAAGGGGCTGTTCTTGCTCAGCGACTTGATATCCTGCTTGGCGAGCAAGGTCTCCTTCCGAAGAGAGAAGATCGTCAGGTCGGCCGGGAGGCCCGCCTCGACCCGCCCCTTGTCCTTCAGCCCGAGAATCCTTGCGGGAGCGCACGAGAAGGCATCAACCATTCTTTTGAGAGAAATCTTGTCAGGGAGCACCAGGCGGTCTATCGCCAGAGGCACGGCCGTTTGAAGGCCGATTATGCCGTTCGGCGCCCTGTCGAACTCCACCAGCTTCTCCTCGTAGGCGTGGGGAGCGTGGTCGGTTACGATGGCGTCCAGCGTTCCGTCCGCCAGCCCCTCGATAACGGCCTCGACGTCCTCCTTAGTTCGAAGGGGAGGGTTCATCTTGTAGTTGGAGTCGAAGGAGGCCACTTCGTCCTCCGTCAAAGAGAAGTGGTGGGGCGTCGCTTCCGCCGTGACGGGAACCCGCCTCTTCTTGGCGACCCTGATCACTTCAACGCCGAGTTTAGTCGAGACGTGGGCGATGTGGACGCGCTGCCCGGTCATCCTCGAAAGCGTAAGGTCGCGCCTGATCATGATGACTTCGGCTTCGGCCGGAATGCCCCGAAGGCCGAGGCGCGCGGAAGCCTTGCCCTCGTTCATCGAGCCGCCATGGGCCAGTTCGAGGTCTTCGCAGTGGTCTATGACCGCCATGCCCATCGAGCCGGCGTATTCGAGCGCCCGCCGCATGACCTTCGAGCTCTTGACGGGAAGGCCGTCATCGGAAAAGGCCACGGCGCCCGCCTCCTTCAATTCGGCGAAGGGGGACAAATCTTCGCCCTTCTGCCCTTGGGTCACCGACCCTATGGGGTAAACGGCGACGGGGCTCGAAGCCCTCGCTCTGTCCAATATGAAGCGCGTCACGGCGCCGCAGTCATTGACTGGATCGGTGTTGGGCATGCAGGCGACGCCCGTGAAACCGCCCGCAAGCGCCGCGGCGAGGCCGGAGGCGATCGTCTCCTTGCGCTCGAAGCCGGGCTCCCTCAAGTGGACGTGCATGTCTATGAAGCCCGGGGCGACGACGAGCCCTGTCGCGTCGAAGACCTCGGCGCCCCGCGCGGTGATGCTCTTTTCGATAGCGGCAAACTTGCCGTCCTCGATGAGAAGGTCCAGCGTCTCGTCGGTGCCGGAGGCCGGGTCAACCAGCCGCCCGTTCTTAATGAGCAGTTTCATCTTCGCCTCCGCCCAGCAGGAGATAAAGGACGGCCATCCTGACCGAGACTCCGTTCTCCACCTGATCAAGTATGACCGAACAGTGCCCGTCGGCCACCTCCGAAGCGATCTCGACGCCGCGGTTTATCGGGCCGGGGTGCATGACGATGACCTCCGGGCTCGCCAGCCTGAGCCTCTCTTCGGTGAGGCCGTACCGCTGATAATATTCCCGGAGCGACGGGAAAAGCCCCTTCTGCTGGCGCTCCAACTGCATCCTCAGCATCATCACGACGTCCTTGCCTTCAAGGGCCTCGTCGAAATCGTGGGTCACCTTGACGCCCAGCGACTCCATGTGCGGCGGCATCAGCGTCGCCGGAGAGCAGAGCGTCACCTTCGCGCCCATCGCCTTCAAGAGGTGGATATTGGAGCGGACGACCCTGGAATGGGCTATGTCCCCGCAGATAAGCACTTCCAGCCCCTTGAAGCCGCCCTTTTTCCGCCTGATCGTCATCGCGTCCAAAAGCGCCTGCGTCGGGTGTTCGTGCGCGCCGTCGCCGGCGTTGACGACCGCGGCCTTGGTGAAAGGCAGAATGAGCTGGTGCGCGCCGGGGCTGGCGTGGCGCATCACGTAGCAGTCGGGCTGCATCCTCTCGAGGTTGAGCACCGTGTCCACGAGCGTCTCGCCCTTCTGCACCGAGCTGGTGGAAGCCGAAAAATTAAGCGCGTCTGCGCTGAGCCTCTTCTCGGCTATCTCGAACGATGACCGAGTCCTAGTGGAATTTTCGAAGAAGAGGTTCACGACCAATTTCGCCCGCAGGGCCGGGACCTTCTTTAGTGGCCGAGCCGAGATTTCGGCCATCCTCTCGGCGGTATCGAGGATGAGCGTGATGTCGGAAGCGCCGAGCCCCTCGATGCCCAGAAGGTGCTTTCCAAGGCTCATTTCCGCCTCCCGTCCCGCCCTTTGGCGGCGGCCTTATCCTTCGGCTCGGGCCCGCCCTCCAGCAAAAGCGAGTCCTCCCCGTCCGTCTCCTTCAGGCGAAGTTCAACGTGGTCCTCGCGCCTGGTGTTCAGAGACAGCCCCGCGTAATCGGCCTGGATCGGAAGCTCCCTGTGGCCCCTGTCGCACAGGACGGCGAGCTGGACCCTGGCGGGGCGGCCCAAATCCACCAGAGCGTCGAGGGCGGCGCGGATCGTGCGGCCCGTGAAGAGCACGTCGTCCACCAGCAGGAGCGTTCGCCCCTCTATGGAGAACTCGACGTGCGTTCCCCGAAGCACCGGCGCCGTGCCCGCTTGGGAAAAGTCGTCCCGGTAGAGGTTGATGTCCAGCGCGCCAACGGGGACTTCGCGCCTGGTAATCTTCTTCAGCTTCGCGGCAATCCTCTGGGCGAGAGGGACGCCGCGCCGGTGGATGCCTATGAGGGCGAGAGCGCCTCCGTCCTGGCGCTCGGCGATCTCTTGCGCCAGCCGTTCGAGGCAGCGCTCTATGCCTTGCTCGTCCAGTATCTCTTTTCGTTTCATGACAGCTCCTTAAAGCCGGAAATGGGCCCTTGCCCCCGCCCCGCTATTATACCGTCAGCCACCCGCCAGTTCCAGCCCAGGCCATGCCTGCTACCTCACACATCGGCATCTGGAGATGCCTCCTACAGCCTTATCACCTTCTCACTGGCTAACTTTCTTCCCTTCGTGTCCTTTGTGTCCTCTGGAGCCGGCCTCCTCATCCCATCTTCGTGGTGAACATTCTTTTGCGCCGTGCGCCTCTTGCCCAACTCAAAACTCAAAACCCGCCTCGCGCCGCGCGCGGGAGGGCGCGGCGCCCTTCCCGGTTCACCGTCTCACTTCTTCCCGCGGCTGCTCTTAACAAAACACAAGACACCAGACACAAGACACCAAACACCAAACACTTCTTTTCCTCCGTCCCTAGGGGGCAATCACAAATCAGGAATTCTCAATTTTGAATTCTAAATGCTGAATGGTGGCACTTCTCATCTATCGGCGATTCCAACATCCATTCAAAATTTAAAATTTAGCATTCATAATTCGGCGTTGGCCACGCGCCTCCGTGCCTCGGTGCCTCTGCGGTTCAATCCTTCTTCCCTTTGTGGCCTTTGTGCCTTGGTGGTGAGATCATCTTCATTTCTTCTCCGCCCCTCCGTCGTTGCTTTGCCAGAGGTACCAGGCGGCGTAGGAGCGGT
>JBBINO010000065.1:0-4339 GCA_037443845.1 Acidobacteriota bacterium
TCTCGAACTGTTTCAGGCTTTTCTTGTCCATCACGGCTCCTTAATGTCCTCACTTCGAATAGGGCCGGCCCGTCTTGAGCGTGAAGGCCCTGTATATTTGCTCGCACAGTACGGCGGCGGCCAATTCGTGCGCCATCGTCATCGGCGACAGGGAGAGCGTTGTGGCGCCTTTCAGTGCCGCCTTGTCCAAGCCGTAGGCGCCTCCGACCAGAAAACACGCTCCGTCGCCCCTGTCCTTCATCTCGCCAAGGAGAGAAGAGAAGCGCGCCGTGTCGCAGGAGGCGCCGTCCGGGTCCAGAGCTATCGCCTTCGCCCCCTTGGGCACTCTCGAAATGAGCGCCTGCGTCTCCTCGCGGCGCCTGGCGGCGGGGTCGGGCCGTTTCGATGCCGGCACGGAGGCGAGGGTGAGGCGCCATTCCCCGCCCACCCTTTTCGAGTAGGTCTCGGCGAGCGCCGCAGCCCCCGGGTCTTTGATCCTGCCGACCGTAACCAACAATATCTCCCACACGCCCAAGCTCCATATCATACGTTAGTGAGAGCCCCGTTTCAAACGCTCCCAAAGCGATTTGCGGCTTATGCCGAGCCAGCGCGCCGCCTCGCTTTTTCTTCCGCCGACGCGGGCCAGCACTTCCATGACGTAGCGGTCCTTTAGTTGTTCGAGGGTCATGCGGCGGCACAGCGCCTCCGCCACCGGCTCGCCAGGCAGCCAGAAGGATGATGGAAGGTCTTTTACCCCGAGAGTCTCCTTGCCCAACGAGGCGAGCGCTTCCGCGCGCTGTTCCAGTTCGCGGACGTCGCCCGGCCAGTCGTGGGTGACGAGCGCCTGTTCCAGAGCCGGCTCGACCTCTGGCGCCGGGCGTTTTTGCTTGGCGCACGCCGCTTTGAGGAAGTGGCCGAATAGCTCCGGGATGTCCTCGAGCCTTTCAAAAAGAGGAGGAAGTTCGACCCTGAAAAGGTCCAGGCGGTAAAAAAGGTCCTGCCTGAGCCTCGATGAAGCTACGAGTGTCTCGGGAGGCTCCTGAAATGTCGCGATGAGCCTTGCGTGAACGCGGGCCGGGCGGTGGCCTCCGATCCTTTCAACCGTTCCGGTCTCCAGAAGCCTCAGGAGTATGGCCTGTTGCGAAAAAGAGAGCTCTTCGAGCCCCGACATGCAGACCGTTCCGCGCCCGGAGGCCTCGAATATTCCGGGCCGCTCCGAAACGCCCGTCGCGACGCCGCGCTCGACTCCCAGAAGCTCCGATTCCAGAAGAGTTGAGGGCACCGAGGCGGCCGACCATTCCTTGAACGGAGCCGAAGGGCTGGCACCGTGCTCGTGGATGAAACGCGCCAAGAGCGACTTGCCGCATCCGGTCGGGCCGGAGATCACCACCGGCCCGCGGGTCGGGGCGGCGCGGCGGGCCAGCATCAAGGCCGCCTTGAAGGCGGGGTCTTTTCCGATCAGCCGAGCGCGCATTCCCGCGTTCCTCTTGCCGGTCCTGAAGGCTGTCGAGAAAATCGCATGGGGTGCCCGTTCACTCCGGCGAAGGCACGGTCAAACCTCGACCCGAGGCGCATCCATCCATATCCGTTCCAGGCCGTAGTAGCCGCGCTTGTCTTCAAGAAACAGGTGGGCTATGAAAAAGCCGTAATCCATGAGAATCCACTGGGCCGGGCCGGCGCCCTCGACGTGGTGAGGCTTCAGGGCGCAACGCTCCCTGACGCTTTCCTCCACTCGCTTTGCCATTGACTGGACCTGGCGCGTGTTCGAGCCGTGGGCCACGATGAAATAGTCCGTCATCGCCGTCAGCTTTGAAAGGTCGAGGATCACCGGGTCCGCTCCCTTGGCGTCCGAAACCGCCTCCAGAACCGCCGCGAGTGCTTCGCGTTCCTGCTTCGTCACCTACTCCTCCTATAAATCCCCTGGCGTTCAATGTATGCCGCGACGGCCGGCGGGACAAGCGCGTCCAAAGGCTCTCCGCCCTGGATCCGCTCCCTGATCCCGCTCGAGCTGGCGTCGAGCGGCCGGGGCCGCAGAAAGACTATCCGGTTCGCCGGGGCGCGAAAGCCCCCGCTTTCTTTGGCGGCGCCGTTTCTTCTTGCGACGACGAGCGTCGCGAGCTTGAGTATTCGATCCGGCTTGCGCCATTTCGGGAAGCTGTAAAAGGCGTCTTCCCCCGTCAAAAGGAAAAGCTCGTCCCCGGGGCGCTCCTTCTTGAGCGCTTCGAGAGTGTTGACGGTGTACGAGACTCCGCCGCGCTCGATCTCGCGCGTGTCCAGGAGCCAGTTGGGCCTTCCGCTCACGGCGAGGGCGATCATCGCGCACCTGTGTCCCGCCGAAGCCAACGGCGGGGCCTTTTTCAGCGGCTGCTTCGCGCACGGTATGAACAGGACCTGGTCCAGCGAGCAGGCGCGCTCCGCCATCATCGCCAGCCTAACGTGGCCCTTGTGCACCGGGTCGAAGCTACCACCCAGGACGCCAACCCTCATTCGGCCTCCTCTTCAACGGCCTCTTTGACGTACAGCCACGCGGCGCGCAAGAGCGATTCGAGCCCCAAGTGGGTAGCCGCCGAAATTCTCCTGTACTGCCACCCCCGTTCAGACGCGTAAGCCTTAAGCTCCGCCTCATGGCCGGCTTCAAACGGTATGTCGGCCTTGGTTCCGACGAGCAGGACTGGCTTTTCCGAAAGCCCGGCCCCGTATGATGAAAGCTCGTTCTCGACGACTTTGACTCTTTCGAGCGGCGGGCTGATCTCGTCGGAAAGGTCCACGAGGTGCATGAGAACCCTCGTCCTCTCGACGTGCTTCAAGAACTGGTCGCCTAGCCCAGCGCCCAGGTGCGCTCCCTCAATGAGGCCTGGAATGTCCGCTACGACGAAGCTCTGGTGCCTCTCCCACTCGACGACGCCCAGTATGGGGCGCAGCGTCGTGAAAGGGTAGGAGGCTATCTTCGGCTGGGCGTTGCTGATCGCGGCCAGCAGCGTTGACTTGCCTGCGTTCGGAAGGCCGACAAGGCCCACGTCGGCCAAAAGCTTGAGCTCCAGCTTGATCCAGCGCTCCTCCCCGGGCTCGCCAGGGTCGAACTCGCGTGGAGTCTGGTGCGTGGCGCTCTTGAATCTCGTGTTGCCCCGTCCGCCGCGCCCGCCTTTCGCCACCACGAACTTCTGCCCGGATTCAACGAGGTCGGCTATCGGATGGTCAGGCTGGTCCTCGAGATACACCATGGTGCCCACCGGAACCGTCAGGACGAGCTTCTTGCCCGACAAGCCCGTCTTGAGCGCGCCCTGGCCACCTTCGCCGCTCTGCGCCTTGAAAAACCTCTTGGTTCGGTAAGTGAGAAGCGTGCGGACCTGCGGCCTCGCCAAGAGGACGACGTCACCACCCCGGCCGCCGTCCCCACCATCGGGACCGCCCTTGGGAACGTATTTTTCCCTCCGGAAGCTGACGCAGCCGGACCCGCCGCGCCCTCCCTTTACGAAGATACGGGCGGAGTCCAGAAACATGGGAGAAGGTTACGCCGAGACCACGTCTACGTAAACCCCTAGACGTCCGCGGTGGCGGAACCGGACCGCCCCGTCGGCAAGCGCGAAGAGCGTGTCGTCGGTGCCGCGGCCGACGTTCTGGCCGGCCTTGCACGGCGTTCCCCGCTGTCGTATGAGGATGGTTCCAGCTTTTACGAGCTGGCCGCCAAAACGCTTCACGCCAAGCCGCTGAGAGTTGCTGTCGCGGCCGTTTCGAGAGCTGCCCTGTCCTTTTTTATGTGCCATGGCGTTACTCCCTGCTCAGGCCTTGGAAATGCCAAGGATTTCAACCTGGGTAAAAGGCTGGCGGTGGCCGTAAATTTTCTTGTACTGCTTGCGGCGCTTCTTGTGGAAGACCAGCACCTTCTTCAACTGGCCGTCCCCAAGGACCTTCGCCGTGACCATGGCTTCCTTGCCGTCACCCTGGGTGATGATCTGGTCGCCGTCAACCACCAGAATCGCGGGCCATTCAACGGTGGCCCCTGGTTCCTGCCCTAGCTTTTCGACCTTCAACTTGTCGCCGGCGCTTACTTTGTGCTGCTTACCGCCGACCTTGACTATAGCATACATGACCACCTCCGGTCGTACGAACCGTTAATCTAGCAGAAAAGGCGCCCGCTGTCAACTTCCTTTGCCGCAAATGTGCCTTTGCCTCCAATGCCGGGCCAAAACAGGCGTCAAGCGATGCCCCCGCCGAGGATTGGTGGTAAACTAACCGCGCCGCGCGGAGCGCGGTCCAACGAGGACAGGGGTTGCGCCATGCCGAGAAAAATAGAGCTGAGGAAAAACGCCCTGGGGAGGATGGTTCCCCTCGCCGTAAACGGGAAGAGGCAGGTGCCGTA
>JBBINO010000065.1:4439-14509 GCA_037443845.1 Acidobacteriota bacterium
TTGATGTGGTTCCCTTCCGCGTCGTTCCCTTGCCACAAGCCGGTGATAGGCCACATGGAAAAGGGGGTGGTCCACCACATAGAGGGTTCGATGAACGGCCCCCTCGGCGACTACTGCACCGACGGGAAGATGCGGGGCATGGGAGTCCTCCGCTCGCACGGAGGCCGCTGGCAGGCCATCCAGGACGGCGAGGTGCACGTTGACGTCGCCGTCATCGCGGCGCCGTGCGCCGACGCCTTCGGAAACGCCAACGGCGTGACGGGACCGGCCGCTTGCGGGTCGCTGAACTTCGCCCTGGCCGATTCGCTCTACGCGGACAAAGTCATCGTCGTCACCGACCACCTAGTCCCGTTCCCGGCGATCCCGTGGCAGATTCAGGGCAACAACGTGGACTTCGTCGTGGAGGTGGAGAAGGTCGGCGACCCGTCGAAGATCGTGTCGGGCACCACGCAGATCACCAAGAGCCCCGACCGCCTGCTCCTTGCGGAGCTGACGGCGCGCTTCGTGAGAGACGCGGGCATCATGCGCGAAGGCTTCTCCTTCCAGGCGGGGGCGGGCGGCACGGCCCTGGCCTTCGCCATCTACCTCAGGGAGATGATGAAGAAGGCGGGCGTGAAGGCGCGCTTCATCCGGGGCGGCTCCACGAAGTACCTGGTCGAGATGCTGAACGAGGGGCTCTGCGACTACATCCTCGACGGGCAGACCTTCGATCTGGACGGCGTCGCTTCGATGCGGGACAACCCGCGCCACGTGGCGACCAGCCCTTTCACGAGCTACAACTACAACGGCAAGGGATTTTTCGGCACGATGGTTGACGCCGTCGTTCTGGGGGCGACGGAGGTGGACGTGAACTTCAACGCCAACGTGGTCACCCACAGCGACGGGCGGCTCCTTCACGGGATAGGAGGATGGCAGAACTGCCTCTTTTCAGGCTGCACGATCCTGCCCGTCCCGGCCGTCAGGGACCGCATCCCGGTCATCGTGGACGAGGTGACGACGATAACGGGCCCCGGGGAGCTGATTGACGTGATCGTCACGGAGCGCGGGATAGCCATCAACCCGAGGCGCCACGACCTTCTTGAAGCGGTCAAAGGGAAGGGGCTGCCCATCAGAAATATCCGCGACATCCAGAGAGAAGTTTACTCGATGTGCGGAGGCAGGCCGCAGCCCCCGAAGCGCGGCAAAGTCCCGGTCGCTGCGGTGAAATGGGTGGACGGAACGGTGATAGACACCGTCTGGAAGATAGAGCGGTAGCTAATGAAGAGGCTCTGCGTCTTTTGCGGGTCGTCGCCTGGAAAGGCTCCGGTGTACGCCGAAGCGGCGGGAGAACTCGGCCGCGCAATGGCCGCCAGGAAGATCGGGCTCGTTTTCGGGGGCGGCCGGATCGGCCTCATGGGGGTGATCGCCGACGCGGTGCTTGCGGAAGGGGGAGAGGCGATTGGCGTGATACCGAAGGCGCTGAAGGAGCGGGAGCTCGGCCATGACGGCGTCACCGAGCTTCGCGTCGTCTCATCCATGCACCAGAGAAAGGCGATGATGGCAGATCTGGCCGACGGCTTCATCGCGATGCCCGGCGGCTTCGGCACGCTCGACGAGCTTTGCGAGATTCTCACCTGGGCGCAGCTAGGAATCCACGACAAGCCGTGCGGTCTTTTGAACGTGAACGGCTTCTTCGCGCCGTTGCTCGCTCTTTTCGACCACCAGATGGAAGAGGGGTTCCTGGCGGCGAAACATCGCGCGCTCCTGCGCGTCGAGGAAAAGCCGGAACTTCTGGTCAGCGCGCTGATGGAGGCTTCCCGGCCCGGCGCCCGCGGGCCGCTGCACGGGACGTCCAGATGACGAAGCCAGCGAGCGTCTTCGTCTGCGAGTCGTGCGGCTCGAAGAGCCCCAAGTGGCTCGGGCGCTGCCCGGCGTGCGGCGAGTGGGACAGCTTCGTGGAGGAGGCGGAACACCCCAAGGAGGCTAAACCCGGCGCGAGGGTGCGCGGCAACAAGGCCACGCCTCTTACCGAAGTCAGGACAGAGGACGGGCGAAGGCTCTCGACTGGCCTCGGAGAGGTTGACCGAGTGCTGGGCGGCGGCCTCGTCGAGGGAGGCGTCGCGCTTCTCGGCGGCGACCCGGGCGTGGGAAAGTCAACGATCCTCATGCAGATATTCGGCGCCGTGAGCCACGGAGCATTGACCCTCTATGTCTCTGGTGAGGAGTCGGCCTCGCAGGTGGCGGCGCGCGCCCGCAGGCTCGGCGTCAACTCGCCTTCACTCCACCTGCTCGCCGAGACGTCGCTCGAGGCCGCGCTTGAAGAGGCGAAGCGCCTCTCTCCGGTTCTTCTGGCGGTGGACTCGATACAGACAACGGCCACGGAGGCGATAGGCTCGGCCCCTGGCAGCCTTTCCCAGGTTCGCGACTGCGCCGTGAGGCTGACGGAATTCGCGAAGACCACCGGCACCGGCGTGATAATGGTCGGCCACATCACCAAGGACGGAATGATCGCCGGCCCTAAGGCTCTCGAACACATCGTGGACACGGTCCTCTACCTCGAAGGGGAGAAGTACCGCCACCTCAAGGTGCTCAGGGTCCAGAAGAACCGTTACGGCGCGACGTCGGAGCTTGCCCTTTTGGAGATGACCGGCGAGGGGCTCAAGGAGGTGGAGAACCCGTCGGCGGCGCTGTTGGCGGATAGGCCGGTCGGCCAGCCTGGCTCATGCATAGGCGTCGCTCTTCAGGGCACGCGCCCGCTCCTTTTCGAGATTCAGGCGCTCACGAGCCCGTCGGCCTTCGGCATGGCGAAGAGGATGAGCGCGGGGCTTGACCGAAACCGGGTCCAGCTTCTGACCGCCGTGCTTGAAAGGGCGGCGCGCATGACGCTCGGTGACAGGGATCTCTTCGTGAACGTCGTCGGCGGCGTCGAAGTCGAGGAGCCGGCGCTCGACCTCCCGCTTTGCCTGGCCGTCGCTTCCGCCGCTTACGGCAAGCCGGTTCCCCAGGAGCTTGCTGCCTTCGGCGAAATAGGCCTCGCGGGGGAAGTGCGCGGCGCTGGCTCGGCGCTGCCAAGGGCGAAGGAGGCTGCGGCGCTAGGCTTCAAGCGCGTCATGCTGCCCGCTTCCGACATGCGCCGAATCGAGCACAAGCCGAAAGGCGTGAGCCTCGAACCGGTTGCGAGCCTCTCAGAAGCGGTGGAGGCGCTCTTTGGTTAGCCGAACAGCCATCTTCGCCATTTTGTTTTTAGCGCTTGCCTTGCTTTCCTCCTCCGGTTCGGCGGCGCAAGCGACCGAAGAGGAGGAGGCTATCGCCGCGAAGCTTCCGAAGAATTGCGATTCCCAAAAAGAGCCGAAGGAATTCAAAATTTCGAGAAAGGGCGCTCCGCCGGCGGCGAGGGAAATAGCGGAGTCTTACGGTCCGTTAAAAGGGGACTTGGCCGAGATCATCGCCGGAGCCCCCGGAGTTGACTTGGCCTTCGACACCGGCTTGTGCGGCGAGCGCGACTACGAGGGGGAATGTTCCGGCGTGAAGGTCGAGGTGACGGAGTACCTCCTGTGCAACCAGCCCATTGAAGTCCAAGTCGTTTCTCACGAACCTTTGAACCCCGTGCCCGAGGTCAACGACAGGGACGTCACCGGCGCGGTTTACGCAATATCGGGCGAGCCTCCGCTCGAGATCGCGTCGCCCGCCGAAATCGCGAGGCTCATGGAGATCATCCGGTCCAGGAGCAGGTCAAACGTGGCAGAAATCGCGTCACGCCCCCTCAAGCTGAAGGACGGCTCGATCGTCCAGTCCCGCTCCCACAAGCTCTTCGCCCAGGCGGTCGGCGACGACGGGCTTCGCATAACTCTTCGTGGCGGCGGGACGATGGTTTTTAGCGGCCACGCGCGCACGGGCGAATTCGAGCGCTTCTACAACGAGGAGCTCTACCCCTTTCTCGCCGGGCTCGCCAGGGCCCGCGGGCTCCCTCCCCCTTCGCGCTGAAGCGGGCGCGCGGGCCGCCTTCATGGGCGCCGTTGAATCGAGATGACTCCGGGCGTTATATTCTGACTGGAGGTGAATTACGATGCGCTCAAAAGTTACGGTGATCTTTTTCGTTTGTGTGTTAGCCACAATCGTAGCCCAGGCGAGACTGCCGATACCGGATTTCGGACAGCCTGGAAACCTGGCCGACAACGTTCAGGCTTCTCTGCACCTCTCCTTTGACGTTTGGAAGCTCCCCATTGCCGACGCGAACCACCTGGCGGGCGAGGCAAGGGTTTCTCCCGACGATTTCATGGCGACCGCCTTCCTTTCAAACCGATCCGGCGCGTCACTTCAAGCCGTTTGGGATCTGCGCCGCACCGGCCTTTCCTGGCTTCAGGTTGCAGTCCGTCTCGGCGTGCCGATGGAGACGATCGTCGTGCAGCCAACCAGGGACTACGGCCCGCCCTACGGTAAGGCTTGGGGATATTGGAAAAACCACGGCAGGGGGAAGGGCCACCCCGAGCACGGGGCGTTCGCGCTCAGCGACCCCGAGTTCATAGCGATGGCAAGGGTCCAGACGCTGTGCCGCGCCACGGGGCGCACCCCGGACGAAGTCATCTCCGGCTTGCAGGGCGGTCGTGAGTACCACGCTTGGTGCGGCGAAGTCTACCGCGAGCACCACGGCCACGGCCCCAAGGACCAAGGAGCCAAGGAGCACGGGCGGGGGCAGGGTGAAGAAGGGCCTCCAGGATTGCGCAACAAAGAACACGGCAACGAGAACAAGGGGAACGAAGAACACGGCCATGGCAACGGACACGGCCACGGGCACTGAAGTGCCGGCCCCGGCCCGCGGGCGGGCTTGGCCCGCCCGCGGGTCATGATTCCGCTCTCTCGCTCAAATTCCGTTTTTCCGGTTATACTTCTTCCATGAGGCGGGCTCGCTGGGCGTTCGTCTTTCTGTCAATCGTTCTTCTCGCTGCGTGCGGGGCCAAAGAAGAGTGGAGGCCAGCCACGCGCCTTGGCGTTCCACCGCAGTTGGAGTCGCTCTTCGCCGGAGCGAAGTGGCCCTCCGCTTATTCATTTTCAGCGGTTCCGCTCAGGCCCTACGATCGCGCCCACGACCTTGAAATTCTGCTCCTGTCCACGAAGTCAAACGCTTACGACGGCATCGTCGTGCAGGCAAGGTTCGTTCCTCTCTTCTCTCAATGGACCAAACCGTTTTCCAAGAAGCTGGAAGACGGGATTAGGCCCGACCTGGCCGAGAGCTTGGAGGGCGCCGGTGGCCTTCTGGCGCTGCCCTTGACAATTGACGCCCCGGTGCTTGTTTACAGAAAGGATCTGTGGAAGAAGTACTCCATGTCCGAGCCGGGCAACCTTGCCGGGCTGAGGGAGGACATGATCGCCTGGCGCTCCTGGAGGGGGGATGCTTCGCCCGCGCTCCTCTCGTCGGTGCCCGAGACAATCCTCTTCTGGTCGCTGGCGGCCAGCTTCGAGGGGGAAAATTCCAACGCGCTATACCGTTCTTCGACGGTGCACGTCTTGAGGTTTATGAGGGAGTTCGGCCTTCGCGAGAAGGGCGCCAGGAACGCGTGGGGCTCCCTCTCTTCCGGCGAGACGGCGGCGGCCTTCATGATGGCTTCGCAAGCCGCGGCGTTGTGGCAGGAAGGCGGGCCCATGGATCAGGTGGCGGCGATAGTCCCGCTGCCATCGTCTTTTGGGGCGATGGCGGTAAACGACGGCTGGTGCGTGGTCGGGTATTCCCTGCCGGAGGAGGCGCCGGGCGTTTCCGCCGCTCTCGTTTCGCCCGATTTTCAAGGAGAGGTCGCCAAAGCTGGATCGTGTCCCGCTTTGTCGTCCGTTCCGGCTCCCGCCGTGCCGCCATTTTCCGCCTTGTCGAAGACAAGAGTCATCGCTGTGCCAGCCGGATGGGAGGAGGAGACCTTTCTTCGGCAGGCGATAGCCGACGCGCTCGAGGGGAACGTTGATCCAGAGGAGGCGCTGCGCCGCGCCGAGGCAAGGCGGGTCGGAAGCGAGGTGTTCAAGTGAAGGCCGCCGGCCTTGAGGGCCGCGTGGCTCGCTGGGGGACGAGGGGCGGTTTGATCATCGCCGGCTCCGGCCTGGCGCTCCTTGTCCTGCTGGCCACCGTTTGGGCGTCGCAGGCCAGGCTGATCTCGGCGGCGGTCGAGGACTATTCAAGAGAGGAGGCCGACAGCCTCGCGAGGCTTCTGCTCTATGACCTGGCGGGAGATCCCAGGGTCAAGGAGTGCGCCAGGTACGAAGCGAGAATGGCCGAGATGAAGGTGTCCAACAAAGCGGTTGGGCAGGGCGCCGAACTTTCTCTCGGGCTGATGGAGTTCGTCCGCCAGAATCTCTCGCTGCCCGACGCGGTGGTATGGGACGCCGCCACCCGCTACGGGTACGAGGCAAGGCTGAGCGATATTTTGCGCGCTAGGTACCTGATTTACGGCCAGGCCCTCTCAAAGGACCGGGACTCGCTGGCCGGGGACCTCGACGCCAGGGTCACCTTCTCGGACCATCTGAGGGGCGTCTGGATTCATTCCCGCCTTGGCCTGATGGACATCAAGGCCGGGGAGGTTCCTTCCGGCAAAGGCCGCCTCGGGGCGGGGTTTGCCTCTTCGGCTTTTCCCCTTTACGTGGATGGGGCCTATTTCGCCGACGTGACGGTCGTGTCGGACCGCGGCTATATAGAGAAGGTGCGCGCGGAGCTGGGCCGTTCGCTCGGCTGGTTGCAGTTTGTCCTGGCCCTCTTCTTCGTAATCGCCATGGCCGGGTGGGCGCTTGGCTGGAGAATCCTCATCA
This sequence comes from Acidobacteriota bacterium, assembly GCA_037443845.1. GTDB lineage: Bacteria > Acidobacteriota > UBA4820 > UBA4820 > DSQY01 > JAEMPZ01. The sequence goes on from JBBINO010000065.1 coordinate 11,205, forward strand.
GGGACCTGAGGGAGACGGTGGTCAAGCCCGTGACCTCCCTTGCCGGGCGGATGGAGTCGTGGGAACAGGAGGCGCCAAGCGGGCCGCGCGACGCCGATGAGGCCAAATGGATAAGCGCGGCCTTCGACGCGCTTTTGAAGCGAGTCGGCGAGCAGAGGGAGCAGCTTTTGAACGCGCAGAGGTTGGGACTGATGGAGCGGATCGGCGCGGGACTCTCCCACGAGATCAACAACGCGCTGAACCCGATGAGGCTTCGGCTCGACGAAATGCTGATGGAGGGAGCCCCGCCCTCAAAAGCGGACTTGAAGGCGCTCAAGGAGCACGTGCTGTCGGCGCAGAGGATTCTGAAAGACCTGGCGCTCCCGGGACGGAAGCCGGCCGGCCCGCCCGAGAGGGTTCTGCCTGACCAGTGGCTCGATCCGGCTCTCAGGCTCGTCGAACCTCAATTCGCTGGCGGGCCTCGGTTGACCAGGGAGATAGAGCCAGGGTGCGCTGTCTCCGGCTGGCCGGAAGCGCTGGCTGAAATTGCCGTCAACCTCTTGCTGAACGCCCGCGACGCGGCAGCTTTGAAGGGCGAATCGGGGCAGGTCGCGGTTTCGCTCGCCAGCGATGAAAAGGGGCGGGTCCTCTTTTCAGTAACCGACAACGGCCCCGGAATTCCGCCGGAGGTTCGCGCCCACATCGGCGAGCCGTTCGTCACGTCCAAAACGTCTGGCACGGGCCTAGGGCTCTTCGTGGTGGATTTGCTTTCGAGGCGGATGGGCGGCGGCGTTTCGTTCGAGGAGGGCCCCTCCGGCGAGACGGCCGTCAGGGTACGCCTCGTTCCGGCGCGCGGAGAGGACGATGGACGAACGGGCTGAAGAAAGAAAGCTGAGGCTCCTGATCGTCGAGGATGACGAGAGGACGCTCGGCGAACTGTCGCGCATTCTCTCAAGAAGGACCGAGTTCGACGTCCTGACCGCCCCGAGCCCCAGGGAGGCGCTCCTGGCTCCTCCCGCCGATCTTGCCCTCGTGGACGTGAGGCTTCCAGAGATGAGCGGCCTGGACCTTCTTCCCAAGCTTCGCGAGCGCAACCCCGACCTTCTCGCGACGGTCATGACCGGATTTGGCGAAGCCTCCACCGCGCTGGAGGCGCGCGAGCACGGCGCGGTTGATTTCATCGAAAAGCCGTTGGACCTTCCCTACCTGCTCGTGGTTCTCAGGCAGCAGGAAAGGGAGGCCAAACTCAGGCGCAGCCTGCGGGCTGGCAGCGAGTTGATGAAAGGAGTGCTTGACGGCATTTCAGACGGCCTTCTGATGACGGACCAGAGGGGGCAGGCGTTGTGGGGAAACGAACTTGGCAGATCGCTCTGGGCCAAGGGGGCGCCATCCCCCGAGGAGACGGTCGCGCACCAGGGCCGTTCCTACAGAACGGAGCGCTCGGCCTCGCTGGACCGGGTACTCTGGCGTTGGATTGACCTGACGAAGGCGCTCGAAGAGGAGAGGCTTCGCAGTTACAGGAGCATGGCCAGGCTGCTGGCCCACGAGATTCACAACCCGCTAACGCCGATGAGGCTCTGGCTCCAGGAGCTTCAGGCCTCTTCATCCGCCGAACTCGGGCGCGAAGCTCTGGTCAAGGACGCCGCCGCGGTTCTCCTAGATCAGGTGGAAAGGCTGGCGAGGCTTGCCGGAAGGTTCAAGGACCTGGCCGAAGACCGCCCGCTCTCTATCGAGGCGGCCTCCTTGGAGCGTACCGTCGTAGCTGTGGAAAGGGCGTTGAAGCCGTTGGCGGAGCGGGCGGGCGTCGAGGTCACGGCCGGCGTTCCTCCCGAGTTGAAAGTCATGGTGGACGAAGGCGCGCTGTACCAGGTGGTTTTTAACCTTCTAAGCAACGCCATCGAGGCGCAGCGCGGAAGAGCGGGGGCGGTCAACGTTCATGGCGGAGTAACGGGCGGAACCCCTCCCGAAGCATACCTGGCCGTCGAAGATCTTGGCGGCGGCCTGCCTCCGGAGGTGGCGGCGGCTCCCTTCACCCCGTACCTCACAACCAAGGAGGGCGGGACCGGCTTGGGCCTTCTGGTCTGCCGCGATCTCGCCGGGCGAATGGGAGGCAGGCTCGAGCTGGGCGACAAGCCGGGCAGAGGGCTCAAGGCGACCGTGATTTTGCGCAAGGCTCCGTGACGCCGGTCACAAACGGCCCTCAAAACCGGTTTTCAGGCTTGACAGCCCCCAAGCATCAATCTTATAGTCTTCTTGAAAGAGGAGGATGGACCCATGAAGAAGATAGCGGTGTTGGCGGTCTCGGCGAGCATGGCCCTTTGCGCCTGGGCGGGCTCCGGAATCAAATACAAGGGCGACGTGAAAACAGAGGGCGCCATCGTTGAGCAGCAGAAGATGCAGGCTCAGAAGATGAGCCCGGAAGAAAAGGCGCAGATGCGCCAGATGGGGATGGACCCGGAAAGCGGCATGAACTTTTCCTTCGATGCGATGGCCACGGACGGCAAGTACAAGATGGTTTACCTCACCAACTATATGATGTTCCCGAAGGGCTCCTACATGATCGCCGACAGCGCGACGAAAAAGGCCTACTTCGTCTTTCCCGAAAAGCGCCAGTACATTGAGATGAGCGTTGACCAGATAAACAACATGGCGAAGTCCATGAAGGTCAAACAGTCGAACCAGAAGGTTGACGTCACACCGCTTCCGCCGAAAGTCATCAACGGAACCCCGTGCACCGGCAAGAGGATCCACATCTCTTACGATTCCGAAGCCACGATGCTGGGCTTCCACAGCAAGAGCCACGAGGATTCCGTGACGGACTTCTACACCAACCCCGCCATGGACGTGACAACGCTCTTCGGAGGCCACAACTGGCAGGCTCAGGGGCTGGGCACCGGGGACGAGGCCTTCGACAAGGAGGTCGCCCAGAAGGTCGGCTTCCTGGGCTTCCCGGTGCAGGTGGTGGTCCATCACACCGCCAACGGCAAAGACCAGGGAACGACCACCATGACTTCCAAAGACGTTCAGATGACGGTCATCCCCGATTCCGAATTCGTCCTTCCGGCCGGCTACGCCAAGACCACGATGATGGGCATGATGATGCCCGGAATGGGCGGCCAGGAGCAGCAAGGCGGCTCGGACACGAACCAGCCCAAGAAGCACCCCTCTCTCAAGGACATGCTCAAAGGCCTCGGCCACTGACAAGATTTTCTGGCAATCCGCCGGGTGGCGATCCGCCACCCGGCTTTCTTCGCTCATCTTCGCGTTACTCTTTCTGCCGGCTTTGGGCACGGGCCTCGCTGGGCGCAGGCGCGCCGTGGCTCTTG
>JBBINO010000066.1:0-14445 GCA_037443845.1 Acidobacteriota bacterium
CACTTCGCGGACGACGTAGGGGGCGCTATGGGTGGAGGCGAAATAGATGCGGCTGATCAGCTCGCCGAGAAGCCCCATCATGATCAACTGTACGCCCACGAGCCCAAAAAAGATGGCCACGAGAAATAGCGGGTTGCGGTGCACCCACACGCCGTAGGCCAGCTTCTGCCAGAGCGTGTAAGAGGCCAGGAGAAACGATAGAAATCCGAGGCCCGCGCCGGTCCCGCCAAAGACGTAGATCGGCTTGGTGAGAAAGCTTCCCATGAATTTTATGGTCATTAAATCCAAGACGACCTTGAAGGTCCGGCCTATCCCGTACTTGCTCTTGCCCGCCACGCGCGGCCTGTGGCTCACCTCTACCTCGGCGACCTTGGCACCCTGCCAGCTCGCGAGGATCGGGACAAATCGGTGCATTTCGCCGACGAGGCTTACGTTTTCAAGAACTTCCTTCCTGTAAGCCTTGAGCGAGCACCCGTAGTCGTGGAGGCGAACGCCGGAGATGAAAGAAATGAGGCCGTTGGCTATCTTTGAAGGCAGGGTGCGGCTGAGAAACGGGTCTTTGCGGTGGCGCCTCCATCCGCTGGCCACGTCGTAGCCCTCTTCGAGCTTTGCGAGGAGCTTCGGAATGTCGTTTGGGTCGTTCTGGAGGTCGGCGTCCAGCGGCACTAGCACTGGCGCTTTCGCGTGAGCAATGGCGGCCGCGAGCGCCGCCGTCTGGCCGAAGTTGCGCCTCAGCAAAACGGCGCGAAGGCGGGGGTCTTTGACGGCTGCTTCCCGCAGCAGGGCTGGCGTTTTGTCCGACGAGCCGTCGTCAACCAGGACGACCTCGTAAGGCCGGCCAAGTCCCGCCATCGCCTCGCGTATCGCCTCAAGTAGCGGCGCGACGTTCGCCTCTTCGTTGTACAAGGGGACCAGGAGGCTGATTTCCAAAGCGGCGTCGGCGCTCACCTGTTCTCCTGTTCTTCCATTACGTCCTCGCGGGCGCTCAAGTGGTACTTCTTCACGAAGTAGCGGATAGAGCGGAATGTTATCCCCAGCCTCTTGGCGGCGCGCACCATGACGCCGTCCTCCATCTCCAAAGCCTTGCGTATGTATGCGGCGCGGACGCCCTCCACCGCTTCGTTGAGCGAGAAGCCTTCCTTCGGCACCTCCATGTCGCCCGCGCCGGAGGGTATCTTGTACCCGAGAAGGCTTTCGGGAAGATGGGAGGTTTCAATGCGGTCGTTCGGCGATAGGGCCATCGCGCGCTCGATGACGTTTTCAAGCTCGCGTATGTTGCCGGGCCAGCCATACGCCTCGAGAGCGGCCATGGCGCCAGAGGTCAGGCCGGGAGTGTTTCGCCCCGAGGCCACGGAGATTTTTCTCAGGAAGTGGCGCGCCAGGATTGGAATGTCCTCCGGACGTTTCCTAAGAGGAGGAATCTGAAGGGTGATGACGTTTATTCTGTAGAAGAGGTCCTCGCGGAACCTCTTTTCGCGGACCATCAGCGCCAAGTCCTGGTTGGTCGCGGCCAGCACCCTGGCGTCAATGGCGTGATCCTCCGTGGCGCCGACCGCCCTCACCCGCTTCTCCTGAAGCGCCCTCAGAAGCTTGACCTGCATCATGGGGGACATCTCTCCGATTTCGTCGAGAAAGAGAGTCCCGCTCTGCGCGACGTCGAAAAGCCCCTTCTTGCTGGTGAAGGCGCCAGTGAAGGAACCTTTTACGTGGCCAAAGAGCTCGCTTTCCAAAAGCGTCTCGGGTATGCCGCCGCAGTTTACCGAAATGAACGGCCTGGCCGCACGCTGGGAGCGCTGGTGAATGGCCCTGGCGACGAGCTCTTTGCCCGTGCCGCTTTCGCCCTGGATCAAAACGGTGCTGGTCGTCGGCGCGATGCGCTCGATCAGTGAATATATCTGCCGCATCTGGGGGCTCGCGCCTATGATTTCCCCGAAGCGGTCCTTGTCGGAAAGTTCCGCTTTCAAAAGGACGTTCTCTTCGCGCAGCGAGCCTTTTTCCAGCGCGTTCTTGACGACGTGCAAAAGCTCGTCAACCTGGAACGGCTTCGTCACGTAATCGAAGGCGCCGAGCTTCAAAGCCTCGATGGCGCTTTCGGCGGAGGCGTAAGCGGTGACGAGGATCACTTCGGCCGCCGAGCCGTCTTCCCGAATTCTCCTTAAGAGGTCAATGCCCGAGAGGCCGGGCATCCTTATGTCCGAGATGACCAGGTCGAAGGCCTCCTGCGCCATCGCGGCGATCGCCTCTTCGGCGTTTTGAGCGCTCTTGGGCTGGTAGCCCTCTTGGGCAAGAAGCAGCTCGATCATGCGCCGCATGCTCGCTTCGTCGTCAACGACCAGAATTCTGCTACCCATTGATATCTCCAACCGGGAAGAAGAGCAGGCAGGTCGTCCCGCGGCCGAATTCGGAGTTCACCTCGACCTTTCCGCCATGGCTCTCCATGATCCTGTAAACCATCGAGAGGCCAAGCCCGGCCCCTGACGAAAAGTGGTGGCGGAAAGGCTCGAAGTTTTTTTGTATCTCGCTCTTGGGCATCCCAACTCCAGTGTCCCGGACGCCAAGTATAACGTAAGGCTTCTCGTGCCTCAACGATATCTCTATGGTGCCGCCTTCGGCGGGCAGCGCCTTTCTAGCGTTCTGGACGAGGTTCCACAGGGCTTGGCGGACCTGGTCTGGATCAACCTCGGCCTCGGCGGGAAAATCGGCCAAGTCGCTCTTCAAGACCACGATGCCATCGGCGACCGCCGGATCCTGTGAGAACAGCGTGATTACGCCTTGAGCTATCTCCCGGAGATCAACGCGCTTGAGCTTCAGGGGTGCCGGCCGAACGTATTTCAAAAAGTCGTCCAGCGTCCGCGCGAGCCGGGAGCTTTCGTTTTGAATGATGCCCAAAAGCTCGCTCTCCTTCGATTCGGGCGCCGTCTCGCGCCTGAGCATCTGCGCCGCCCCAGATATGCTGCCCAGCGGATTCTTTATCTCGTGGGCTATGTTGGCGGCCATCTCTCCGATCGCCGCCAGCCGGTCTCTCAGGGAGAGGCTTTCCCTCAGATGGACCATGTCGGTCTCGTCCCTCACCATGGCCAGATATCCGGCGCGAGCCCCGCCGTCCAGCAGAGGAGAAACCGAGAGATAGAGGCGGCGGTCGTCGGCCGTCGCCAGATGGATCTCGCTTGGTTCGGAAGGCCGCAGAGGCGAAGAAGGGGACTCATCATGCCCAAGCGTCCTGAGCCTGTGAAAGAAGTTCCACCCTTCGGGCAAAGTCTCGCCAAGAAGCTTGCGCGCCTGTGCGTTGGCGAAGGTGACGGTCCCCCGCTGGTCCGTCGTCACGACCCCCCCCGAAATGGAGGAGACTATTTGGTCATTCAGGTGGCGAAGGCGGGAGAGGTCTCTTTGGACGAGCCCGAGGGTGGCGTCGCTCTTCTCAAGGCGCGAGGACATGGCGGTTATGAGCATAGCCACCAGCAGGAATCCTACCAGGTGAGTCATGAGGCCGTATAGAGTAGCGCCTGGAGTCGGTTGGTCGTAAGTCGTCTTCACGAAGCGGTCGGGCTCAAGCCAATCATAAAATTGTACGATGCAGAGCGCGCCATAGAGAAGCGAGTTGGCGGCGGCGAGCGTGAAGGCGCCGCGCCTCTTCAGAATCAACCCGGCGACGACTATTAATATGTGGTAGAGAAAAGTAAAAATTGATGACAACCCGCCCGTCAGAAAAGCAAGGACCGTGACGGAAAAGGCGTCTCCGCAAAGCTGCGCATAAATAAATGCCGGCCGGCCCCTGAAGGAATGATAGAGCCAGAAGGTCACGGTATAGGCTAGGTTCAGGGCCAGGACGATCGCCATGAAGTAAAAAAAAGGTTGTATCGCCAGTTCGGTGCCGACCGCCACTTGGATTCCGAGCGCGCTCAGGAAGAAAGTAAACGCGATGACCATCCGGAAGACCATTAGCCGGACGGCCTGTTTCTCTAATGATTCCATGGGAGATCTGTCCCCGATTGGGAGAAGCCGGCGGGCTATGGAAGGCCCGCCGGCCAGAACTGGTTCTACTGAATCTGCTGAATTAAACTGAAGAGCGGCATGTACATCGAGATGACTATGCCGCCGATCGTAACGCCTAAGAAGACTATAATCAAAGGCTCTAAAAGGCTCATCAAGTTGGCTACTGCTTCGTCCACTTCGTCTTCGTAGAAATCGGCGATCTTTGAAAGCATGGCGTCAAGCGCGCCGGTTGTTTCCCCTACGCCTATCATCTGCGTCACCATCCCTGGGAAAATTTTAGAGGCGATCAGCGGCTCGACCAAGGTCTTGCCCTCTTCGACGGACTTCCGCGTCTTGAAGATCGCCTCTTCGACGATGGCGTTGCCCGAAGTCTTTGCTGTTATGTTTAGCCCTTCTAGGATAGGCACGCCAGACGAAACAAGGGTTGCGAGGGTTCTGCAGAACCTGGCGACCGCTATCTTTTTCAAAACCGATCCCATTATGGGAAGGCGGAGAAGCATCTTGTCTATGTTGTACCGCCCGCCGGCGGTTCGGTAATATAGCCGTACCGCAATCGCAAAGCCGATCAAGGCAAGCACGATGAGCCATCCCCACCTGCCGAGGAAGTTGCTTATCGCGATCACGAAGCGAGTAGGCAGCGGGAGCTTGGCCCCAAGGCCAGAAAAGAGGTTTGCAAATGTGGGAATGACCTTCCACATGATGAGGGCGACGACGAGTATCGCGACGGTTACAACCACGGTTGGGTAAATCATGGCAGATCGAACCGCCGCCTTCAGCTTGACCGCCTTCTCGATGTAAACGGAGAGGCGCTGAAGGATCGTGTCCAAGATGCCGCCCGCTTCGCCCGCCGCCACCAGGTTGCAGTAGAGTGCGTCAAAGACCTTTGGATGCTTCTTGAAAGCGTCGCTCAGGTTCGCCCCGGCTTCAACGTCTTCTCTCACTTCGAAAAGAACTCTCTGGAACACCTTGTTCTGCTGCTGGCTCCCCAGGATTTCAAGGCACTGGACCACTGGCAGGCCGGCGTCTATCATGACGGAGAACTGGCGGGTAAAGACGGCGAGATCCTTTGATTTCACTCCGCCGCCGAATTTGGGGAGGGTGAATTCCTTTCCCTTCTCCTTTATCTTCGTCGGCACGACCTGCTGCCTGCGAAGGGCTGCTATCACCGCGTCGCGGTTGTCGGCGGTCATCACGCCGTCAACGTTTTCGCCAGTGCGCCTGCGTCCTTGCCATTCAAACTGGGGCATGGTCCCCTCCCTCTCTGTGCTTTACGGCCTGCGCTGGGGCGCGGCCGGTCCTCTGGAAACAGCGGCGGTTGGCCCGCCCACGTTCATCTGGCGGGAGCCCAGCGTCACTCCCCTGTTGATGAGCTCCTGCAACTCGTCCGGCTGAGACGATCGCGAAATGGCGGTCTCCAGGTCCAGCTTCCCTTTGAGATAGAGATCGGCGAGCGACTGGTTGAAGGTCTGCATTCCGCTGCCGGCCTGGCCGGTCTGCATGACCGAGTATATCTGGTGGACTTTGTCTTCGCGAATCAGGTTCCTGATGGCTGCGTTTGGGATCATGATCTCCACCGTCAGGCACCTGCCCTTTCCGTCGCGAGTGGGGAGGAGCGCCTGGCAGAGGATGCCCTGCAGGACGAAAGAAAGTTGCGTGCGGATCTGAGACTGCTGGTGGCTCGGAAAGACGTCAATGATACGGTTGATCGTCTCCACCGCTGAGTTGGTGTGCAGGGTCGCGAAAGTGAGGTGGCCCGTTTCGGCGATCCTCAGCGCCGCCTCGATGGTTTCCAGGTCGCGCATTTCGCCGATCAGGACCACGTCCGGATCCTGCCTCAGAATGCTCTTGAGAGCGTTCTTGAAGGAGAACGTGTCGGCCCCGATTTCGCGCTGGTTCACGACGCAGGATTTGTGTGGGTGCAGGTACTCCACCGGGTCTTCGATGGTGACGATGTGGTCGTGGCGTTCGCGGTTGACCTTGTCCACCATCGAGGCGAGCGTGGTGGACTTACCGGAGCCGGTCGGCCCCGTCACGAGCACCAGCCCGCGCGGCTTTTCCGCAAGGTGCTCGACGACGGAAGGCAGGCCCAGCTCCGAGAAACCGCGGATTTCGTAAGGGATCGTCCTGAACGCGCCAGCCACGGCCCCGCGCTGGTAAAAAATGTTCGCGCGGAATCTGGCGAGGCCCTTGATGCCGAAAGAAAGGTCGAGTTCTAGGCTCTCCTCGAACTTGTGCTTCTGCTGGTCCGTCAGGATGGAGTAACAGAGCTGCTTCGTCTCCGCGGCCGAGAGCGGCTTCGTCCCTTCGATCGGCGAGAGCTTCCCGTGGACGCGGATTTGCGGCGGGGAGTTCGTAGTGATGTGCAGGTCGGAGCCATTGTTGTCCACCATGAATTTCAGTAACTGGTGAATCGAGAGCGCCATTCTCGCCTCCCGCTACGCGACCGTCTCGCGAATGACCTCTTCTATGGTCGTCACGCCGTTCATTATCTTGATGAGGCCGGAGCGGCGGAGCGTGATCATGCCGTCCTCGATTGCCTGCCTCTTGAGCTCGATCGCGTTGGCTCCCATGAGGACCATCTCCCTCAACTGGTCGCTCATCTCCATGACTTCCATCAGGGCTACTCGCCCCTTGTAGCCGCTGTTATTGCACGTCGGGCAGCCTTTGCCTTTGAACACCTTGACCTTCGCCGACTCCTCTTCCGAATAGCCCAGATCCATAAGGGCTTTGGGAGGCATGGGAACCTCGGCCTTGCAGTCTTTGCAGACGCGCCTTACTAGCCGCTGGGCCTGAATCAAGTGGACGGAGGTGGCCACCAAAAACGGCTCAATGCCCATGTTCATGAGGCGGCTTATCGTGGACGGGGCGTCGTTCGTGTGAAGAGTACTTAGGACCAAATGGCCCGTCAGGGCGGCCTTGACCGCGATTTCGGCGGTCTCGAAGTCACGGATCTCTCCCACCAGAATGATGTTCGGGTCCTGCCTCAAAAAGGCCCTCAGCGCTGAAGCGAAGTTCAGGCCGATCGCCTCTTTCATCTGGACCTGGTTGCATCCCTGGATGCTGAATTCCACCGGGTCCTCGGCGGTCATGATGTTGGTCTCCGGCGTGTTTAGCTGGCCGACCGCCGAGTAGAGGGTGTTGGTCTTGCCGGAACCCGTAGGGCCGGTGACCAGCACCATGCCGTACGGCTTGGCGATGGCGCTCTCGAACTTCTTCATGCTCTCCGGCTCGAAGCCGAGCTTGGTCAAGTCGAGCTTCAGCCCCTCCTTGTCGAGAAGCCGCATGACGACCTTCTCGCCGTACAACGAAGGCACGGTGGAGACGCGGTAGTCTATCTCCTTCGCCTTGCCGTCGAGCTTCACCTTCATCTTGATGCGGCCGTCCTGCGGGAGCCGCCGTTCGGAGATGTCCAGCTTCGCCAGAATCTTGACTCTCGATGTGATCGCGTCCTTGAGCTTCAGCGGCGGCTTAAGCACCTCGTAGAGGACGCCGTCTATCCTGAACCTGACCCTGTAATCTTTTTCGTAGGGCTCTATGTGGATGTCGCTGGCGCCCCTCTTGATGGAATCGGTCAGGACGACGTTGACCAGCTTGACGACCGGCGCCTCCTCGGAGGCTGCCGCGAGGCCTTCTTCGGTAGGCTCGCCATCCTCCTCCTCGACTTCTAGGTCGGCGACCTCCTGCTTGGAGATTTCGTCCATGACGTCCTTGAGCTGCATCTCGTTCGAGCTGCCGTAATAACGTTCGATGGCCTCTCTGATCGAGGCCTCGGACGCCACGACCGGCTCGACCTGGTAGCCGGTAAAAAACCGGATGTCATCAAGGGCGAAGACGTTCGACGGGTCGGCGATCGCCACGGTCAGCGTCGCGCCGGTCCTCTCGATCGGAATCGCGAGGTATTTTCTCGCCATGTCGGCCGGGATGTGCTTCAGGATGGACTCGTCTATTTCAAAGTGTTCAAGATGAATTGCCGGGACTGCGTACTGCTCGGAGAGCAGGGAGGTGATGTCCTCCTCTTTGACGTGGCCCAGCTTGACCAGGTTGAAGCCGAGGCGGCCGCCGTTGGTTTTCTGGAGGTTCAGAGCCTCCTCCAACTGCTGTGGCGTTATCAGCCCCGCCTTCAAAAGCATCTCACCAAGACGTTCAGCCATCGGCAAACAAGCCCCTCAAGGGAAAAGCCAAATACACCTATGCCAGTATAAAGTCTTTTTCCGGCCTGTCAAGCCCTCGGACACCGGCTCGCTCTACTGGCCCAGAGTAACCGCTGTTATTTCCTCCGGGGAGGAGGCGCAGAGCGCAAAGAGCGCCGGCTTTTGTCCCCCGGAAACAGCCATCGCCAGAACCTGAGCCGGCATGGCGACGGGATCCGCGCTTTCGAGCCACGAGTGGTCCGCTTGCATCCGGAAGGATTTTACCCGGTAAGGCGGACGCGCCTCCGCCAGGTAAAGATTGCCCCCGTAGGCTGCGATTGCGGTACAGGGGCCGGCGTGCGGCCCCACCATTACGGAGAGCAGGTCGCCTCTGACGGCCCAGACGGTCCCGTCCGTCCCCAACGCGACGAATGCGGTGCCTGAATCGCCCTGCAGCCAGACCAGATCGGTAAATGCCCCCAGTTCCTCGCCGGCCGTCGTTTCCAGCATGAAGTAGCCGGTGCCGGACTGAAACGGGGCGGAGAGAAAACGCTTGGCCTTCTCGGGCAGAGGGAACTCCTGTATTGGATCGGGAGGGGGAGTCTGGCCGTTTGAAACGTGAACGAGCCATCCGCCGCCTGAAGCCGAGGCGCCAAAACAGCCCAGAGAACCGCCGCCATCATCCTCCCAGCGAAGAAGGCAGGCGCCGTCAGGTATCCCCGTGGCCGGCACCGAGGCCGCCTCCCCTCTCGTTTCCATCTCTATTCTTACTAATTCGCCGCCCCTCCGGACCCATAAGCCCCCCTTGGCGCCGGGTTGCCAGGCGAGGCCGCAAACGGGGCGCGAGAAGGCCAGCCAGGTGAGCGCGCTCTTGACACGCGACTCATCCTGAAGCGCGGGATCAAACTTCACGAGCAGCGTGGATGAGTGCCGCCCTCCTTCCGCATCCCAAAGCTGGAGGTTGAATTCTCCGGTGTTCCTGTTCGGTGTCTCAAGCCACACCAGAGCCCGAAAGGTTGACGGGTCCAGCTGGGAGACGATTTCACGGGCAGACCCTTTCAGCCCCAGGCCGCTTGCCAGCACACAGCCGCCTCCAATGCCCTCGGCTATTCCGCTCTCAATTCCCAAAGGGACGTTCGGGTCTCCCGCGACGGCGATTCGGCCGCTCTTCAAGGCGGGAAAAGCGGCGAGCAGCCGCGAGCCCAGCATTACGCCCGCGGCGCTGGCTCCGCCCGATCCGTCAACCACCCACTTCTCGCGCTCTTCTTTTGGCGCTAAAGCCAAGCTGGGCGTGGCTGCCGCCTCTGGTGGCGCGGACTTTGGAGCGGGCGTGCTGGTGGTGACGCAGGCTGCGGCCGTCAGGCACAGGGCGACACCGGCCGAAACCGCCCAGCGCGTTTCTCGCGTCATGAATCCTCCCTTGCAAGCGCTTCAAGCACATCCAGGACGTCCTTGTCGTCGCCAGGCAGCAGCGTGCGGACGTGAACGAGAACGGCGTCTTTGGAGACGACCGTCGCGACCGGAGGCTCGCCGGCCCTGAGGCGCTCCTCAATCGCGGCGGCGCTCAATTTGGGATGGCTCAACGCCACCGCCGGAGAAAAAAGGTCGTGAAGCGGGGCGGAGCCGCCGCCGACGCGGCCCTTCGCGATGACAAGCTCGGCTTTGAGGGCGCCGGAGCACCTTCTGGAAATGGCTTTGCGCAAGGCGGAGGCGCGGCGGTTCAACTGGTCGTCCGTAGCTCTAAGCATCTTGAGCGCCGGGATCTCCTCCAGCCGCCCTTTCCGGTAGAGGTCGAGGACTCCTCCCAGCAGAAAGTAGGTGTACTTGTCCGCCCTGAGCGCCCGCAGAAGCGGGTTCGCCCTGATTCGAGCGGCGGCGTCACGCGAAGCCAGGATGATCCCGGCCTGGCAGCCGCCGAGAAGCTTGTCGGCGCTGAAGCAGATGGCATCCGGGCCAGCAGAGAGGGCATCTTGCAGCCAGGGCTCGTCGCCGGCGTTCGCCTCACCAGGAGGGATCAAAAGGCCGGAGCCAAGGTCGAAGGCCACCGGCAAGGCGCGCTCGCGTCCCAGTTCGGCCAATCCCTTCAGCGTGGCTTCGCGCGTAAAACCAACCACTCGAAAATTGGAGGTGTGGATCTTCATGAGAAGGCCGGTCTTCGGACCGATCGCCTGCTCGTAATCGCCGATTCGGGTCTTGTTCGTCGTGCCCACTTCCACAAGGCGCGCGCCGGCGGCCGCCATCACGTCCGGCATGCGGAATCCGCCGCCTATTTCGACAAGCTCGCCCCTGCTTACCACCGTTTCGCGCCCTTTGGAAAACGTGTTGAGCAGGAGCATGACGGCCGAGGCGTTGTTGTTCGTCACGATCGCATGAAGGCTCGTCTGAAAAAGATCCTGAAAGGCACTCTCAACTTTCAGATCCCGGTGGCCGCGCTCTCCGCTGCCGACGTCCATCTCGATGTCCACGTAAGAACGCAGCGTCTTGGCGGCTTCATTGAGGATCGTCTCCGGAAGAGGCGCGCGCCCGAGGTTCGTGTGCAGCACCACGCCGGTGGCGTTTATAACCCTGCGAAGCGGGGGAGTGAAGCCGCGCTTCAGGATTGCCGCCGCGCCAACCTTGACGGCCGCCTCGTCCGGCGCCGAGCCTCCTCGAAGCCATTCGCGTTTCAACAGCCCCAGCGCCCGGCCGATGGCCAGTTTGGCCGCCGAGCGGCCGAAGGCGCCGCAGAGCTCCTCGGCCCATTTTTGGCGGAGAAGAAAATCCATGCTCGGTGGGTGCTGCGGCGTATGAATGGGCATGACCTTGCCGTCCGGAATCAGAAGTTGCCCTTCTGAAACTCTTCGAGAGTGGTCTGCCCCTGGCGCACCGCGAAAAGCGCCCGCTCCCGGAGCGACTCCATTCCGCCGCGGGCGGCCTCCTTTTCGAGCGCCTTTTCACCGGCCTTGCGGGCGACGGCTTTCCGGAAACTCTGGGACGGCCACAGGGTCTCGAAAATCGCCAGGCGCCCCTTGTAACCTATGCCGGAACATGAAGCGCATCCCTCTCCTTGGCTCACATGGCCAAGCGTGGCGGCTTCTTCGCCCGACAGGCCCATCATTTCTAGCGTTTTTGGCGAAAGCTCGGCCGTGGTGAGGCATTCGGAGCAGGTCTTGCGGACGAGCCGCTGGTTGATGACGAGAAGAAGGGCCTGAGAGAGTTCGGCCGGTGGCATCCCGAGGTCCAAAAGCTTCTGTATCGCTTGCACGCCGCGGTTGGCTTCGAGCGTGGCGACGACCAGCATCTGTCCCATGAACTTGTACATCTGGGATATCATGCTCGCGCTGTCCAGCAAGTCCCCCAGGACGCAGACGTCCGGCTGGATGGTGGCGAGCGCCTTGAGCGTAGTGAATGTCGCCTCGGTGTTGCCGTTCTCGCCTAGCGATATCTGCGAGACGTTGGGGATGGGGCAGACGCTTTGCGCCTCGATGCTCATTATCTTGCGCTGCGGATCCTTGGCCAGATCGCTCATGACCGCGTAGAGAGTCGTCGTTGAACCGTGGAAGAGCGGGGCCGTCACGAGGACGAGGCCCGCTCTGGCGGACAGGGCCGTTCTCAGGAGGCGCTCGTCCTCCGCCGAGAAGCCAAGCTGGCCGAAGGTCTTGATGAAGGTGTCCCGGTTGATGATCTTCACGGAGAGGTTTTCGCCGAAGCGGGTGGGCAGGCAATGGGCGATGACCTCGAAGTGTCCCGTGCCAGAGCGCATAACGACGCGGCTCTCCTGAGGCCGGTCCGAGATGGCCGTGTCCATCCTGAGGAGTTCCTTCAGCTCCCTGACGAGCACCTGCTGGTGCTCCCCGGGTACCGGCTTCGCCTTGTAGAGTATGCCGTCAATGCGCATGTGAATCGAGACCTCGCGCTCCCCGGGCTCGACGTACAGGTCGCTCACGTTTCTGGCCAGAGCCTTTTTTATCAGCTCGGTCGCAAGCCCGGAGCTCGCCTTCTCTTTGGCCTCCTCCGGCCCGGATTCCTGAAGGAACGGCGCCAGAACCTCCTTGATGTCATCCGCGCTCGCCTGCATCGGCAGGACCTGGCACCCCGTGACGTTCTGCACGAAATCAATCGCCTCTCCGTCCGACGGGCGAGCCATGGCCAGAGAGAGGATTTCCTTCGTGGAAAGCCGCTCCCTGCTCACCGGCACGACTTGGAAGCGCGCGCACTCGCGCGCCCCGACCGAAGCGATCAACATGGGGTCAATGACGGCTTCCTTCAGAGAGAACTGCATCACCGACTTCTGCTGGGAGAGGAAATACTCCAGGGTGTCCTTCGGAACGTACCCCATCTCGACCAGGACTTCCCCCAGCTTTTTGCCGGAGCTTTTCTGTTCCTTCAGCGCGGCGAGAAGCTGATCGGAGGTGATGGCCTTTGCCCGCACCAGCGCTTCGCCGAGGGGGCCGCGGGCGTTGGAGAGCATCTCCCTGTCCTGTGTCAGTTCGGCCGGAGCGGACGCCCAGAATTTTTCGGCGTAGCTCTGCGGAGCGCCGCAGAAGCACTGCAGGCAGAAAGGGCAAACTTTCGTTGGGTGAGCGGGATTGCAGGAGCACCAGACGGCGCTTAACGCGTCGTATTCCCCCAGGCAGTTCCAACAGTTGACTAGGTACTCGGCCATGCCTGCCCCCAAGCATCTACTATAACCTTAGTCCCAAGTAAAACTCAAATTCAGGCGGCTGTCAAGCCCGCCGTGCTCGGACCATCCAGAGGCGCTCAATGCCAGTGTTCCGATGAACCCGTGCTGAAGGCCCCCCCCGCGGCGCCCAAAATCGTGCCGAGAAGCATCATGCCGGACTGTTCGGCCGGCGGAAGAAAATTCTGGGATATCCAAGAGACGAAGATGGCATTGGCGCCGGCGGTCTGATGCAGCATCAAGTGGCAGCCCAAGAGGAGCACCAGGGCGACGGCGCCGGAGAAAAAGCCAAGCATCGCCCCTCCGGCGATGAACGGCCCCCTGATGCTGGCGTTCGTCGCGCCTACGAAGTGGAGTATCGCTATCTCCTCCCTTCTCGAGAGGGCGAGAATCCTCGTTATAGCTGAAACGGTGAAGACCGATGCGGCCCCCAAGGCGCCGAACAGAATCCACCCCAGAATGGCGACGAACCGGGAGTAAGTCCTCAACTTGTCAACCCATTCCCAGTCGAAAAGAGCCTGAGAGACGCCGGGCTCCTTCTCGGCGCTCGCCACCAGTTCTTTTATGCGGTCGAGGTTGGCGGGCGCCTTGAGCTTGAGGCTGAGCGAAGCCGGCAGCGGGTTCTCCCCGCTCTTCAGGCCGAGGTCCGAGAAGGCCGGCGAAAACTTGGAGAGAATCTGAAGCGCCTGCGCCGGGGAGACGTAGCTTACCGAGGCGACGAGCGGGTCCGCCTCGTACCTCTTTTCGAGCGCTTCCAGCCTCTCCTTTGAAACGCCGTCGTCCAGGAACAACCTCACTTCCAGGCTGTTCTCCCAGGTGGCAAGCAGGGCGTTGACGTTGCCGGTCAGGTATCGCGAAAACCCGAGGACGAAAAGCGAGAGCGCGACCACGAAGAGGGCGAAGCCGTGCATCGCCTTGTGGCGCCACAGCGCCAGGAGCCCCTCGCTCAAATAGTAGCCAAGCGTCCTTAGCAGGTTCACTCGCTCTACTCCCCGTCGTCCACGAGGCGGCCTCTGTCGAGAAGAATCACCCTGCCGCCGAAAGTGGCTATCAATCCCTTGTCGTGCGTCGCCACGACGACCGTCGTTCCCGAGGCGTTCACCTCCTGAAACAGCCTTATGATCTCGTGGGCGAGGTCAGGGTCAAGGTTTCCGGTCGGCTCGTCGGCGAGAAGAATTACGGGGCGGTTGACGAGCGCCCTGGCGATGGCGACGCGCTGCTGTTCTCCGCCCGACAGCTCTTCCGGAAAGGCCTCCAGCCTGTTCTGCAAGCCGACCCAGCGAAGCGCCTCGAAGGCCCTCCGCTTGCGCTCCTTCACCGGCACGCCCTGAAGAGTCATCAGTAGGGCCACGTTTTCATAAACGGTCCTTTCGGGGATCAGCCGGAAATCCTGAAAAACGACTCCGAGCCGCCGCCTGAAGTACGGGAGCTGGTGTGAAGTCAGCGTATCGAGGTTGCGTCCGTTGACCAGGAGCTGCCCTGCCGAGGGGCGCTCCTCCCTTATGATGAGTTTCAGAAGCGTGCTCTTTCCCGCGCCCGACGGGCCGGTGATGAAACAGAACTGCCTTGGGTGAATCTGGAGCGTAACGTCCTGAAGGGCGGCCGCCTCTCTCCGGTAAGTCTTCGTCACGTGGTAGAGTCTGATCATCAAGGCCCCGCCGG
>JBBINO010000067.1:0-14291 GCA_037443845.1 Acidobacteriota bacterium
AGAGGGCACAAGGGCCCTAGAAAGGAGACCGGCCATGAAGAAGCATAGCATGGCGAAAGCGGCAAAGGTAGCAGGCGCGGAGGCGCAGGGCCAATTTTGAATTGCGAATTTTGAATTGATGCCGGAATCGCCGAAAGGCAGTAGCACAACCATTCAAAATCACAGCCGTCTAAAACAATTCATCCGGCGATCCTTTCCGTTCCCGGGGAAAGCCTCTCAAAGCATGAGGGGCGGCTTTAGAAACAAGGTTCCCGGCAACTCCGGCGAAGGCGCGCCGCCACGTCATGGCGGTCAAAGCGGCGTTCGCCACGGCCCGAAGCGTCCCGCGCGGGCACGAATGAAGCGCGCCGGTTGTCAGGATTTTGCCCTCGTCAAGGGATGCTCTCCACCAGCGTTGTTTCACTCACGCCCTCGGGTGGAACTGGCGGTAGATTCTCTTGAGCCGTTCCTGCTCGACGTGAGTATAAATCTGGGTGGTGGAGATGTCCGAATGGCCAAGCATGATCTGGACCGAGCGCAGGTCAGCTCCGTGTTCCAAAAGGTGAGTCGCGAAACAGTGGCGCAGCGTGTGCGGGCTCAGGTGCTTGGAAATGCCGGCGGCCCTGGCGTAGCGCTCGACCAGTGCCCATACCGTTTTGCGGCTTAGCGCCTTGCCCCTCGCGGTCACGAAGAGCGCCTTGCACTCCCGTTCCTTCAGCATCGCCGGGCGCGCGGCGGAGGCGTACCGTTCAACCCAGTCCAGGGCGACTTCGCCCAATGGGACTATCCGCTCCTTGGAACCTTTGCCCATGACCAGAACGAACCCGGCTTGGGTGTTGAGGCCTTCCGTCGCCAGCGAGACGAGCTCGGACACCCTTATTCCCGTGGCGTAGAGCGTCTCGAAGATGGCCCTGTCTCGAAGGCCGGTGTTGGTCGAAACGTCGGGGGCGGCAAGGAACCTCTCCACCTCCTCCTCGCTCAAAAAGGAGGGGAGCCGCTTCAGCGCCCTCGGCGGGTCCACGTTTTCGGTGGGGTCGTTTTCGCTGAGCTTTTCCAGCAGAAGGAACCGGTAGAAGGTTCTCAATGCGGCGAGCCGCCTCGAGGAGGTGGAGGCGGAAAGCCCCTCCTGGCGCTCCGCCGCCAAGAAGTTGAGCACGTCCTCCCTCCTGACCTCGGCCGCTTGCTTCATCGCGATAGCAAAGAAGCGTTCGAGGTCGCTCTTGTAAGCCGCCACGGAGTTGGGGCTCAAGCCGCGCTCGACCACGAGGTGGTCGAGAAAGGCCGAAAGCTCACGGGACTGATGATGCTCCTTGGTCATCTGATATGCCTCACGGCCTGTGAAGGATTATTGTCACCGGGCCGTCGTTCACTAGCTCGACCTCCATCATCGCTTGAAAGACCCCCGTCCTGACGGTCAGCCCGCTTTCCTTGATCAGGGCTACGAATCTGTCGAAAAGGACGGAAGCTTTCTCAGGCGGCGCCGCGTGGGAAAATGACGGGCGCGTCCCTTTCCGAAGGTCCCCGGCGAGCGTGAACTGGCTCACAGCCAACACTTCGCCGCTGACGTCTCTCACGGAGAGGTTCATCTTGTCGTTGGAATCCGGAAAGACCCGGATTTCGGCGACCTTCCGAGCGCACCACGCGGCCTCGCCTTCCCCATCGTCGCGCTCCACCGCGCAGAAGACTAGCAGGCCGCGGCCGATCGCCCCCGCCTCGCAGCCGTTTGCCGTGACCCGCGCCTTCGATACCCTCTGCAGGACTAGGATCATCTCTACGTCGGCCTCCTCCACGCTAAACACTACCCCAACCAGGCGCCGTAGTCCAGTTGCGAGGCCCGCGCGCGCCGTAATGCAGCGGGAGCCTAGTGGCCATCTTTGAGTTTTGAGTTTTGGCTGAAGTATCATAGGCGCTGGAGGAGAAGTGAAGCGGCTGATATTGGACAGGTACATAACTCGCGAAACCATCGGGCCGGCGATCATAGCGCTCGTCGTCTTCTCATTCCTCTTCCTCATAAACCTGCTTTTTCAGCTGGCCAACCTCGTCATTCAGGAAGGGCTCAGCGTCAGCGCGGCCCTTCTGATGTTCGTCTACAGTCTGCCGCTGCTTCTTTCCTACACCATACCGGTCGGGTTTCTTGCCGGGACGATAATAGCCTTCGGCCGTTTCTCGGCCGACAGCGAAATCATCGCGATGCGCGCCTCAGGCATAAAGGTGAAGGACCTGCTGCGGGCTCCCTTGGCGCTGGGGCTGGTGCTATCTCTGGCTCTGGTGGTTTCAAACCTCTGGCTGATCCCCGAAGCGAGGTCAGGCCAGGAACGCCTCCAGGAACAGGCTTCCAAGCTTACCAACCTCATGAAGTTGATAAAGCCCGGCGTGTTTTACGACAGGATCCCAGGCGTCCTTTTCTACTGTGACGGCGTTGACGAGGCGCTGCAACGCTACAAGAAAGTCATAATCTTTCAAAGGCCCAGCCCGCAGAAGGAGATGATAACCGTATCTGAATGGGGCAAGCTCGTCGAAGGCGGCGGCCAGGGCGCGCTGCAGTTTCTGCTGGGCCGCGGGGAAACGAGCGTCTTTGACAAGGCGCGGCCGGAAAAGGTCCAGGTGTCAAGCTTCAGCGAGCAGACGCTGACGGTAGTGCCTGCGGTGACGCCGGCGACGCCGAGCCAACGGGACCTCGGCTCGATGGCATTCCAGGAGTTACTTCAGCGGTGGAGGCAGGGCGGCTCCACGGCCGCCGACGCCAGGGATTCCCTGGGCTTTCGCTACGAGGCAAACAGGCGGTTCGCCGCCGCGGCGATAGTATTGCTCTTCGCCGTCATAGGAGTGCCGCTGGGGCTTACGAACGCCAGGGGCGGGCGCGGCGCCGGATTCAGCCTCTCGCTCGCCGTCGTCCTTTTCTATTGGATCCTCTATTCGTCGCTCGGCGATCTGGCGATGAATGGGCGCGTTTCTCCGGAGGTGGCGGCCTGGCTGCCCGACCTGGCCGTGCTGGCGGCGGGCCTCTTTTTTTTGAAACGCCGGGGCGACAAGCCAGCCGAGAAAGGATCGGGCGCGTGGCGCGAATGGTGGCAGGGGCTGTTTTCAAGGGCGCCCCAAAAACGCCAGCAGGGGGAAAACGATCCATTGCCGGCGCGCCGGGACGGCTGGCTCAGCATCGTGGACAAGTATCTCTTGAAACACATGGCCCGCTACTTCTTCATCATAGCGGGATCAATCCTGGTTCTTGACTGGGTCATAGAATTGAGGGGGCTGTCCGAATTCCTGACGAACGGGGCGCGCTGGTCGCTTTTCATGAAATACCTGGCTTCGCAGTCGGTCGGGATATTCATGCTGCTGCTGCCACTGAGCCTGCTCATGACCGTGCTCATAGTGCTCGGCATTCTGGAAAAGGGCAACGAGGTGACGGCGATGAAGGCTTCCGGCATCTCGCTCTACAGGATCAGCCTCGCCGTCTTGATCGTGGGCCTCGCCGCCGGGTTGATGGCCTGGATGGCGGGAGAGGGGATAGCCCCGGCCGCCAACAGGGAGGCCCAGAAGGACAAGGAGGCGCTGAAAAACTTCGTCTCGAAGTTCCTCAACGTCTCTTACGACGTTTGGCTGTTCGCCCCGGATCGCGGAGTCCTCTACCACTACGACCACTACGACGCGAAGCGGGAGCTGTTCGAGGGTTTTTCATCGTACGAGCTTGACCCTTCTGGTGACGCCCTGGCGGACCGTTTTTTCGCCGGCGAGGCGAGCTTCATTGGGAAGCACAGGCTCGCTTTTAAGGATGGCTGGCGATGGACGCCTTCGGGCGGAAAGGAGAGCCGCTTCAAGATGATGGCTTCAGGCGAGCTCGCGGCCCCAGCCGACAAGGACTATTTCGTCATCCCGCCGTTTTTAGAAGGTCAGACGCTCTCCTCCCGAGAACTGTCCAAACTCATCGAGAACCTGCGCCAGAAGGGCCTTCCCACTGAAAGGCAGAGAATGGATTACTACAGGAAATTCGCTGACGGCGCGACGCCGCTCGCGCTTCTCCTGGCCGGCCTCCCTTTCGCCTTCAGCGTCGGGCGAAAGGGTTCCCTTTACGGCGTCGCCATCGCGCTGGCGCTGGCCGTGGCGTTTTACGTCCTGTCGGCCATTTTTACCGCGATAGGGGAGATGGAGTGGCTGGCGCCGCCACTCGCGGCGTGGGCGCCGGCGGTGATCTTCGGCCTTGGGGGTGGGTACTGGATATTGAACCTGCGGAGCTGAGGCGGGGCCTGATTACTTCTTGCCGGCCTTGAACTTCCCCAGCACCTTGTTCACGGGGTTGTTTCTGTCAAGGAAACCGATCGGCGGCCTTTTTCTTATGCCAATGGACTGGTAGTACTTATAGAGGATGTCGCGGGTTGGCGTGTGGCGCTTCAGGCCGCGCTGGATCATCTGCACCGCGTGGTACCTGTCGTTCATCGCCATGTAGACCTTGGCGAGGTTCAGGTAGCAGAGCGGCTCGTCCGCGTCCTGCGAGACGGCCTTCTTGCATATTTCGAGCCCCTGAAATAGCTGATTCTCGTTGACGGCCTTGAGCATGCCGATGAATGAGGAAACGACGGGGTTGAGGCCCTGAGCCGCGTTCGACAGGACGTTGAAGTGCTTCGCGGCATCGTCGAGCCGCCCGGCGTCAACCAGGTCAATCCCGTGCTTGATTTGAGGGCTGTTGTGGACGATGGTCAGGTCCGTCATTATGGTCTATCGCCTCCTAGAGAGACAATTTTATCACCAAGAGTTATACTAGGCAAGGTGACGAGCCTGAGCGGCCTTCGGGCCGCGGAAATTGACTGGAGCTGGCCATGGGTCTGAAAGAGCAG
Organism: Acidobacteriota bacterium; assembly: GCA_037443845.1. Classification (GTDB taxonomy): domain Bacteria; phylum Acidobacteriota; class UBA4820; order UBA4820; family DSQY01; genus JAEMPZ01. The sequence goes on from JBBINO010000067.1 coordinate 4,812, forward strand.
TTGCAGGTCATTCGAGAGAAGCACGGCAACACGAAGCAGGGGCTCGAAGAGGGCGTCAAGGCTATCGTCGCGGCGATAGCCCGCTCCCTGGGGGTGAAACAGGACGAAGTGGCGCTCCTCGTCCTGACGATGTCGGGCAACACGCTGAAGTTCGTCTGGCCGGAACCTCTCTACCTGGGCAACGCCGTTCTGCCCGCCACGCACAAGAACGCCGTGGCTTCGGCCGTCCTGCAGGCGAGAAAGGGAAAAGTTGACAATAAAATGGCGGAGAGCCGCCACTTGAAGTTTTTTGAAAACGTCAAGGGACTTGAAACCAGCGGCATCCCTATCCAAAAAATGGTGGCGCTCCCGGTACTTATCGGGGAGAATCCCGTCGGGGTCGTCGAGGTTTCCAGAAAAGGCAGGACGGCCGAGGACGCAGGAGCCAACTTCACTCCCGACGACGCCCAGAAGCTTCTGGCGCTGGCCAAGGAGTTCGCGTCAGGCCTGGCGGCTTTGGTCCCCGAGCGATTCATTTAGCTTCGTCCCGACAATGAGCCAAAGAGCCGATCATTCCACTGACGCGCGAAGAATGTCTCCGGGCGCCTGGATGTCCGAGCGACCGGTGGCGGTGGAGGTCCACGGCGGCTCCATGTCCCCGTTCATCGAGGAAGGCGACAAGGTCGTCGTCAGGCGGGCCAGCAAGCAGGATTTCTTATTGGGCGACCTCGTCGTTTTCATGCGCGGGGAGGAGCTGGTCGTCCACAGGATCGTAGCCCTGCGCCCGGGCCGCTTTCTCGAAATGGGCGACGCGCAGGAAAGGGGAAACTGGCACTCGTGGCCGGAGGAGACGGGCCGCGTTCTTGCCGTGATGAGGGGCAAGGGAGTTGAAATTGACTTGGCGGCGCCCCCGCTCCGCCATGAAGCCTCAAAAAGGGCGCGGAGGATGCGGCTTCGCCACCTCTGCTCGGTCCTTGCTGGCGCGCTGCCAGGAGCCTTGACGCGAAGGATATTGAGGAAGGCCGCACGCCCGCTTTTACGGCCGGTTTCAGCCCTGCCAGGATTTGACGCCGAGGGGCCGGAGGATCACTCTCGTTGACTTCGTCGCCGTTTCGGCCCATGCCCCGCGGATCAGGAGAAGCGCCATGGACGACTTGAATTCGTGCCTCGAACCGTCATTCGGCGTTGACAGCGGCGCCAAGGAGATAGTCAGCCTGTCGAGCAGGCTGACGGCGGGATGCCGTGATGGCAGGGAGGCGGCGGCCAGGCTTTTTTGCTACACGAGGGATTCCTTTCGTTATAACCCCTTCGCGCCGTTCGCGAGGATAGAGGACTTCCTGGGCGTTTCGCTGCTGAAGCGCGGGCACGGCTTCTGCACCCAGAAGTCGGCCCTCCTTATCTCGCTTTGCAGGGCGGCCGGAATCCCGGCGCGCTTCAGGTTTGCCGACCTCGTCAACCACAACCTCCCTGGCAGGCTCGGACAGGTCCTCGGCACGAACAAGATGATCTACCACACCTACGCCGAAATGCACCTCGGAGGAAAATGGCTTAAGGCGACCCCATCATTTGAAAAGGGGCTTTGCGAGAAGATGGGCTGGCGGCTTTGCGACTTCGACGGGAGCCGCGACGCCATACTCTCCAAGACCGATTTGGAAGGCCGCCCGCACATAGAATATGTTCTTGACAGGGGGACGTCGCCTTCGCTTCCACTGAATGAAATGGTTGAAACTTGGCTCAATGAGTATGGAGCGGAGGCCTTCAAGCGGTGGGAAGAAGCGGCCAGCGAGAACGGTGGAGCATGACCGGGGCCAGCGGGATCGCCCGGGTGCCGGGGAAAGCGCGTGGCTAACTTGAAGATGCCTTGGCCAGTCCTGCGATCGCGTTGGCCGCGCGCAGGAGAGAGCCTTTGGGAAATGGCCTCTCCTTGAGCGGCCTCAAATTCCCGTTCAGGACTTGGCCGAGATTCCCCGGCTCTCGGCAGACCGTCACCCAGCCCCTCTTTTCCATGAAGGCGATGTTCGCGCGCTCCTGGCCGGGCAAGCCGGGCATCGCGACCACGGCGCGGCCTGAAGCCAGCGACTCGGCGAGGCTCAAGGCCCCTCCTTTGGTCACTATCACGTCGGAGGCAGCCATCAGGGCCGGAAGGTCCATCCTGTATCCCAGCACCCTGAGCCTTTGGGGCTCGGCCTGCGCCAGCCGCTTCAGCCTTCGGCGGAGCTTTTCGTTTTTCCCGCAGACGGCCACGACGCTCCAGCCTCTCGCCTGAAGTGCCGCGTGGACTGACTCCTCCATCGGCCCGTTGCCGAGGCCTCCTCCCATTATCAATGCCAGCGGGGTTCCAAGCGGAAGGCCGAGCGCGGCTCGCGCCGTTTCGCCGGGCCTCTCCTTTTCGAACTCCGGGTCTATCGGCAGGCCGGTGACGGTGATCCGCTCCGGCGGAATGCCCTTTTGCTCAAGCATGACCTTTAGCTCCTCGTGAGCCACGAGGAACAGGTCAACTTCCCGGCGAGCCCAGAGCGGGTAAATATCGAAATCGGTTATGACCGCGGCGAGCTTCAGGGGCTTCTTGTTGAATTTCTTCCAGTCGGCGGCGATTTCCACCGCGTTGTACTGCGTGGCCACGACGACGTCGCTGGAGGCGAACCCCTGGCGCTCGAACCTTCGCGCCTCTCGCCGCCTTTGGAAGAAGTAGCCGAGCGTCTCGCCGGATGAAAAAAATGGCGACGCGTACATCCAATCCCAGACCCATTGGAAATGGAGCGCGAGAAGAAGGTACCCGTGCCGGAAGAGCCAGTCGTAGTCGAGGGTAACCCACTCTTCGAGCGCGCTGTGGCCGCACTCGACGTCAAGCCGCGACAGTTCTTCTGCCAGAAGCTCGGCGGCGCGCTTGTGGCCGGTGCCGAGGGAGTATGAGAGGAGAGCGGCCTTAGCCGTCATCTAGTCCTTGCGCGCTGAAAAGCCGTTTCGAGCGGGAGGTTCTCCACGGCCCACTCGGCGAGCACCGCGCAGAAGGCCGCGAAGATGAGCCCGCCGAAAACGTCGAGCACCCAGTGGAAGCCGAGATAGAGCGTCGAGAAAAGGACGATCCACGCGAGCGCGGTCATGGTACGCCGCAGCCGCTTGTTGCGGCTTCTCGCCACTATCATCGCGAAGGAGAAAGCCAGCGAGGTGTGGAAAGAGGGGAAGCAGTTGTTCAAGCCGGAGAGCGGCCTGAGCCCTTCGATAAGGAAAGGCGATATCTGGTTCATCAGAAGCTGCACCTCTCCGTCGCCTGCGGACCACCTTTCAGAGACGGGCACCAGGATGTAGAAGGGGATTATCAGGAGATAGTTGAGGATGGCCGTCCAGAAGAGCTTTCTCGTCACCTCGAACTCGCCTTCGCGGTACGTGACGAGAATGGCAACGACGCCGATGACCGGAAAGACGTAAAGATAGACGGCCGAGAGGGCGTACGTGAGCCAGGGCGCGTTTATCATCTGGAACAGGGCAGTCGCCGGCCCTTCCAGCCTCAAAAAATAGGGCGTGAAATCCCACCTCAGGTATGAGGTGATCTGGGCGTCGTACTTCGTTTCGAGAATGTCCATCAGAATTACGGTCGCTATGGTGGCCACGTAGAAAAGCCACAGCCAGTCCATCGCATGGCGCCTTACGATCTTGGCCACCAGTTTTGGGATGGATTCCCCGGGCAGGCACCAGGCGGCGAGGCCCCAGAAGGCCATCACCGTAAAGACGAGGCCGAGCAACAAAATCATATCCTGCCGGTCAAAAAGCATGGCGCTCCCCGATGCCAACCGGTCAGAGTATAACACCCCAAGCCTTTGATTTTCAAGCCGGTTGGCGATGCCGGCGGATTGCGGGGTTAGACGCAAGACGGAAGAGGCCGGAGGCGAAAAAGAGCCACCGCCACCTCTGGCTTCTGGCCTCCGGCTCCGTCTTCTTTTGGCTCACTTTTTAACCGTCTTGTTGAACGCCTCGATGCCTTCGACCAGAATCCGGGCCGATCTTTCGAGCTTGGGCACTTCGAGGACGTAAGCCATCCTGACTTCATTCCTGCCAAGCCCGGGCGTGGCGTAAAAGCCGTCGGCGGGCGCGACCATGACCGTTTCGCCGTTGGCCTGGAAATCGGTCAGCATCCACTGGGCGAAGTCGTTCGCGTCGCCGACGGGCAGCCTCGCTATCATGTAGAAGGCCCCCATGGGTTTCTTCAAGAGGACGCCGGGATGGCCGCAGAGCCCCTCGTAAAGAGTGTCGCGCCTTCGCCTGTACTCCTCGCGGACCGGCTCGAAGTAGTCCGGGGACATCCCGTAAGCGGCTATCGCACCGAGCTGTTCTATCGTCGGCGGGCAGAGCCTCGCCTGGGCGAACTTGAGAGCGCACGCCATCAGCTCCTTGTTGCGGCTGATGAGCGCCCCCACCCTCGCGCCGCAGGCGGAGAATCGCTTGGAGATGGAATCAACGACGACGACCCTCTCTTCCACGCCCTTCAATTCCAGAAGGCTCTTTGGGCGGCTTCCCTCGTAAACGAATTCCCTGTAAACCTCGTCGCCTATGAGCAGGAGGTCGTGCTTCGCGGCGAGCTCGGCCAGCTCGTCCAGCTCCTCCGGCGTGAATATGACTCCGGTCGGGTTGTTCGGAGAGCAGGCGAGAATCGCCTTGGTCCTGGGGGTTATCGCCCTTTCGAAGGCCTCTATCGGCGGCATGGCGAAGCCGTCTTCCGCGCGCGTCGTCACCGGAACCACCTTCAGGCCAACCATCGCGGCGAAGCCGTTGTAGTTGGTGTAGAAAGGCTCCGGGATTATCACTTCGTCGCCCGGGTCGCCCGCGATGCAGAAGGCGCACTGGATCGCCTCGCTGCCGCCCAGCGTTATCTGGACGTCGGCCGGGCTTATAGAGATGTTGTACCTTGAGAAGTACCCGGCGATTGCCTTCTTCAGTTCCGGAAGGCCGTCCGACGGCCCGTAGGCGAGCACCTTTTCTGAAAACCCCTTGACGGCATCCATGTAAGCCTTGGGCGTCTCGATGTCGGGCTGGCCTATGTTCAGGTGATGGATCTTGATCCCGCGCTCGCGAGCCGCGAGCATGAATGGGGCCAGCCGGCGAATCGGGGAAGCCTGGACGGTGACGGCGCGTTCGGAAAGCGGCATAATTCCTCCTTGAGGGTTTCGCCCGCGCCAAGTTTCGGGCCGGCCGCGGGCAAAGGGGCGGCGATGCCGCCGGAAGGCAATTATGGCACAGAGCGGCGAGCCAAATAAAGCTGGCCATTTTTCGGCGCTGAAGGATTCGGTCAGCATTCCTCGCGGCGCCGGCCTTGTAAGGCGAATATTCGCCATCTCCGGTCCGGCCTACCTCGTCAGCGTAGGGTACATGGACCCGGGCAACTGGGCCACCGACATAGCCGCCGGATCGAGTTTCAACTACGCTCTGCTCTGGATCCTGCTGATGTCCAACGTGATCGCGATGCTGCTTCAGAGCCTCGCGGTAAGGCTGGGCGTCGTCCGCGGGCTTGACCTGGCGCAAACCTGCCGGGCCGAATACAGCCGTCCGGTGAACGCGGCCCTGTACGCGTTATGCGAAGTGGCCATCACGGCCTGCGACCTGGCGGAGGTTCTCGGTTCGGCCATCGCGCTCCAGCTCCTCTTCCATCTTCCGCTCATCTGGGGCGTGCTGCTGACGGCGGCCGACACCCTGGGCCTCCTTTTCCTGAGCCAGCTCGGCATAAGAAAGCTTGAGGCGGTGGTAATCTCACTCATCTCGATGATCGCGGCCGCGTTTTTCATCGAGATATTCCTGGCCAGGCCCGACTGGGGCGGGGTCGCGGCGGGGCTCATTCCCTCGCTTCCAGGCAACGGCGCGCTCTTCGTCGCGATAGGAATGATCGGCGCGACGGTGATGCCTCACAACCTCTATCTCCATTCCGCCCTCGTCCAAACAAGGGCCATAGGCGGTGACGAAGCGGGAAAACGCCAGGCGCTGAAGCTCAACAACTTGGATTCGGCTTTTGCCCTGAACGTGGCCATGCTCGTGAACGCGGCGATACTGATCATGGCGGCGGCGGTCTTCCACCGCTCCGGCCACACGCAGGTGGCCGAGATACAGGACGCCCACCGCCTGCTCGCTCCACTTCTGGGAACCACGCTCGCGCCTTTCGTCTTCGCGCTCGCCCTTCTGGCTTCCGGACAGAGCTCGACCCTCACGGGCACTCTCGCTGGCCAGGTTGTGATGGAGGGTTTTCTCGGGCTGAGGCTGCCAGCCTGGGTCCGCCGCCTGGTCACGCGGCTGGCGGCGATAGTTCCGGCGGTCATCGTTCTTTCGGTCTTCGGGGAGAGAAGCACCGGGAGCCTCCTGATCCTTTCGCAGGTCGTTCTTTCGCTGCAGCTTCCATTCGCGATCGTCCCGCTCGTGAGTTTCGTAAGCGACGGGACGAAAATGAAAAGCTTTGCCATCGGCGGTTTCTTGAAGGCCTCGGCGTGGCTGGCCACCATCGCCGTCGCCGGGATGAACGTTTGGCTCGTCAAAGAGACCGCGGGCCAATGGTTCGCCGGGGCCGGACCGTCGAACAAGGCTCTTGCCGCCGCCGCTTCCTGTACAGCTTTCGCGCTGGCGGTCTTCCTCGTCTATCTCGCGGCGCTCCCATTCTTCCGCGGGATGAAGGCCAAAGGAACCGTTCCTGGAGTACACGCGCCCAAGGATGAGGTAAAATGGAGTTTGGAGGAGGCTTTGAAAGTCCTGCCTTACAACCGGGTCGCGATAGCGCTCGACTTTTCCGGCCGCGACTCGGAGGTGATCCGCGAGACGCTGAGGCTGGTAGGCGGCGGGCGCCCCGCGATTGGCCTGATGCACGTCGTGGAGAGCGCCTCGGCGAAGTTCTCCGGGGAGGACTCCTTGGACGCGGAGACGCTTGAAGACCGCGAGCGGCTTGAAGACTATGCCGCCTCATTGCGCGGGATGGGATTCGAGGAAGTCGGCGTTCTAGTAGGGAGCGGCAAGCCGGTGCCCGAGCTGCAGCGGCTAGTCGGGGAGTTCGAGCCGGACGTCGTCGTCATGGGAGCCCACGGCCATCGCTTCTTCAAAGACCTCCTCTTCGGCTCAACCGCCGACGCGCTGCGCCACAGGATAAAGGCGAACGTGTTCGTGGTAGGCCGCGCCAAGGAAAGCGAATGAGCGTGGCGGCCTTGCGGCCAAAAAGGCCGAGGATACTGGTGGACTGCCGGATGGCGCTCTCCTCCGGGGTCGGGACTTACATCCGCAACATCATCCCGCTGATTCAAAAGCAAGCGCCTTACGAGTTTTTCTTCCTCGGAAAGCGGGAGGAGCTTTCGGCCTTCCCCTGGTGCGGTCCAGGCCGTGCCGCCGGCTTCAATACCCCCCTTTATTCGCCTCTGGAACACTTCGTGCTCTACGGCCTGATAAGGAGGATGAAGCCCGACCTTTTCTGGTCCCCCCATTACAACGCGCCGCTCATTGGAGAAGTGCGAAGGCTGACAACCATTCACGACGTCTTCCACATCTCGCGCGAAAACACCGAGTGGGGAAGGCTGAAGAAGAGTTACGCGAGATCGTTGCTGAAAGCCGCCATGAGGCGCTCTGCGAGGGTGCTGACCGATTCGGCCTTCACGGCCGAGGAGATGCTTCGCTACGGGTTGCCGTGCGCTGACAAAGCGCGCGTCGTCCACCTCGGCGTCGCTCCGCCTGAAAGTTCGAGCGCCCGGCTGGTTCCGAGCCACTTCCTTTTCGTGGGCAACGTCAAGCCGCACAAGAACCTCAAAAGGCTGATAGAGGCCTATGCGAAAGCCCGCCGGTCCGGATGTGCCGCGCTGCCGCTCAAGATTGTTGGCGAGACCGGCCGTTTTCTGACGGGCCAGAAGGGGTTGCCGGAGCTGGCAAGCTCGCTAGGTGTGGCTAGCGAGATCGAATTCACCGGGAGGGTGACGGACCCGGAGCTTGAAGCCCTTTACTCGGGAGCCATGGCCCTGCTCTTTCCCTCGTTATACGAGGGCTTCGGCCTGCCGCCGCTCGAAGCTATGGCTCGGTCCGTCCCGGCCCTCGTCTCCCGGGCCGCCAGCCTTCCAGAGGCTTGCGGCGACGCCGCGCTTTACTGCGACCCGATGAGCGTGGATGACATCGCGGCGCAGATCGTCAACATCTCGCGCGACGAGACCCTGCGCCTGGAGCTTGTCCAAAAAGGGCTCCAAAGAGCGCGGAAGTTCACGTGGGAAGCGGCGGCCCAAAAGACGGCCGAGGTGATTGACGAAGCGCTTTCCCCGTGACCTGAAGAGGCGCCCGCCTGAGCCATGGCGAGCATAGCCGATTATTTCTACAGGTTGCCAATGGAGCCCGCTCCTGCTATGATTCATTCGCAGTTCGGCGACGGCGCCGGCGAAGTGAAAGGACGATGCACCCGTACACCCTTACGTTCGCTCACGACTGGCTGGTGGACTTCGGGGGCGGAGAACGCTGCCTGGAAGCGATGTGCGAGGAGTACCCGGAAAGTCCGATCCACACGCTCTTTTTCGATTCCAGGCAGTTTTCTGGCTCGGCAATCATCAACAGGGACATACACACGACGTTTCTCAGCCGCTCGTTTTTCAAGAGGCGGTACCGGACTTTTCTGGCTCTGTATCCCTTCGCCGTCGAGCAGCTCGACCTGGGCTTTTCGGACGTCGTCCTCTCCTTCTCGCACTCCGTGGCGCACGGCGTGCTGACACGTTCCGGCACCATGCACGTCTGCTACTGCTTCACTCCGGTGCGGTATGCCTGGGATCTCTACTACGAATACCTGAGGCTCTCCGGCCTGGACAGAGGGCTTCGGTCATGGGTCGCCCGGGCCATCCTGCACTACATTCGCCTCTGGGATTCTTCCACCGCCCCGCGGGTTGACCACTGGATCGCCGACTCCCGTCACGCCGCGCGCCGCGTCAAGCGGGTCTACGGACGCGAGGCCGCGGTCATATACCCGCCGGTTGATGTCGAGCGTTTCAAGCCATCTGAGGGAAAAGGGGACGCGTTTCTCTTGGCAGGGCGTCTCGTTCCCTACAAGAGGGCCGACCTGGCCGTTCTCGCCTGCACCAAGCTCAACCTCCCCCTGAGGGTGGCCGGAGACGGGCCGGAGCTTGACCGCCTCCGGCGGATGGCCGGTCCCACGGTCACTTTTCTCGGCAGGCTCTCCGACGACGAGATGGCTCTGGAGATGGCCCGCGCCAAGGCGCTGCTGTTCCCAGGCGAGGAGGATTTCGGCATCACTCCGATCGAGTCCCAGGCAGCGGGGACGCCGGTCCTTGCCTATGGCGTCGGCGGGGCGACGGAGACGGTCGTGGCTCCGGACGGGGACGACTTCGGCGAAGCGACGGGGCTCTTCTTCTCCGAGCCCACTGTTGATTCGCTGTGCGCTGCGGTTCAGAGGTTCGGCAGGGACGGCCACCGCCTGAAAAGCGTCTCCCTCCTGAACAACTCGGCGCGCTTCGCGAAAGGACGATTCGTCCGCGAGATGAAGGAGTTCATCGA
>JBBINO010000068.1:0-14164 GCA_037443845.1 Acidobacteriota bacterium
CCCATCACCCGCAACCTGTTGATCCCATTCGAGTCTTAACCGGACAGTACTGATTCAAAATTGAGAATTCCTGATTTGTAATTGCCCCCCAGTCACGGAGGGAAAAAAAGTGTTTGGTGCCTTGTGTCTCGTGACTTGTGAGCTCGTCGTTGGTTCGCACCGCCCGTAGTTCGCGTGGTGCGCGGGCAACCGAGGCGCCGGCGGGGAGCGGGAAGAAGTGAGACGGCAGGCGATAGACGACCGACGACAGACGACCGACGGCGGCGCAAGGCCGGTGGACATCGGGGCCTTCCTCGCGCCTTCGGCGCTCTTAGGTACCGCTCGGGCCGCGCGGCGGAAAGCTTATGCGCGTGGCATATGCAAAGACGCTTTCCTTCGCGCGTCCCGTCGCGTCTCCTCGCCCTTCGGGCTTTCGGAAGGCCCCTCATCCTGTCATTGCATTACCGGCGGCGGGCGAAGCAATTTCGCCCCACCCCCCTTGGGGGACGCCGGCGGCGTCGGACCATCTGCTTTGTCAAACTTCGCGGTCCGAGGCCTCCGAGTACGAAAGTACGAGTCGGCCTCTGCCCGCTCGTTTTTCGCGCATCTGGCCCAACGGCGCCGGAACAGCCATTCCTGCGGAATGGCGGCGCAATCCAAGTATGATTGCCAGTGGCGCAGTTAGAAGGCTGATTCCAAAGCTTCACGTCAACTCCTACGGGCCACTTTGACTCCAGAAGAAGACGGCAAGCACGCCTAGAACCACTACCAGTTTCACGAGCAACTCCCGCACCGACTGACGCCATAATGTCACATCGCCGTCCGGGTTCGACCAGCCGCCCGGGATATCATCGTCGAGGCTAACGAGGTGACCGATGAAACCCCACCCAGCCATAACCAACAGAGGAACCGACAAGATCGCCGCCGCTTTCTCCATGTGAAAGAGCTTGGCCGAAACTGTGGACACTAGCAAAACGAGAAATATCCCGACGAATAGGTGAAAGCGGATGCGGCTACCAACTCTGTGTTCCGTATCCATCATCCACCTTCGATGCTCGTCCTTATCAGCCGTCTAACGAACTGGCTCGGGCGCGTCCACTGTAGCGCTTTGCTAGGCACCGCATTTCCATAATCGAGGAACAAAACGGCCAGTCCGTTGGGCATAAACCAGGTATTCATTGCCGAATTGGGTGACCATGCCCTTTTCCTCAAAAGCGATGACAAGATGCCAAAGCAAATGAAGCGCCACAACCCAAAGGAGACCAATCCATTGGTTGAGAAAAATGGCTAAACCTGGAGCCCCTACGGAAATAAAGGAGGCGTAAAGAGGGTGACGAACCCAGCGGTAGGCTCCTTGCGTACATAAACCCCGCCCGCGTTGAGAAACTGGGAGGGATCGAAAAGACCAGATGACTCCGGCGATATTGCCCGCGCCGGCGAAAATGAGAACAATATATCGAACGAACGCCGGAAGGCCCATAGTGCCAGAAGGGAAATGTGCTTTGCACCACCATGCCAGGCCGAGTAGGCCAAAAGTTAGGAGAACCCCAAGGGGGCCCGCGCCAAACACACGAAATAACCTATTCATAATTCTACATTCCTTATTCCCTATTCCTTATGCGCCCGGTTTCAGTAGCCGGCACCATCGTTGAACCCTGCACTGGGTCTCGCCGATCGAGTCCGCCAGGACTCGGTCCGCTGGAACGCCTAGTCAGGTGGCACTCAACCATGCACATGGCCCGCCGTGGGCTCAGGAGGGAAGCAGTATGCGGCCCTAGCATGAAGAACGATTAGGTAGCAGTAGGACTGGAAGCAAACGAAGTCACAGAGATCGGGATCGCTAAGACTCTTCCCGACAGCGTACCCGAGCGAATTGTGCCCGATGCTGACGAGATTGAAGGCCGTACCGACGGGGTCTCCGTGAAGGATGTGGTTGAAGGTTTCAGCGACTGCCTCGGTGGGATTGGGATCGCTACCACCGTGCATTGATTCGAGCATTTTCCTCAAGCTGGGCCGATTCTTGTATTCCCATCCGCTCGCCCACAGCTCCAATGCTTCCGGCTGCTCGCAGAGATACGACACTATTGCCGCCCGTTCAATTAGTGGCCGCATGAGCACCACGGCGCCGAAGAGGTAGCCTTGCCGCACGAGTTCCCGGATACTGAGAGCGAGGTTGATGCCCTGCGGAATTACTTGACAGGCTGCTGTTTGCAGAGGCGTGAGCCCGCCCCTGCGAGTTGCGGCCGCGACCCGGCCATTGGCCTCGAGGCAGGACAGGATAACCTGATCGAAATGGAACACCGATTGGCGCCCGACATACGGCTCATTGCTCGGGTCGAAAGTAACTGGCGGGGCTTCGTGTGGTGGTCGCATTCGGCGAGGGCTCCTTGTGCCAACTAACGCCCGCGTGCAGCGGACCGGAAGCAATTGGTTAAAGAGGACGGGACGAACATTGGGCTCCTTCGAAGGGCATTGCGTGAAGCAACCCCGTGGACCGGGCCGCTGCGATGCATGGTTAGGCGACCTTGCCATTTGGGTAGATCAATAGCAAATGCACAAGAAGCGTTGGATTCGCCTTTCGCTTCGCTTCAACAACGGCGCGTGCCTTTCCAACCAAGGTGGCGTAGTCTCCAGCATTTTCTTCGAAGTACCAACGGTCATATCCGCTAATCACCTTGCCCACAGGTAATTCAAGACTGCTATGCGTTTCTATCTTGCCGGTTCTTGTGCATTTATCTTGAAGGTCCTTCGAAATAGATGACAAGGCTGCCTGAATATCATCATGCTCATTTCTCGTCATATCTTCATAATACAATGCTAGAACCACCCTTCCTTTTGTGTCTGGGTTCTTCCACTTCTTTAAAGGATCGCTGGTATCGCCTATTCCAATTGAATAGCCTTCGCCTGCTTTGCACGCCAGCAGAAAGAAGACAAGAAGAAGAAGGATGACTCGCTTCACATTCGTTCTCCTTTGATCGCCTAACGCAGAATGGGCGACTGGGAAGGTGATAGGCGACGCGGGATGTGTCGCCTAATCTGGAACCGCTTACCAGTCCCACTCCACACGTTCAGAGTAATGAATGTTCTCCGCCTTGTCAAACGCGGGGCGGGGGGAGGGACTGCCCCCGCCCGCGAAAGTGTTCATGCCGTTCTTTCACTAGACACCAAACACCAGACACGAGACACCTGCTCACGCGCAATCGGCATCTGGAGATGCCTCCTACAGGGGCGGGAGCGGAGCAGCGGAATGGGCGCCGTGGGAAGGTTCTCCAGAACCCGATAGCGGCTGTCTCTCGCGCCGCGCTTGTCTTGCATCCATCACGTCTCACTTTTCACTTCGCTCACGCCTTCGCAGCGGGCGGCGTTTCTTTTTGGGCGGGGCTTGGTATAATAAGCGGCCTGGGAGGCGCGATTGAGAGCAGAGGACCTGGCCGGCGCGGTGGAAGCGATTCTTTTCGTCTCCTCGGAGCCGGTGACGGTGCAGCAGATATGCGACGCGCTTCAAGGGCAGGCGGCGCCCCCGCAGATTCTGGACATTCTCGAAGGGATGCAGACGCTCTACGGCAGGATGTCCCTGGGCCTCGAAGTGCGCAGGGTCGCCGAGGGGTTCCAGTTCGTAACGAGACCGGCCCACGGAACCTTCGTCAAGAACTTCCTCAAGGCGCAAAATCTGCGCAAGCTCTCTCCGGCCGCGGTCGAGGCGCTGGCCATAGTCGCTTACAAGCAGCCCGTCACGAACGCCGAGGTCAGCGCAGTGCGCGGCACCGAATCGGGCCAGGTTCTCAAGGGGCTTTTGGAGAAGAAGCTCATCCGAATCGCGGGGCGGCGAAACGTGGTGGGCAAGCCGCTACTATACTCCACGACCAAGGAGTTTCTGGTCCATTTCGGCCTGAATTCTCTCGACGACCTGCCTTCCTTCCGCGAGCTCGAGGAGATCTTCAGGGAGGGAGTGCGCCAGGAGAGCCTTTTCAAGGAGGTCGAGGCGGAGGAGAAGCAGAAGGCCGCCAAGGCCCTGGAAGAGGAGGCCTCCTTGGAGGAGCCTTTGGACGAAAGCCTCTTTTCCGAAGCCTCTTCTCGAGAGGACGAAGCCCCGGAATCTCCCGAGGGCGGGCTCGAAAAGAACGGGGACGTGGACCGTGAGGGGCCGGAGGCGGAAGAGAATGGCGGCTGAGAAACCGGCGCGTCCGGAGACGCTGAGGCTGAACCAGTACATCGCGAGGTCGGGCGCGGCGTCACGGCGCCACGCCGAGGAGTTCATCCGGCAGGGACGCGTCCAGGTGAATGGGTCGGTGATAACGGAACTTGCCACCCTCGTCTTGCCCGGCAAAGACGTGGTGAAGCTCGACGGCGCGAGGCTGAAGCTGCCCCAGCATTCCTCCTTTTACGCTCTTTACAAGCCGAAGGAGGTCGTCAGCACGCTGGACGACCCCCAAGGGAGGCCCTGCCTTCGCGCCTATCTGCCGCCCGGCGCCAGGGGGCTGGTGCCAGTGGGAAGGCTCGATTACCACAGCGAGGGGCTCATCCTGCTCACCAACGACGGCGATTTGACCTTCCGCCTCCTCCATCCCCGGTTCAAGGTGCAGAAGGTCTACCACCTCAAGGTCAAGGGCGCGCCCGATCCGGCTTCGCTGGAGAAGCTCAAGCACGGGATCGTGATAGAAGGAAAGCGCACGCTGCCCATCGAGATCAAGAAGGTTCCTTCGAGAGAGACGAAGCATACGTGGCTTGAAGTCAAGATGAGCGAGGGCCGCAAGAACCAGTTGCGGGAGATGTTTTTCAGGATAGAGCATCCCGTCATAAAACTGAAGCGGGTCGCAATGGGACCGTTGCTGGTGGGCGCGTTGAAGCCGGGCCAGTGGCGCGAGCTTGAGCGCCAGGAGGCCGAAGCGCTGCGAGCGGCGGCCGGCCTCGGGGCCGGCGCCGGGGGAGAAAAGACGTGAAGATGAAGATAGAGGCTCCGCCTCACATCAAGAACCTGACCCCGTACGTTCCGGGGAAGCCGGTCCAGGAGGTCGAGAGAGAGCTCGGGCTCACCAACACCGTCAAGATGGCTTCCAACGAAAATCCTTTCGGTCCATCGCCAAAGGCGCTGGAAGCCGCGCGCGGCTTTCTGGACAACGTCCACATTTATCCCGAAGGCAGCGGCTTCTACCTCTGCCAGGCTCTTTCCCGCCATTACGGCGTGGGACAGGACCAGATCATCCTCGGAAACGGTTCGGTGGAGCTCATCGAAATTGCCGCGAAGGCTCTTTTGGTACCGGGGACCAACGTGGTGATGAGCCACGGCTCTTTCACCATGTACAGAATCGCCACGCTCGCGATGAACGCCGAGGCTCGCGAGGTCCCGATGAAAGACAGGACGCACGACCTTAGGGCCATGGCCAAGGCGGTGGATGCCAAGACCAAGATGGTCCTGGTCGCCAATCCAAACAACCCTACCGGAACTTACAACACGGCCTCGATGGTGGAGAAGCTGCTCGACGAGGTCCCGGACGACGTCCTGGTAGTCATTGACGAAGCCTATAAGGAGTTCGTCAAGGCCCCTGATTATCGTTCGGCGAACGGCCTTCTCGGCCTCCATTCGAACCTTCTCGTCCTAGGGACATTCGCGAAGGCTTACGGCCTGGCCGGCCTCAGGGTGGGCTACGGCTTTGGCCACAAGGATCTCATCGCCATTCTTCACAAGGCGCGCTCGCCCTTCAACACCAGCTCGATAGCCCAGGTCGCGGCCATAGCGGCGCTCGAAGACCGAGATTTCGTAACCATGGTGGCCGAGTCGAACGATAGGGAGATGAAGCGGGCCTGCGCGGCATTGTCCAAGATGGGCTTCTCCTACACCCCTTCCGTGACCAACTTCCTCCTGGTTGACGTCCCCATGGCCTCCTCGGAATGCTACAATAAGCTCCTCATGGAGGGCGTGATCATCAGGCCGATGGAAGGGTGGGGCTTTCCCAACTCCATCAGGGTGACGCTCTTCACGAAAGAGGGCAACGACCGCTTTCTCAAGGCGCTCGCCAAGGTCACGGGCCGCTGAAGCAAGCTGGAGCCGTTCCTATGGAAAACGAGATCCGGGAACTTTCGGCCTTAAGGCTCGTCGCGGAAGCCGCCGTTGACGGAGTGGTTATCTTCGGCCGGGACGGCCTGATATCGTTCTCAAATACCGCCTTCGCCAAGATGTACGGCCTCCGCTCTGGATCGCAGCTCGCGGGGCGGCTTTGGGCGAGCCTCTTCGAGCCCGAGTGGGCCCGTTACATACAGACCACGTGTTGCGACGAGGCCGGCGAGCACACCTGGTCAGGCCACCTCGTCGGGCGCCGCGATGACGGCTCCCCGTTCGAGATGGAGGCCTCCTGCACGCCGCTGCCGAGCGGCCAGGGGCTCATACTGATCGCGCGCGACGTGAGCGATCGCGTGAGGGCCGAACTGGAGCTTCGCGAGGCCCGGGCTCTTTTCAAGGCGATCATAGACCAGATGCCGAGGGTCTCCATCATGGGCTTCGGGCGGGACGGCAGGATGGTCCACTGCAACGCCGCCGCCAAGGAGCTGTACAACGTCGTGATGGAAGCGCCACCCGGGCCGGCCCTCTCGGAGATTCTCCAGGACGCGGCGAGACTGGCTGAAGCCGAGATGCTGGTCAAAGCCGCCTGGGACGAAGGCCAGGGAAGCCAGCCGAAGACCTGGCGCCACGGTTCCAGAGAGGGGGGCAGGTGGCTTCTTTCGACCGTTTTCCCGGCTATCGCCCAGGGCGGCGCCACGGAGGTTCTTCTCGTTGACGTTGACGTGACGAAGGAAGTGCAGTCGGGCGAGGCGCTGAGCGAAAACGAAGCGAGAATGCGCTTCATTCTGGACCAGCTCCCCGGCGTTTACTTCTACGTCCAAGATGCGGGGACGGGAGCATGGACCTATATCTCAAAAAGCATTGAGGCCGTGACAGGATATCCGCCGGAGTTCTTCGGCTCGCTTCATGAGCCGATAAGAACCGGCAATCCCGTGAATGCCGAGGCGGAACTGATAGCCGCGAGCATTCAGAAAAATGAAAGGGAATCCGGGATTTACCGCCTGGAGGTCAGCCGCAAGGACGGCGCGCCCAGGATGCTGGACATTTTCGAGAAACGGGTCCAGAACGATAACGGAAGGGCGGAGATTCTGGGCCTAGCCGTTGACGTGACCGAGAAGGTAAAGATGGAGGATCAAATATCGGCCTTCCAGCGCCGGGAAATGATGGGCAACCTCAGCCGCGGCTTCGCCAGGCAGATTTCGAGCCCGCTAATGGCCATCTTCGCGACCCTCGAAGCTTTGCAGAACAAGCTTCATGGGGACCGCGACGTCTCCGCCTTCCTTCACGTGCTGCGCCAGCAGGGCCAGCGGCTGGCGAAGCTTATGAACGACCTCGTGCTTTTGGGAGAGAACGAGAACGCTCCCCGCGGGCCGACCGACCTGGTGCCGCTCGTTCACGAGGTCGTCTCCGCGACGAGAATTTTTCCCGGCCACGACGGAGCCAGCGTGAGCCTCGACGCCCGCAAGGAGCCGCTGGTCGCGCTCATATCCCCGGCTCGCGTGCGGCAGGCCTTTTACCAAATGCTCGACAACGCCCTGTTTTTTTCGCCGGCGCCCGCCAGCGTCGAGGTGGCTCTTCGCCAGGAGGGCGATTGGGCTGTCTTCGAGGTTCGGGACAAGGGGCCTGGGTTCAGCGAGGAATCGGCGAGCCGCCTTTGTTCCCCGTTTTTCACTACCCGAGAAGACGCTTGCGGTCTGGGGCTGGCGCTCGCGGAGAGGATCGCCACGGACCATGGTGGGCGGATCGAGGCGTACAATAACAAGCCCGGGCCTGGCGCCACCTTCAGGCTCTATCTGCCAGCCGCCAAGTAGCGCGTTGCCTTTTGCCACGGCGCCGGAACGGCGCCATCGAGAAAGGCGCCGTGGAGGAGCTTGGCAGGCCGTTGAAAAACGCTCGGCTTCGGGCTGGCCCCGCGACGGCAGCCGGCCACGATGTTGCCTCGCGACATCTTGAAGAATATCTCCTCCTAGCCCCTTGGCATCGGAAGCAGCGCCCCGCCGCTGCAGCAGATGTCAACCCCGGTCAAGTGGCGGCTTGAGCGGCTCGCCAGGAAAAGGACGGCCGCCGCGACGTCATCCGCCTCGGCTACGCGCCTGAGCGGAACGGCCGAGACGATGGACCTTTCCCTCGAACGCAGCGCCTCCTCGCTCATCGGAGTGCGGACCCAGCCGGGAGAGACGAGGTTCACCCTTATCGAGGGGGCCAGTTCCTGCGCGAGAGACATGACCATTGACTGCAGCGCCCCTTTGCTGCCGGCGTAATGTGAATGACCGGGCTCTCCCCTCTGGCCGGCGGTGCTCCCGATAAAAATCAGGCTGCCGCGCTTGACGTGCTTGTACGCCTCCCGGCTCAGGTAGTAAGAAGAGAAGGTGTTCGTTTTGAAGATGGTTTCAAGCGTCTCTCTGGTCATGCTTCTTATGGGACCGTCGGTCCATATCCCGGCCGAATGAACCAGCGCGTCAAGCCCTCCCAGCTCCTTCGCCGATTCGCTGGCGGCTTTGATGCAACCTCTCTCCTCCGACAAGTCGGCCCGGACCTTAAAAATTCTTCCGGCAAATTCCTTCTCAGCCTCTTCAACCGCGTTTTTGCCGTTGCGGTACTGGGCCGCAACCAGGGCGCCTGAACGGGCGAGCGCCTTGGCGCAGGCGAGACCGATTCCGCTGGAAGCGCCCGTAACGAGGACGCGTTTGCCCTGCAGGTCTGGATAGACTGGGATTGTTGGGCTAGATGTCATTTGACATTCTCCTTTTGTTGTTTGATTTCCAGGCCGAGCCCGTCGTAAGCCGGTTCCACTCCCGGGGGGAGAGTCTCGGCAAGCTCCGAATATTCAAGTTCGTGTCCCATATGAATCAAGAAGGTGCGGCGGGGGCGGACCGCTTCGACAACCGCCAGGGCCTCCCCGACCGTCATGTGCGTCGGATGTTCCGGGCTGTAGCGCAGGGCGTTAATGACCAGAACGTCGAGGCCGCCCAGCGCCTCGATGGTTTTTGGCGGGACCAGCTTGCAGTCGGTGAGGTAGGCAAAGCCGTCCATCCTATAGCCGGTCACCGGCATGAAGCCGTGGTCCCCCGCGAGAGGCACGACGCGCAAGCCGAGCAAATCGAATGGGCCGTCTATCACCACGGGGGCTACCTTTGGCCGCCCGCCACCCTCCGGTATGTCGGCGAAGGCGTACCAGAAGGTCTTCTGAATCCCGTCGAGAGTTTCCGCCGTTCCGAATATCGGTATCGCGGCGCGCTGGCGGTAGGCGAAGACCCTGGTGTCGTCAAGGCCGAAAATGTGGTCGGCGTGGTGGTGGGTGTAGAGGATTGCGTCTATCTTTCTAATTTTGAACCGAAGCGCCTGCTGTCGAAAATCACTGGAGGTGTCTATCAGCACCGAGGCGCCCTGGTGCTGAATCCAAATGGACTGCCTCATCCGGTTGTTTCTCGGGTCTGATGAAGAGCATACCTTGCAGCCGCATCCGATGAGAGGCACTCCGGTGGAGGTGCCGGTCCCCAGGAACGTCACGCGCATTACTCCCTCCGGCCGACAAGGATATCACGTTTGGCGGCTTCTGGGCGCGAGTATCCCGGGAACGCCATGGAATCGGGCGCCGGGGTGCGGCTGATTGCTTTGAATCAAGCTCGGTGCTAGGGTGGCATGTCACTTGACATTAACACTTGAAAGGACTACTTTGTAGCCATGGGGCTGGAAGGCTTCACCCGGTGGGACGGCAAAAAGTGGTTCGTGCTCAGGCTCGACTACGGATGGGACGTGCCGGAACATGAATTGCTCAGCGAGGTCCAAAGGCGGCCCGAGGCTCCGGGAGCGTTCGACCTCGGCCTGGGTCTTCCATCCTCCTTGGACGCCGCTGGCGCGGGGGCTCAAAACCGGCCCCGGATTGCCGTTCTCTGGGGCGGCGAAGCGCTGCTGGACCTGAAGCGCCGAAATTCGCCGGCAAAGAAAGAGCAGCAGGCGAAAGACCGCCTGCCCGGTGACGGAGTGGTGGTCTGCGCCCGTTTTCCGAGAACATTTCCAAAGGTTATCGAGACGGCGCGAAAGTGGGGCCGGCTCGCGGGATGGGCCGAAATGGAGCCCGCAGGGGGCATCCCTCCTCTTTACGCCAGGCTTGTTGGTGACGATGCCGCGATTCGAGCCCACCTTCGCCTCGAGTGGGAGACCGGCGTGGCCAAAGCCAGGGCTACCTCGGTTCTTGCGGTGGCTGGCGCCATGATGGCAAGCGAAGGCGAAGCCCGCGCCTCCGGCCTTGCGCTGCGGCTGGGCGTCACTTCCGGCGCCGCGCGTTCCTACCTCGTCTGGATGGAAGAGGCCGGGCTGTGCCGCCGCGCGGCTGGGGGGGCCTACTTGTTGCGCCACCCCGCGCTGGGCGGGTTGTTCGCGGCGGCGTCAGAGAGGCGGCCGCGCGAACCGCTTCCGCAAAGCGGCGCGGCGAAGGGGAATTGGATAGAAATTGACTGACGTTGCCAAAGGCCACTGGGGCTGCTACGATTGCAAACGGGGGATCCATAGTGCGCGCTTTCCTCGCCCTTGAATTTCCGGAACAGATGAAATCGGCCCTCGGTGGCTTGGCCGCAAGGCTGCAACCGGCGGCGAGAGGCGCAAAGTGGGTTCCTCCTGGCCAGATTCACCTTACGCTCAAATTCTTCGAGGAGCTGTCTCGCGAAGAAATACCCAGGGTGGGCGCGGCCGTGGCCACCGCCTGCCTGGAATCGCCGCCCTTTGAAATCACGGTCAAGGGCGCCGGCGCCTTCGGCCACCCGGGCGCGGTGCGCGTGATTTGGGCCGGAATCTCCAATGGCGGCGACAGCCTCGCCGCGCTCGCCCGGTCAGTCGAGTTACGCCTCGAAGAGGCAGGCATTCCAAGGGAGTCCAGGCCTTTCACTCCGCACGTCACGCTGTGCCGTTTCCGCGGGCCCTGCCGCGCGCCGGCGCTGGCGGCGGCAATCCAATCGCTCAAAGACTTCGAGTGCGGGACGTTCCAGGCCAACGAGCTGGCGCTATTCTCATCCGAGCTTCGCCCCTCTGGCGCCGTGCATACTTTGCTCACCAAATGTCCAATGGGGACAGTCTAATGAGGTCATTTGACATTCTTCTGCTATTGGGGTCCTACCTGCTTGGGGCCATTCCGTTCGGCTACCTTTTCACCAAATGGCGAACCGGCTGCGACATAAGGCAAGAAGGCTCGGGAAACATAGGGGCCACCAACGTCCTGAGAACCCAGGGGCCGTTATGGGGCGCGCTGACGCTGGCGCTCGATTTCGGCAAGGCCGCCCTGGCCGTCAATTGCTGCCGATACTTGGGCGGCGCCCCCTGGATGATTCCGGCCGGAGGCTTCGCGGCCGTTCTTGGCCACTGCTACCCGGTCTACATAGGATTCAGGGGCGGCAAGGGCATCGCGTCGGGTTTCGGAGCCTTCATATTCATCTCTCCGGCCGCCGCCTTCTGCGGGAGCGCCGTGTTCGCGGTGGTAATAGGCTTCACCCGGCTCGTCGCGCTCGGTTCCATCTGCGGCTCGCTGGCCTTTGGAGCCTCTCTCTTCCTCCTTCACGCGTTCTTGGGCTGGTACGACCTTCCCACGTGCTGGGCCGGGCTCTGCGTGGCCCTTCTGCTGGTTATTCGCCACCATCGAAACATCCGGAACATGATCCGAAAGCAAGAGCCACGCCTCGGGGAGAAAAATCACGACCCGAGAAACGACCGGCCGATGGAGGAAGCAAATGGTTGAAAACTCCAGCGTCATCATCTGGGGAGCGGGCTCGTGGGGAACGGCACTGGCCCTCCACCTGGCCAAGTGCAACGCGCGGACGGCCCTTTGGGTTTTCGAGGAGGATCAATTCGAAACGCTCTCGAACCGGCGAGTCAGCCCCGACTTCCTGCCGGGTTTTCCCATTCCTCAAGAGCTGGAACTCTTCAACGATCCGCTTGCGCCGCCGTTTCAGGCGGACTTTTGGGTCTCAGTCGTCCCCACCCAGCACCTCAGGAGCCTCTGGTCAAAAATAGGCCCCGCCTGTCCCGAAGGCGCGGTCGTCGTCTCCGCCTCAAAGGGCATTGAGAACGGGACCTACATGTCTCCGAGCGCCATACTGGAGGAGACGCTTCCAAAGGCAAACGCCCCGGTAGTGGCTCTCTCCGGACCCTCCTTCGCTGTTGACCTTTGCAAGGGCGACCCGACAGCGGTCGTCTTCGCGTGCAGCGACGAGGCGCGCGCCCGCAAGGCCCAGAGCCTTTTTTCTCAAGGACACTTCAGGGGCTACGTCAGCGGTGACCGCACCGGCGTCGAACTGGGCGGGGCGGTCAAGAACGTCATCGCCCTGGCCTGCGGCGTGGCTGCCGGCCTGGGCTTCGGTCCCAACGCCAGCGCCGCCATAATCACACGCGGGCTGAGGGAAATAGTCCGTCTGGGCGTGGCGCTAGGGGCGGAGCCGGGGACATTTTCCGGCCTTTCGGGCATCGGGGATCTCGTCTTGACTTGCACTGGCAGCGAGAGCCGCAACAGGGGCGTCGGGTTTAGGCTGGGGAAGGGCGAGAAGCTTGGCCAGATCCTCTCCTCGATGAAAATGGTGGCGGAGGGCGTTGCCACGACTAGGTCGGTGGCCGAGCTGGCAAGAAAGCACGGCGTGGAGATGCCGATCACCTTCGTAATCGAGAGGATCCTTTTCGAAGACCTGGAGCCACGCACTGCTTTAAGGGAGCTTCTGGCCAGGGGCCTGAAAACGGAGACGGCTTGACGCGGGAAAAACAAGTCGTTCTTGTTTGCGAGGACAACCAGGACCTTCGCGAGATGGCCGCCTTCATCATAAAGGCGGACGGCTTTGAAGTCATCGAGGCGGCGAGGGGGCAAGCCGTCCTGCCCATGGTCGCCCAGCACAAGCCGGACGTCATTCTTCTGGACCTGAGGCTGCCCGATATTGACGGCTTCGAGGTTCTGAGTTCTCTGATGGCTCTTTCCAAGGGGGAGGCGCCCTACGTCATCGTCTTCTCAGCCAAAAGCCGGGCGGAGGACGTGGAAATGGCCCGCTCCCTAGGCGCCAGCGAATTCGTCGAGAAGCCTTTCACCATTGATGCGCTGCTTTTCGCCGTCCGCCGCCAAGCGGCACGAGCCGCGTTGAAGCGGAAAGGGGGATGAATAAGGCGCCGGCGGGCATTTCCGCTTGCGCTAAACAACTGCCGCCTTCGCTCCGGTGCGCGGTTCGCGTCAGGCCTTACGGCGCGGAGCCTCCAGGTATGAAATCACCTTGTAAATCAGGCGGGCGGCGAGGAAGTCGCTGGCGAAGTGGACTCTGTCGGGGGCGAGTTCCATCACGTCCATTCCAACCACGGTCTTTTCTTCGCAGAACCTCTTGAGCAGCCGCAAGACCGGGTACCACTGCAATCCACCTGGCTCCGGCGTGCCGGTGCAGGGCACGAGCGAAGGGTCGAATCCGTCAAGGTCAACGGTAAGATAGACCTTCTCCGGCAGCGCGGCAAGCGCCCTGTCCATCCACGCCTCACCCTCCTGGCACTCCCTCGACCAGAGGACGGGCCACTTTTTCTTGCGAGCCTTCAAGAAATCCGCCTCCTCCTTGCAGAGCGACCTTATCCCCACTTGAGCGATCCCAGCCGCCGAGCCGACGATCCTCCTCATCACGCAGGCGTGGTTGAAGGGGGTTCCCTCGTAGCTCGCGCGCAAATCGGCGTGGGCGTCAATCTGAAGGATGCCCAAGTCTTTATGGCGGGATTTGTGGGCCAGAAAGGCCGGGAAGCTTAGATTGTGCTCGCCCCCCAGGCTGATGACGAATTTACCCTTTGAGACGAACGAGCCGACGGCCTCCTCGACGGTTCTTACCATGTCCTTGGGAGCCGTGGAATGAAAAAGAAGATCATCGGAGGTATGGATTCCCGCCTCGCAAGGCTCGAAGCCGGCCTCCTCGTCATAAAGCTCCATGTTTCTGGATGCCTCGATGATGGCCCTGGGACCGAACTTCGTGCCCTTCTGGTAAGAGGTGGTGACCTCGTAGGGAATCGGAAGAATGACGTACCTGGAGCTCTCCAGAGAAGAAAGCTCTGGTGGAAGGCCTCCAAAATTGTTGGGATAAAACTCCGCCATAACCTTTCCTCCGGCCGCGCCCTCGCGCGCGAAAAGAT